>JBEKTF010000139.1:0-14371 GCA_049516355.1 Bryobacteraceae bacterium | reverse complement strand
CTCGCGATCTCGGTGTAGCTCGCTGTCGAACCGGCTGGAATCCTTTGGAGCGCCTGCCAGACGCGCTGCTGAAACGCCGTGCCCCTGATATCGAGAGGGAGGTCCAGGCCCACTGCGGGCGCTTCCACAAAGCCGACCACCTTCGCCACAAACTGCTCGAAAGCAGCGTCCCCGCCGATCAGATTGGCCTGCGGGAACCGGTCTTCCAGGTCGCGCGTAAGTGCTTCCGGGTCGTCACCCAGAAGAATGGCGCAAATCCCGCGCTCGCTTTTCGCGACGAGGATCGAACCGAGGGAGCATTCACCCACGGCGAAGGTTATATCCGTCCGGGCGCCACCGGCGCGATAGTTTGAGGGCGTCATGCCGAGCACCTGGTTGGCAGTCCGGTAGAAGCATCCGTTCGAGTTGTACCCCGCGTCGTAAATGGCGTCCGTCACTGAACCGCTGGTGCCGAGGGTCTTCCGAATGCGCTTGTCGCGATGCGCCGCTGCGTATCCCTTGGGCGTAAGCCCGGTTGCGGCCTTGAACAGACGATGGAAGTGCCAGGCGCTCAGGCCCGCCTCTTGCGCCAGTTGTTCGAGCCTGGGCGTCTCGTCCGATTCCTCGATCAGGCGGCAAACAGCGGCTATGGTCCGGGAATGCTGTTCGGCCTTCGAAGGCCGGTCCGGCTGGCAGCGTTTACACGGGCGGAAGCCGGCATTCAGGGCCTCCTCACAAGTTGCGTGGAAACTGACATTCTCCGGTTTCGCCCGACGCGCCGCGCACGAAGGCCGGCAATAAACACCGGTCGTCTTCACTGAGTAATAGAATTTCCCGTCAGCCTTCGGGTCGCGGTTCACGATGAACGCCCAGCGCGGATCGCTTTCGGTCGCGGTTTTCATAGCTATCTAAGAATTTAGCAACGCTTCCCGGCGTCGGCACTCAGGCTCTTGCTGTCAAATCCCCGTGCACGAATTTCATGAACTTGGATTCCGCCAGACGCGACGGATGCACCTCGCCGGCCAATCCATAGAAGCGGCAGAAACTCATGATCAGCGGACGCCAGCGCGCCGGATCGATGTGGGGCCGCGGGCCATCGCCGATCAGGAGTTTTTCGTCAACATGCAGCTTGACGATGTGTACCTCAAAAGCATTGGCGTTCACGTTCTTGCCGAACGAGCTATATCGATGCACGATGCCTTCCATCTGCACGGGGCACTCCAGCACGCGTGGCGGAGCCACCGATTCTGACTCCACCGGCGTTAGTCCACCTATGCGGAACTTGTCGGGCTCGAACCGGTATCCCCACTCACGTTTCTTTTCCGGCACGGGATTCTTGCCCGTAGTCATCGCCAGGCGGTCGACATGGGTGACCAGCTCTTCCGACGGCAGGTTGATCACGCACTCGCGCGTCGCGACCAGGTTATCGGATGTCTGACCCGACTGGCCGAGACCGAGCATGCACGTCCAGCCCAGCCACCAGGCGGACGACATCGGCGCGAGGTTGGGCGTGCCGTCCGGGTTCATCGTGCTGATGAGAGCTACAGGCGTTCCAAAATAAAGAATCGTCGGGTCAATCGTCCGGTGCATGCCCCGACGATACCGATCCTGGTCCGGGCGAATCTATCTATTTCTTGCTGTCGACTCTAACAGGGCTGAAAAAGGCCGCAAGATAACTGGCCGCAGATAAACGCTGATTAACGCCGATTGAAAGCAGGAACTTGAGCCAGTCTTATCAGCGTTCATCGGCGGCTCAATTGCCTTTTTCAGCGCTTTGCTACGCGACGTGATTCTCGAGAACAATATTACCGACCGCGGTATTCGATGCCGGTACGTGATAGAAGCGGTAGATCTCGTCGACTTTGTCGTCGAGCGCCCCGCGCATGATGAGCCACATCACGGTCTCGATCCCCTCGGCGCCCGCTTCACGTATGTATTCGATGTGAGGAATCGCGGCCAGCGATGCCGGGTCTGACGAGATCTTATCCAGGAAGTTCGTGTCGAACTCTTTATTGATCAGTCCGCAGCGTTCGCCGTGAATCTGATGCGACATCCCGCCCGTACCCAGGATGAGGACTCGAAGATCCTTCGGGTATTCCTGAACCGCCTTACGGATCGCGCGGCCGAGGGCGAAACAGCGCTTGCCGGTGGGAGGCGGAAAGGTCACCACGTTTACGCAAAGGGGAATCACGGGACACGGCCACTCTTTCACCTGGCCGAACATCAGCGAAAGCGGAACAGTCAGGCCATGGTCGACCTCCATTTCGTTGATGATCGTCATGTCGAACTCATTGAGGATCAGAGACTCGACGATAAACCAGGCGAATTCCGGATCTCCTTTCACCACGGGTACGGGGCGCGCGCCCCACCCCTCGTCCGCCGGCTTGAATTCGGGTGCGACACCCAAACTGAATGTCGGGATATATTGCAGCGAAAACGCGGTGCCGTGATCGTTATAGATCTCGATGATGACGTCCGGTTTGAGTTCCGCAACAATTTCCTTGGTGCGCTGAAAACCTTCGAACACCCGTTTCCAGTAGGGTTCGTTCGTTTTCCCCAGATCGATAGCGGCCCCGATAGCCGGGACATGCGTACAACCGATGCCTCCAATGATTTTCGCCATTAGCTCTTCCCTTCCTTTGCGAGAGCGGCCTGCTCGGCCTTGCTGCGGTTGCCTTCGATATGACGGCCGCCGGCCAGCATCATGGCCCGGTAGTTCTCTTTTGTCGCTCCACTCATGGACGACGCCATATCTTCGAAGGAGAATCCGTGCGTGGCTCCCAGCTTTGAGACGTAGTAGATATTTCCGCCTTCCTGGATGATCCTGAGCCAGTTGCGATCCAGAATGGCCTGACGCTGCGCTTCCGTCAACTGGTATTGATCGAGGTAGGATTTCTGGTCGGCCAGAAACTTCTGCCGGTTTTCCGGTTTCATCAGTGACATGCAGAACATGTTCACGTGGTATCCCTTCGCGCACGCGGTCCTGTCGAAAAGGTACGTGCCAGGGATATCTTTATAGTCTTCGGATTTATTCATAACGTTTGTTCGGGCGTGACGCGGGTCCAACACCCGAGGCAAGTTTACTATAGTCCATCCAAATCGCACCCGGCAGAGTGCCCTGCCCGTTGGCCGCACGCGGGAACCGGGTGGTTCGCGGTAACATAAATGTTTCCAATCATGCATGCTCTTGATGCCCTGGGGAGTCCCGTCCGGCGCGACATACTGCTGAGTTTGCGTAATTCCCCGTTGACGGTTGGTGAACTGGCGGGCCGCTTCCCGGTAAGCCGCCCGGCAATCTCACGGCATCTCAAGGTTCTGAGCGAGGGCGGCCTGGTGGAACTGCGGACCGAAGGATCGCGGCGCCTCTACGCCATCCGCATCAATGGTTTCGCCTCCGTTCGCGCTTTCCTCGATGAATTCTGGGATACCGCGCTGGCCCGTCTGGAACTGCTTTCCCGAAAATGATTGAGAAAAGTGTTTTCCTCCCGCGCTTGCCTGAGGAGGCCTTTCTATTATTTACGGAGCGTATTTCCGATTGGTGGCCCGAGAGCCACCGGCCCTCGAAGGATGGGCTGAGTCAGTTACGCATCCTGCCGTCGGGGCGATTCCGGGAGCGCTCGCGGGACGGCCGCGAATTCGATTTGGGATTTGTTCGCGACTGGGATCCGCCCTCGCTCATCGTGCTGGATTTCTATCTCGGCACGGACCGCGAGCACCCAACCGAAGTGACCATCCGCTTCACGCCCGAAGGGGAGGGCACGCGAGTCACAGTGAAGCATCGGCCCACGGCGGCGAGCCGGGATCTGTGGGATCTTCGGGCACCTCGCTATCAGGCATCGTGGGACGCGGTGCTCGCTGCGTTCATCAAACTGTCGTAACGATTGTGTTACCATCGATCACCATTGCCATGAAGTCATTCCGCACCTCGATCATGATTCGCTCTACGCCCGAGAGCGTTTGGGGCATCCTGACGGACGCCTCTGCGTGGACCCAATGGAATACAACCGTTGACAAAATTGAGGGTCGCATTGCGCCAGGCGAAAAGGTAAAAGTCTACCCAAAGATCAGCCCGGGCCGCGCTTTTCCCGTCACCGTAAGCGAGTTCTCCCCCAACCAACGCATGGTATGGAGCGGCGGCATGCCGCTCGGACTGTTTCAGGGCCGGCGAACCTATACGCTCTCACCGCGTTGAGCGGAGGTCGAGTTCGTTATGGAAGAAATCTTCACGGGTTTACTGGAACCGCTGATCGGCAAATCGATCCCCGATATGCAGCCGGTATTCGACGAATTCGCCGCTGCGCTTAAAAAGCGGGCGGAAAACTGAAATGGGGGCAAGCGGCATGAAACCTGGCGCGCGCGAGAATCCCTGGACATTGAAGACGCCCAGCGGGGGAGCCGAATTTCAGGCGTTTTGCGATGAGAAACTGGATACTCCCGCGCTCGTGGTTCAGGTCGGCAAGACGGAACTCCGCTACCATCTGCGCTGCCTGGACGACCTCCAGGCAATGCTCAAAAAGCATGGTGACTGGGTGCCGCTTGGCTCCGCCGATGAACAAAAGCCCGCGGCGGAGGGCACGGTGGAATCATGTCGGCGGCTGGTACGGGTTAAAAAAGGCTTTCGTGGCCGCTTCGCGATGTATGTGCCGCCGGTGATGGAAGCGCTGAAACGCGCCGAAGCGGAGCATCAGCCCCGCAACAACCGGATGCGAGCGACGTAGCGCACGCTCTCAGCGTGCCGTGTCCGCACTCATGCGGACACCTGTGCTGAGGCAGGGAAAGCGTCGAGAGAGTCTCGACGCGGCACGCAGGGTGTGCGTGCGCCACGCCCTTCAGGCGATTTTCAGTCGCGCCCGATTCTACTGGCTCACCCGGTAGTCGTTAAAGATGTAGCCGCCAACACCTCAGCCGTCGTGGTCACCACGCAGTATTCCCCGTGCAGATTCGCAAGGCTCATGGCGTGCACTTCCGAGGCGGTCCTGAGCGTGCCATTCCAGTCTTTACGAGCAAAAGTGAAGCACCCGTCTTCGACCAGGAACGTGTCGAAGCCCAGGTTTCCCGCCATGCGGACCGTGGCTTCCACGGAATTGTTGGTGATCACACCGGTGACGACGAGCAGGGTCTGCCGCGCGGCACGCAGCCGGGCTTCGAGGTCGGTACCAATGAAGGCGCTATTGGGCCGCTTGCGGATGACGGTTTCGCCGGGCAGGGGCTGCACTTCGGGCTTGAACTCATTTCCTGGCTGGCCGGGGCGATAGTGCGACGCCGGTTCCGTTGAATCGTGACGAATGTGATAAATGGGCCGCTGTGAAGCTCGCCAGGCTTGGAGTAGCGCCGCCACATTCCTTTCCGCATCGAGGTTGTTTCGCTGGCCCCAGCTCGGGTGATCGATGGCCATTTGCATGTCAATCACGATCAGCACAGCATCGTGCGGCAAACGAGTAGGCAGCCGGCGAGGCATCCTTCGATTCTAAAGTGTTCGAACAACGAGGCGTCTTTTGCCCGCGATGGCCGCGATGAATCGGCCGACCCATGTTATATTTCCGCTGTGAGCGAGCAGCCGGCACAGCGGATGCAGTGCATGGAAGTGTGGGGAGGCAGCCAGCTTACGGCGCGGGGCGTCGAATTCGGGGGCCTGGACGCCTGGGTTTACAGCAAACCCCACGGTCAGGCGCAGCGTGGCGGCGATGTTTACTACGCCTCCAGTTGCGGCACTGGCCGCATCACTCGTCTGCTGCTGGCCGACGTCTCCGGGCACGGAAACGCAGTCGCGGCCACAGCCGCCGATTTGCGCACGCTCATGCGGCAGTTCGTGAACCGCCTGAATCAGACGGAATTCGTCAGTCTGCTCAACCAGCAGTTCGCTGCGATGTCCGCGGGTGGGACCTATGCCACCGCAATTGTCACCACGTTCTTTTCTCCCAGCAGGCGTCTGGCTCTTTGCAATGCCGGCCATCCCCGGCCGCTTTTCTACAGCGCGGCGCGGCGCCAATGGAGTCTGTTGAGCCATGAGGAGACCGATGGTTCGAGACTGACCAATACCCCGCTTGGATTGATCGCGATAGCAGAGTATGAGCAATTTGACGTCGAGCTCGAACCGGGCGACTGCCTGCTTTGTTATACGGACGCGTTGATCGAATCGAACGATGCCGATGGCGAGATGCTGGGCGAGGCCGGCCTGCTGAAAATCGTCCGGCTCCTCACCGATCCGGACGGTGGAGCGGTGGATGCGCCGCAAAGGCTGGCCGAAAGACTTCTCGAAGAAATCGGCGCCCGCTATCCGGAAAATCTTACTGAGGACGATGTGACTGTGCTGGTAGTCAGAGCGAACGGCCGCGAGCTCCGCTATTCGACCAGGGACAAGTTGCGCGCTTTCGGCCGGATGGTCGGATCGCTGATTCGCGCGCTCATGCCCGGCGCCGAACGGCCGCCGCTCCCCGACTGGAACCTCGCCAATCTCGGAGGCGCAATCATCCCCGCGCTCGGGCGGCGCTGGCGCGCGAAGTAACCAGGCGATTGCGAACTTTTCACCCGCGAAGCATACGCTCTCAGCCGATCCCAAATCAGTTCTTGCGAGTCCACGCCCCGACACAACCGGATGCAGCTACCAGACCTTGCAGGCTTTGTCCCGCACCATCGGTTCCCCGAGTTTGCAGGAGAAGGCGGTTTGGAATTCCGGCATGTTCGACACCACGCCGTTGACGCGGTATTCGCTCGGCGAATGCGGATCGGTGAGGGCATTGACACGCAGATTCTCGGGCCGCTCATTACTGCAGGCCCATTGCGCCATGCCGATAAAGAATCGCTGATCGGGCGTGAAACCGTCGATCGGCTGCAATGCCTTTCCTTTGTTGGCGGCCTTCCACGCAATGTAAGCCAGCAGCGTACCGCCGAGGTCGGCCACGTCTTCGCCCATGGTCAGCTTGCCGTTGATCTTGATATTGTCGACCACCGTGAACTGCGAGTATTCGTCCGACACGCAATCGGCGCGCTTCTGGAATTCGGCGGCATCGGCCCGGGTCCACCAGTCGCGCAGATTACCTTTGGCGTCAAACTGGCGGCCTTCATCGTCGAAGCCGTGCGTCAGTTCGTGGCCGATGGTGGCGCCGGTGTCGCCATAGTTCGGGGCGTCGTCCATTTTCGGATCGAAGAGAGGCGGCTGCAGGACGCCGGCGGGGAAGTTGACGTCGTTCATCTGCGGGTCGTAATAAGCGTTCACGGTGGGCGGCGAAATGCCCCACTCCGTGCGGTCGACGGGCTTGCCGATCTTAGCGAGATCGCGGTGGGATTCGAAGGCTACACCATGATCGATATCGCCGAGGAAGTCATCTGGCTTGATAACGACCGAACTATAATCGCGCCATTTATCCGGATAGCCAATCTTGTTGACTACTCCATGCAGCTTCAGGAGCGCCTGTTTCTTAGTCGCGGGGCTCATCCAGGTGAGAGCGTCGATCTCACTCTGCATGGCGGCTTCGACTTCCTTCGTCATGGTGAGAGTGCGCGCTTTGGTTTCCGGAGTGAAGGTCTTTTCGACGAATACCTGACCGAGAGCCTCACCGAGCGTGTGATCTACCAGTTGAACGCAACGCCTCCAGCGCGGCTGCATGGCGGGAACGCCCCGCAGGTAATTGCTGAAGAAATCGAAATCGGCCTGCACGAAAGGCGAGGAGAGAAAGCGCGCCTTGGCGTGGATCACGTGCCAGCGCAGATAGGCCTTCACGTCGGCGAGTGAGCTGGTCTTGAGTTGAGTCTCGAGCGCGCGATAGAAAGCGGGCTGGGTCACGTTGATCTGGCGCGCCGGAGGCATCCGGAGCGCGGTGAAGTAAGCATCCCAGTGGAAGGACGGCGTGAGCGCCTGCAGTTCGGATCGGGACATTTTGTGGAAGAGTTTGTACGGGTCGCGCTCTTCCACGCGCGTGAGACTGGCGTTCGCGAGCGCCGTTTCGATACGCATGACTGTCGCGGCGTTGGCTGCGGCGGCGGTTGTGGAATCGCCCAGGAGCTCGAACATCCGCGCAACGTGGGCTACGTATTTTTGCCGGATTTCGACGGACTTCGCGTCGGTCTTGGAGTAATAGTCGCGGTCCGGCAGGCCCAGGCCGCCCGCATCCGCGAAGGCAATCTCCGCGGAAGAATTGGCGTAGTCCTGGTTGGAGCCGAAGGAAAAAAGCATGCTGCTCGCGTAGAGCGTCAGATGCTGGTTGGCCAGAAACACGGGCAGGTCGTTGAGAGATTTCAGATTGTCGATTTGCTGCAGGATGGGCTCGATCGGCGCGGCCCCGGCCTTCTCGATCGATGCTTCATCCATGCACGCGTGGAAGAGATCGCCGATCTTCTGCTGGTTGGCGGTACGGGTCGATGCCGTATTCCCGGCCTGCAAAAGAAGGCCCCATAGAAACAGCTGGTTTTCGTAGGTGAGTTTACTGTAGACATCCCAGCGCGCCTGATCGGGGGGAATGGGATTGTCCTTGATCCACGTGCCGCACGAGTAGAGGTAAAAATTCTGGCAGGGCTCAACGGACCGATCCATCGACTGGATGTCGAGACCGGGCGTGTAGGGCAGGGAAGTGAGCGGTTGCTGAGCGAAGAGTCCCGGAACAGTAAGGAGAAGAGTCGCGAGAAGGATGGCCGCGATCAGACGCATGATCCTAAATTAACGCGAACCGTACAAGCCGTGTTCGCGGATATAGTTCAGGACGGGCCCCGGCACCGGCACGCCGGGCGCGCCTCGCATCAACTGTGCACGAATCTCGGACGACGATATCGGAAGCTGCAACCCCGTCAGCTCATGCACGATCGCGCCGGGAGGTGTCTTCCAACCCGCGCCCGGCCGGGTGACCACAATGAACTCGACGGACGCCACCACATCCTGCCAGCGATACCAGGTGCGAATCTCCGCAAATGCGTCGCCGCCGATCACGAAACTCAATGGCCCGATTCCGCACGCTTTCAGTTTCTCGATGGTGAGAATCGAATAGCTGCGGGCCGATCCCTCTTCGATTCGCGACACCTCGAAGCGGGAGTCGACCGCACAGGCCAGTTCCGCCATGCGCACGCGATCCTCATAAGAAGCGACTGCGCCTTCAGGCTTGTGGGGAGGGTTTGCGGCGGGAATGAAGAGAATTTTTTCCAGATCGAAACGCCCCGCCGCGGCCCGCGCGATCTCGATATGAGCGTTGTGAATCGGGTCGAAAGTGCCGCCGAACAGCGCGATATGTTTCATCCGATGAAGGCTGTCCGGCTGGCGGAAATCAGTTGCGCTCGATTTTCACCGAGTTGATTTTGACCTCTTTATTCGGCCTGTCCTGCGAGTTGCGGGGGACCTTGGAAATCTTTTCGACCACATCGTAGCCTTCCACCACTTCACCGAAGACGGAATGCCGGTTGTTGAGGTGGGGAGTGGGAGCGACAGTGATGAAGAACTGGCTGCCATTCGTATTCGGCCCCGCATTAGCCATCGACAGGATGCCGGCCTTCGAGTGTTTCAGAGAAGGATGGAACTCGTCGGCGAATTTATACCCCGGTCCGCCGCGGCCCGTGCCTTCGGGGCACCCGCCCTGGATCATGAAGTCGGGAATAACGCGATGGAACACGATGCCATCGTAGAAAGGCTTGCCCGTTTTCTTTCCTTCGGCGAGATCGACGAAGTTCTGTACCGTGTTCGGCGCCTCGGCATCGAAGAGCTTCGCTTTGAAGCGCCCCTCGGTCGTATCGAACACCGCGTATGTTTCATTTGCCATATTTTTCAATTCTATCGATACGAGATGCTCGGCGAACAGCTCGTAAGCCATCCTCATTTGTGGCGCACGCTCTCAGCGTGCCGTGTCCGCACTCATGCGGACACCTGTGTTGAGGCAGGGAAAGCGTCGAGAGAGTCGACAAGGCACGCAGGGTGCGTGCGCCACGCCCTTCAGGCGGCTTTCAGCCGGTAGTCGTTAAAAATCTGTGCCGGGGAACGCCGGCCCTCGCGCAATTTGATCATGGCATCCAGCAGCAGGGAGATGGCTGCATTGCTCTCCCCAGTTGAATCTTGCCCTCCACGTCGGGACGGAGCGGTAACGGCGAAGCTGCGATCTGATCGAGGAGACCCCGTCCGCAACGTTATTTCGAATGCGCTGCTCATCTGACTGGTCCACGATTCCTGAAATCTCTCTTCAGCTCGAACACCGTTGTTCGCGCGCTGCGAGCGATGCCAGCTCATCGGCGCGATTGTTGTCTTCGTGCGAGGCATGGCCTTTCGTCCACGACCATTTCGTCGCGTGCCTCGCGACCTGATCGTCAAGCTCTTCCCAAAGATCGCGATTGAGCACGGGCTTCTTTTGCGACGTCATCCAGTTGCGTCTTTTCCAGCCGTCGATCCATTGCGTGATGCCGTTCTTGAGATACTCCGAGTCCGTAATGATCTCCACCTCGCAGCCCTCTTTGAGCGTGCGGAGCCCTTCAATAGCGGCTGTGAGCTCCATCCGGTTGTTTGTCGTGTGAGGCTCGCAGCCGAACACTTCCTTCCTGTTCGGGCCGAAGCGCAGGATCGCCGCCCATCCTCCCGGTCCGGGATTTCCCAGGCACGCGCCATCGGTGATCAGTTGAATTTTCTTCACAGATTCTGGTTGTACCATTCCGTCGTGGCTCGGGGCGTGACGCACACTCTAAAACATTTTTCAACTTTTATGGTGTATCTTTTCGCGTTTCGTTTCATAATGTAAACAGAACGGGAGAATCACAACGATGGCTACAACCAAGAAGGCAGTAAAGAAAGCCGCTCCGAAAAAGGCGGTGAAGAAAGCTGCGCCGAAGAAGGCTGCAACCAAGGCCCCTGCAAAGAAGGCCGTGAAGAAGGCAGCAAAGAAGGCGTAGTTCCAGAGGGGCAGGCTGCATGTCTGCCCCGGCTTTTCCCCCCGGCAAGCCTCCCTCAAAAAGCTCCCCTCGATAAAACTTCCGCAACGCGGCTCTACAGCCGGGCCCAGTGCATGAATCCGATCATCGTCTTCGCATCGAGAATTTTGTTCGATGCAATCAGGCCGCGCATTTCCTTCTTCGTAAACCAGCGCGTCTCGATCCGCTCGTCTTCCATCGGCTGCGAATCGCCCGCGGTCAGATCGGTCGCCAGAAAGATCGTCATCTTCTCTTCGACGTAGCCGGGGCTGGGGAAGAACGACACCAGCTTCTTCCACTTTTTTGCGCGCAGGCCGGTCTCTTCGATCAATTCGCGCCGGGCCGCCTGCAGAACGGTTTCGCCTTCGTCGGTCTTCCCGGCGGGCAATTCCCAGAGGAACTGGTTGGCGGGAAGACGGTATTGCTTCACCAGCATCACGCGGCTCTTCGCATCCACCGCCATCATCACGGCCGAGCCGCGATGGCGTACGATGCTGCGCTTCATCTTCCAGCCGGTGCGGTCTTCCGCCTCGTCCTCGGTAACACGGAACAGACTGCAGCTATAGACTTCTTTCGACGAAGTTATTTTCATTGATTTGGTTTCCCGGCCTCGGGCTGTATAACCTGGAATGTCCCGATCTTCTCAAGCGGCTTCTGGATCTTCGATGCGTCGCCGACCACCACGATGGTGTCGTTATCCGGCGCCATATACTTCTTCGCCGCCGACTCGATTTGATCCGGCTCGACGGAATTGATCCGGGTCGTATACGTCTCGAGATAGTCCTTCGGCAGGTTCATGATCCTGGTCTGCGCCAGCCTGTCGGCGAGGCCGCTCTGCGGCTCCAGACCCAGCAAAAACACGCCATTCGCGTAGCTTTTGGCATCGGTCAGTTCCTGTTTTTCGACGGGCTCTTTCGCCATCCGGTCGAGGTGATCGAGGATCCCCTGCAGCGCGTCCGCTGCCACATCGTTTCTGACTTGCGTGACCGTGGAGAGCGTACCCGCATCCGCGAGCGCGTTAATTTCGACGTGCACGTCGTAGGCGTATCCGCGCTTCTCCCGTATATCGAGGAAGAGCCGCGAACTCGGCCCGCCGCCTTCGATGATCGAACCAACGGTTTCCGGAAAAAGAGCGCCATCGTTGTAAGCCGCCGCGATCCTGCCCAGGCGCATGTCCGCCTGCACCGATCCCGGCCGGTCGATCAACACGAGCTGCCGTTTCGACTCCGGCGGCTTCGCAGCGGCGTACGCCGGTACTGCTTTCTGCTGCCAGGAACCGAACTCGCTCGTGATCACCTTGAGCAGATCCGCGCGCGTTGGAAGCTTGCCGACCAGAATGAGATACGCGTTGTTGGGCACCAGAAAATTGTCGCGAAAATCCTCCAGCGCCTTCTGGTCGATCTTGTCGATCGCCTCCGCCGTGGGCCCGACGTGCGCGTACGGGCTGTCCCCGAAGAGCAACTTCCGATACTCTTCATTTGCCAGATAAGCGGGTTGCGAATGCTGCACCAGGAGCGTCTGCTTGCGGTTCTGTTTGTGAAGATTCAGCTCATTGGTCGGGAACACCGCATTGCGCGAAATATCTGATATCAGCGCCAGCATCTTCAAGGTATTCTCCGCGAGCACGCTGGCGTCGATGACCAGGGAGTCCGCGCCCGTCGCCGCGGTCAACGTGCCGCCAAGGCTGTCCAGTTCTTCCGCGATCTGCTGATAAGTTCGCGTCGTGGTCCCCTGCATCAGCATTGCGGCCACACTGGCCGCAAGACCGGGAATCTCCTTCGGGTCGCGCTTATTACCCGCGAGAAAGACCAGGCGCGCCGTCACGAGGGGAAACCGCGCATCTTCCGCCAGCATGACCGTTAATCCATTCGGCAGCTTCGTCTCGGAAACGGGCGGCAGCTTGTAAGGCCGCGGATCGCGTGAGACCGGGGGGTTTGAAAGATCGACTGTCTGCGCCACGAGCGGCAATGCGATCAGGATCGGGAAAAGCATAAAACGTCTCACTTGCCGCTCTCCTTCGATGCGGCAGGAGCGGGCGGCGCCGGTTGAATCACGAGCACGTCACGGCGCGCCGCAGTCAGATATTTCTTCGCGGCTGCCTGGATTTGCGCCGAAGTTACCCGGAACAGATTGGCGAAATCCTGATCCACCATCTCCGGTTTGCCGTCCAGTAACTCATACTGGCCGAGCAATCGCGCGCGACCCAGCGAACTCTCCAGACCCGTAACCTCGCCGAACCGGAGTACCGCTTTGACGCGGCCCAGTTCCTGTTCATCGATCCCATCCTTCGCGATCCGGTCCACTTCCTGCTGGATCTGATCCACGATCTGCTGTGGCCTGTAATTCGGTTTATAAAGTACGAAGGCCGCATATTCCCCGGGGTCTTTGAAGTCGTTGTAGCTCGCAAGCGGCCATCCCAGGTGCGCCTGAAACTGCACCACGGACTGCTTTCCCTTCACCAGATCGAGCTGGAACCGGCAACTTTCGCCGCCCGTAAGAACGTCATCCAGCATCCCGATCGCGTACCAATCCTCCGAATGTCTTTTCGGCGCCGGCCAGCCGATCACAACGGCAGGCACACGCGCGTGCTGATCCGCGACTGTCTCTGTTTTGCCCTCCGTCCGCACAGGCTCCGTCAGGTCCGGACGCGCCGGCTGCGGCTGCGAGGGAATGTTGCCGAAGTACTGCTCGACGAGCTTCTTCGCTTCGGCCGTCTCGAAATCTCCCGCGATCACGAGCACCGCGTTGTTCGGCGCATAGTAAGTCTTGAAAAACTTCGAAACATCGTCCACGCTCGCGGCTTCCAGATCTTCGAACGACCCGATCAACGAGTGCGAACTCTGGAAATTACCGAAAACCAGCGCCGGCCACTTCTCGATGATGGCCGTGCTGTACGCCTCATTGTCGAAACGCAGCCGCCGTTCCTGCTTGACTGCTTCCTGCTGGCCCTTCAGGTTTTCCGCGGTAATCGCCAGGCTGCGCATGCGGTCCGATTCCAGCCACAGCGCGAGGCCGAGTTTGTTGGAGGGCATCGTCTCGAAATAGTCCGTGTAATCCGGATGCGTCGAGCCATTCATCTGGCCCCCGTTCGCCTGCACGTACTTGAAATGCTCGCCTTTTTTGATGTTCGCCGAACCTTCGAACATCATGTGCTCGAACAGATGCGCGAAGCCGGTGCGGCCCTTTTCTTCGGAACGCGCGCCGACGTCGTAGATCACGTAGAGGGCGATCACCGGGACTGCCGTATCCCGCGAGAGCACCACGCGCAGTCCGTTCTGCAGTTTGTATTTTTCGAACGGGATGTGCAGGTCCGATTCGGCTGCCGCAAATGCCAACGAAGCCGCGGCGCACAGTACGACCAGTATTCCCGCCAGTTTTCGCATAAACCTACTCGTCCCGCCGATCGGCTATTTTTTGAGTATAGTCAGCGGCCCGGATCGCCGCGATGAACCCTTCCACATCGTTGGGACTGAGCACCGCGGTTTTCTCCCCGGTAATCAGGACAACGCATTTGCCCCGA
>JBEKTF010000138.1:0-14499 GCA_049516355.1 Bryobacteraceae bacterium | reverse complement strand
CCCGGATTCGGCTATCGGGGACCCCGCCGCGTTTCAAATCGCGGCAAGTCAAATGCCCCTTCAACTCTCAGTAAAAAAGGAACTTGTCAGCGGCGAATCCATCGTTAGCCGGACAGTTATGGTTTGATCAATTTAACGCGGCGAATTTCGCTAATAACGTTCACAGCAGCGTTTATGTCAACGCTCCTGCGGGAGAGATCTATCCCGGCGACACGCAATGGACCTCGGGAAACAACCTCTCAAACCGGGTGTGGGATAAGATTGTTCCCCGGTTCGGACTGGTTTGGGATCCCAACGGCAACGGAAGAACGATCGTCCGCGCTGCTTACGGAATGTTCACGGACAGGGCGAACATTTACTCCCTGACCGCATATGGACAAGACGCGCCGTTCGGCAATGTCATCACGCTCGCCAACGTCAAGCTTTCCAGTCCGTGGGCAAACTATCCCGGGGGTAATCCATTGCCCATCCCCATCACAAAAAATGAGCCTTTTCTCCCCAATTCCGCCTACGTCACCACTCCTTCGGATTTCAGCCCAACTTATCTCCATCAGTGGAATTTGAGCCTCCAGAGACAGGTCGGGGCGGATTGGCTGGTGACGGCGAACTATCTCGGGAACAGCACCATCCATCTCATGACAGCCGCGGAATTAAACCCCGCCGTTTTTCTGGGCTTGAATCCATGCACGATCAATGGCGCGAGCTATACGGTTTGTTCTACCACCGGTAATACGAACCAGCGGCGCCAGCTTTATCTGCAGAATCCCGCGCAAGGTCAGTACTACTCGGTAGTTGCGCAGGCTGACGACGGCGGCACCGCGAGCTATGAGGCCCTCTTTCTATCCACGCAGAAACGACTGAGTCACGGAACCACCCTGCTCGCCAATTACACGTGGTCTCATTGCATCAGCGATCTCTGGAACGTCTTCACCGGTAATAATGGCACCTCCGGGGTCACCCCCGGCAACCGCAGGAACGATCGGGGCAATTGCTCGCTTTCCGACCAGCGCCAGGTCTTCAACCTTTCCGCCGTGGCGCAAACGCCCGGATTCTCCAATCGCCTCCTCCGGACGGTTGCAAGCGACTGGCAGGTCTCCGGCATTATCAACGCCAGGTCCGCCCAGTTTTTCACCGTAACCACGGGCGTCGACAACGCGCTCAACGGTGAAACGGCCATCCAGCGTCCGAACCTCGTGAACCCGAATCCGTATCCCGCGAATCAGAGCGTTACCAACTGGATCAGCCTCTCCGCATTTGCGGCGCCGGCTCCGGGTACGCTCGGTAATCTGGGCATTAGCAACCTGAAAGGCCCTGGGATATTTCAGTTCGATATGAGCCTCACGCGGTCGTTCCGGGTTCGGGAGAGGCAAATGCTCCAGCTTCGCGGCGAAGCTTTCAACGTCTTGAATCATCTGAACCCTGCTGTTCCGGGCTCTACCCCCGGTACGGTAACGACGAATGCCGCCAACTTCGGCCAGATCCTCAGCGATATCAGTGGAACCCAGGGCTTGTCTGCTGGGGATCCGCGAATCATCCAGTTAGCGCTAAAGTACGTTTTCTAACGGGCGTCTAACGATTGTATTGGGGCGTGGATATCCTCACGTTCGAGTGAAAATGGCACCGATGTCTGTGATACAGACGGTGAGTCACCGGTTACGAAGCACCGCTAAGTTCTTCTTTACTATTTACCTCTGTAAGTTGAAAAACCAATGCAGATTTATTGACTAAGCGCAGAAAGTGGAATAGTATTGTGCCCTACGAGTTGGGTCTGACTATTACAGAGATCTTGGCTTGGGGGGCAACGTGAGCAAATTTAGTCCTGTCGCGAGAGTAATTCTCGCTCTTGCACTGACGTGCGCGATCGCGTGGTCGCAGGGAACAACCGCTCAAATCAACGGAACGGTCAGGGACGCCAGCGGATCAAGCGTTCCAGGCGCCGATTTGAAAGTGACGCAAACGGCGACCGGCGCGGTTCGCAATGCAACGAGCGGACCAGATGGCTCTTATGTGCTTGCGAATCTCCCCGTCGGACCGTACATGATCGAAATCACAAAGGAAGGGTTCAGCAAATACGTGCAGACCGGTGTGGTTTTGCAGGTGGACAGCAACCCCACTGTCGATGCGACGCTCCAGGTCGGAGCCACAAGCGACCAGGTGACGGTTTCCGCGGACGCGTCCATGGTGGAAACCCACAGCACAGGCGTCGGAACGGTCGTGGATAACCAGCGGGTGATCGAACTTCCGTTGAACGGCCGCAACGCCACGGATCTGGTATTTCTTGCCGGGATGGCGAATATCGGAGGCAGTACCTTCCTGAATTCGGTACGAAACTATCCCACCGTGATGATTTCAGTGACCGGGGGCGTCGGCAATATGGAGACGTTCGCTCTCGACGGAACGAACCACAACGATGCCTACAATGGCCTCAACCTCCCCTTACCGTTCCCGGACGCCTTGCAGGAGTTCAAGGTGGAGACGAGCGCTTTGCCGGCACAGTATGGTCTTCACTCCTCTGCGGCGATCAACGCCATCACCAAATCCGGCTCAAATGAATACCACGGCGACGCCTTTGAATTCCTTCGGAATGGCGATCTGAACGCCCGCGACTTCTTCGCGGCGACGAGGGACAGCCTGAAACGAAACCAGTTCGGTGGCACGATCGGGGGTCCGGTTCTGCCCCGCTTCCGAAACAAGCTGTTTTTCTTCGCCGGGTATCAGGGCACGATTCAGAAATCGAATCCGAGTTCGAACCTCGCTTATGTTCCGACGGCGGCCGAGCTCCAGGGAAACTTCACCACCGCTGCCGGACCGCTGTGCAACGGTGGTACGCAAAAGACGCTGGCCTCATCCCTTGGGTTCGCGAACAATATGATCGCGCCGTCCCTGCTCAATCCCGCGGCACTCAAGATCACTTCGTTTCTCCCGACGTCGTCCGATCCGTGTGGCCTCGTGCAATATGGCTTGCTCAATAACCAATCGGAGCACATGGGCGTAGCGCGAATCGACTACACGCAAAACGACAAGAGCACCATATTCGGCCGGGCCTATGTCACGAACCTGAATATTCCAACGACGTTTGTGCCGGGCAATGCGCTGACGCTGAATACAAACGCGCAGGTGGACCGGGTTTCCTCGTTGGCGCTCGGAAATACCTATTTGTTCAGCAGCAATCTGGTCAACTCCTTCCATCTCGGCGAGAATCGGACCACGATCCCGAAAATCACCGACAATTTCGCTACGTGGCCGCAACTGGGAGTGAACGCGCCCTACAATCCCTCGCCGGATCCGCGCCTCACCGTGTCTGGCAATGGATTTGCGATCGGGTCAGGAAACTCCATCATCAATCACGACGATACCGGGCCCGATACAAATATCGCCGAGGATCTAAGCTGGGTGAAAGGCGCTCATCAGTTTGGATTCGGAGGGTCTTACCTCCGCATGGATATCAATTACGCGTCGGGTATCAATGCCACGGGAGTGCCGACCTTCAGCGGGGTGGTATCGGGTTTATCAATGGCGGATTTCCTGCTGGGAGACGCAGTCAGCTGGACACAGGGCAACATCTCGTACTTCTATAACCGGCAAACCTACGTCGGGCTCTATGCGCAGGACACATGGAAGGTGACTTCACGGCTCACTATCAACTACGGGGTCCGTTGGGAGCCATGGCTGCCAATCTGGAGCAAGGAAAGCCTCTTTGATCGATTCGATCAGGGCCTTTTCAATCAGGGCGTCGTGAGTGGTGTCCACGTAAACGCTCCGGCGGGACTGGTATTTCCCGGAGACCCGCAATGGACGAGCGGTAGCGCGATCGCGAACAGCAGTTACAACAAATTTGTGCCCCGTGTCGGCTTGGCATGGGACCCCAGAGGCGATGGCAAGATGACCGTCCGGGCAGCCTTTGGAAGCTTCACCGACCGTTCAGGATTGTACTCCCTGAGTTCGTTCGGTCAGGATGCGCCCGTAGGCTACGCCATCACACTCAATAGCGGAACCGGCGGCAATGGGAGCGTGAACCTTTCCGATCCCTGGGCGACCTATCCCGGCGGAAATCCCTTACCAGTCGGGCTCAGTAAGACAATGCCGTTTCCCACCAGCGGAGGCGCCTATATTACCTACCCGTCAAACTGGCAACCAGTATGGGTGAACCAATGGAACCTGAGTGTTCAAAGACAACTCGGCCAGAACTGGCTCGTAACCGCCAATTATCTTGGTAATGACACGGTTCACCTTATGACGGAGGACCAACTGAATCCCGCGGTGTTTCTCGGAACCGGCCCCTGCACGATCAGGGGAACAACCATCGCGAATTGCGGCACAACGGCAACCACCAATCAACGCCGGGTGCTCAATCTGCAGAGCTCTCTGGGCGCTCCGTACGGTATCATCTCACTCGGTTCGCCGGAGGGCACTGCAAGTTACAACGCTCTGTTTCTGTCCGCGCAGAAACGGCTGAGTGGCGGAACGACCGTTCTGGCGAATTACACATGGTCCCACTGCATCTCCGACGAATGGAACGGTCAGGTCGGAAATACGGGTCAATCTGCCGTCACGCCCGGAAACCGGCGTAATGACCGGGGTAACTGCTCTCCCAATCTGGTTACCACGGATCAGCGGCAGGTCTTCAACCTTTCGGTCGTGGCTACAACCCCCAAGTACGCGAACCGGGCGCTGCGCCTGGCTGCGAGCGATTGGCAATTCTCGCCGATCCTGAATATCAAATCCGCTCAGCAGTTCACGGCGCTCCTGGGAGTAGACCAGGCCCTCAACGGCGAGACCTCTCAACAAAGACCGAATCTGGCGCCGGGAGTGAGCCCCTACCCGAGTTCTACGGCCTGCTCCCCTGCCCCCTGTATCCAGATAATTCAAAGGGCTGCGTTTTCAACCCCGGCCCTGGGCACTCTGGGTGATCTTTCAATCGGCGACTTGAAGGGTCCGGGGGTATTCCAGTTGGATCTGGCCGTCTCGCGAACCTTCCCGGTTCGGGAGAGACAGACCATCCAGTTGCGGGCGGAGGCTTTCAATCTGCCAAACCATGTCAACCCGGCTGTTCCCGGATTCGGCACGACCAACGCGGCAGGTTCAAACGCGCTCAACGCCGGGAATTTCGGACAAGCCACGATGGACATCAGCGGAACCTCGGGCCTGACGAACGGCGACTATCGCGTCATCCAGTTTGCCTTGAAATACGTCTTCTGAAAAAGGCCTTCACCGTGTGAAGCCTGTTCCACCGACGCAGCCAGGTTGTTGATCAGGTGGCACAGGCTTCACACGCTGATGAAAAAGTAAGTTGCAGGCCAAAAGGCCTACTCCACGGTCTCGCAAACCATTGATTCTTCGCCGTGGAGTAGGCGTTTTCGCCTGCGCCCTTGTCGTGTGAGGGACTTTTTCATCGGCCTGTTCAGCCTGTGGGCTTCTCGGCTTCCTGCCTGTTACGCGCCCTCGATCATCCGTATCCTATGGTTCTCGCTGTCCGCGATATAGAGCACCTTACTCCGGATATACACCGCGTGTGGGCGGCTTAGCGCGCACTTCAGCGGGTCCCCGTCGGGTCCGTCGCCTCTTTGGCCCGTACCCAAAACCGTCGTGATGATCCCCGTACGCAAATCCACTCGCCGAATCACGTGATTCTCGCAGTCCGCGACAAACATGGTTCTGCCGTCCTCCGTCACGCACAACCCTTTCGGCCCGGTCAGCCCGCCTGCCCCCAGGGATCCGAACGTCGCCGCCACCGCCGGACCTCCGTCGCCCGTGTACCCGTTATTTCCGTTGCCCGCAATGCGCTTCGCCACGCCCGACTTCCCGTCGAGTTCGAAAACCCCGTTCCCCTCGCGCAGCGCCACATAGATCTTCCCCGCCCGCGTGATCTCGAGCGACCGCGGCGCATGCAGCGGTGTCTTCAGTAGCGGACCCTCGTCGGGCGCCCGCCCCGGTTCTCCGCTGCCCGCGAACGTCGTAATCTCACCCGTCTTCGCATCCACCCGCCGCACCCGGTTGTTCAGCACGTCGCACACATACACGTTGTCCCGGGGATCGATTGCAATCCCGTGCGGCTGGTTGAACAGAGCCTTGATCGCCGGTCCGCCGTCGCCGGAAAAACCGTTCTTCGCAGGCGTCCCGGCATAGGTCTCGATCACACCGGTCTTCCCATCGATGCGCCGCACAACAAAGTTGTCGCGCTCCACCACGTAGATGTTTCCCTTGCTATCGAAGCGCACTTCGTGCGGTTGCGCCATTTGCGCCATCTTCGCGGGGCCGCCATCGCCCGCGTAGCCCTTGGTCCCGGTGCCCGCCACCAGCGCGATTTTCTTCGCCGCGTAATCCAGCCGCAGTATACGGTTGGAACCGTTGTCGACGAAATACAACGATGAATGGTCTTTTGGTTCCGCCATCCCGTACGGATTATCCAGATGCGCGGTGTCGGCAGCGTCGCCATCGGCCGCCATGCCCCGCACCCCTGCGCCGCAAATTGTCGTCACTTTCCCGGGTGCCGATTGCGCCGCAAACGCCCGCCGTGCCGCCAGCGCGGAAGCCAATTGCAAAAAGTCCCGCCGTGTTGTATGCAGCCTCATCACGAAGCCCCTTTCCGCGCCGCGCGTGGCCTTGCAAGCGTCGCCGCCATACTACCGTCCGCAATTCGTGTCGAGCATTTCCATTGCACTTAACCTGATGCGCTCGGCATTCGGTTGCCTTACCAGGTAGCCCTTGGCCTGCATCTTATGTCCCTTGTGCGCACTTGGCGCGAAATCGGGAACGGCGTCCAGATCTGCGAGGCGAAAGCTCAGGGCACCCGGACTCTTTTGCGCAGATGCATTCAACTCTTCGGGAGTCGAAGTAGTCTCGCTCCGGGTTCGAACTGGTTCGGTCGCCTGATACAAGATCCATACGCCCCCGCCGGTTTGGGATAGGCAGCCGACCGTTAAGACCAGCGCGTTGTCCGGCACCGGCCGGGGCCCGTTCTTGCCAACGACCATCACTCTCCCGAGAAGGTCGGGCGCGAGCCTGTTCGCGCCACTGCGATAGCCATTCATCTGCAAAATGTAAGTGACTATATCGAGGTAGCTGCTTTCCGGTATGCGGACATCTGCCGGGCGCCTCGGAGGCATGTTATCCCTGATGAAATTGTAAAAGGAGTCGAGCGCGTCTTCGCGCCAGCGTTCAAGGAAATGATCGCCTGTAAGCTCCGGGGCTGAAATACCCTCCAGCGCATTACCGTGGCAACCGCTGCAAACGGCTTTGTAGGAAGCTTTGCCGCGCGCTGCTTGCGCATCCGAGTATACGCCGTCCAGAATAGTCTTGCCCGGCGCCTGGGGCTGGGCGTCAACTGCTGGTATGCACGAATCCAGGACAATAAGGGATGCGAAGCATATTGTCAGACCGGTAATTCGTGTCATCGGGATTCGCAAAATTTCACATTCAGTTTACACGAGCTTGGCGCTGACGCGGCGCGCACACTAGTTCCCGCAGACGGACTCAGTAACCGGCGTGGGAAATGCCCTCGGATCATGCAAGAATACGGACATAATGTTATCTGTCCGCATCCCGCTCGCCGCCACCCTCTTCGCCGCGGCCCTCTTCGCGCAAAATGCCGGCGACTTGAAACCCACCGCCGGTTTCGATCTTACGGCCATCGATAAGAAGGCCAACCCCTGCGACGACTTTTACCAGTACGCCTGCGGAACCTGGCTGAAGAATAATCCAATACCGCCCGACGAAGCTTCCTGGGGCCGGTTCAGCGAACTCAACGAACGAAACCGGGCTATTCTACGCCAAATCCTCGAGAAAGCTTCGACCGCCGCCAACCGAGATACGGACACTCAGAAGATCGGTGACTATTACGCCACTTGCATGGATGAAGCCACCATCAACAAGAAAGGCCTCCAGCCGCTGCAGCCCGAGCTGAACAGTATTCGCGCGATCAGGAATCTGCACGACCTGACTGCGGAAATCGCCAGCCTGCATCATGTCGGCACAGATGTGATGTTCAATTTCTCCTCCGGCCAGGACTTCAAGGACTCGACTGCCGAGATCGGCCAGGCCGACCAGGGCGGCATCGGGCTGCCCGAGAAGGATTATTACTTCCGCACCGACGCCAAGGCCGTCGAGACTCGCAAGGAGTATGTTGCGCACATTTCGCGCATGCTGCAGTTGCTGGGCATTTCGCAGGCCGATGCGACTAAACAGGCCGACGCGATCATGCGACTCGAAACCGCGATCGCGAAGGTTTCGCTCGACGTCACCGCGCGCCGCGATCCCGTGAAGGTTTACCACAAGATGAAGCTCACCGATTTCGAAGCCCTGGACGGCTCCTTCGACTGGAATCTCTACTTCACCTCCCTTCACGCCCCGCCCATGGAAAGCCTGAACGTTGCCGTGCCGGATTTTTTCAAAAGCGAAGACCAGCTCCTGAAGAGCACTCCGCTCGACGACTGGAAAACGTACCTCACTTACCATCTCGTCGACGGCCAGTCCGCCATGCTGCCGACTAAATTTGTGGATGAGAATTTCGCGTTTCATGGCAAATACCTCACCGGGGAGAAGGAACAGAAACCCCGCTGGAAGCGCTGCGTGGCGGCCGTCGATGGCGATCTCGGCGAAGCGCTCGGCAAAGCTTACGTGGATCTGACCTTCGGCAAGGAAGGCAAACAGCGCACTCTCGATATGGTGAATCACATCGAAACCGCCATGGCGCAGGACCTCAATCAACTCACCTGGATGACCCCCGCCACGAAGAAGCGCGCTCTCGACAAACTACACGCGATCACCAATAAAATCGGCTATCCCGATAAATGGCGCGATTACTCAGCTCTTAAGATCGTCCGCGGGGATGCGCTCGGAAACTCACTGCGCTCCAACGAATTTGAAGTCAACCGGGAACTCCAGAAGATCGGCAAGCCGGTGGACCGCCTGGAATGGGGCATGACGCCGCCCACCGTCAATGCCTACTACGACCCGCAGATGAACAACATCAATTTCCCCGCGGGAATTCTGCAGCCTCCCTTCTTCGATAAGCAGGCGGACGATGCCATCAATTACGGGGCCATCGGCGCCGTGATCGGTCACGAACTCACGCATGGCTTTGACGACGAAGGCCGGCAGTTCGATCCCAAAGGCAATCTCAACGACTGGTGGACTGCCGCTGACGCGAAGGCCTTCGACCAGCGTGAGGAATGCATAGTGAAAGAGTATTCCGGCTTCGAACTGCAGGGAGGCGTTCATATGAACGGCAAACTGACGCTGGGCGAAAACACGGCGGATAACGGCGGTCTGCGGCTGGCCTGGATCGCGCTGATGAACGGCCTCGCCGGCAAGACATTACCTGCGGTCGGCGGATACAACGAAACTCAGCAGTTCTTCCTCGGCTGGGGGCAGATCTGGTGCACGAACCAGACGCCGCAGGTGGAGCGGCTGCAAGCCCAGACCAATCCTCACGCCATCGACCGCTTCCGTGTGAACGGAACGGTTTCGAATATGCCGGAGTTCCAGAAGGCCTTCAGCTGTAAAGAAGGAATGCCGATGGTGCGCGGAGGAAACGCCTGCCGGGTCTGGTAACACGCAGCTGAAAGTCGCCTGAAGACCGTGGCGCACGCTCTCAGCGTGCCGCGTCGGCACTCGTGCCGACGCCCGTACCATTCGCAGAAACAGGTGCCGGGAAGAGTCTCGACAGGTGGGTACGGGCTTCAGCCGCCTTCAGCCCGTACGGTCGAGCGCAGCTCGACAGGGGGTTTCCCCAACATCAGGCTCACCCTCGGCGGTTCGTCATCCGACTGGTCATCCTGATCCGGCGGCTCATTGAGGTGGTAGAACCACGTAACCAAACCCGCCACCACAATAACCACAATCAGGAAAGAGCACAGCGTCAACGCGTATCGCGTGATCGCCCCATTATTTTGCACCAGATTCCCGGTGATCGTGACAATCAGCAACGCCGCCGTAATACTCAACCCGAACTTCCACGGCCAGAACATCAGATCCAGATGATACTGGCCTCCGACCTCGCTCCAGAACGTAAAGATCGTCTGAATCGCAATCAGGAATTCGATAATAAGAAGAGGCCGCAGCAGGCGATTGCGCATGTGAAGAACGAAACGGTTGTGTGTCGTGTATCTATAAAACGCGTATCTCTAATAGGATAGTCCCAGCACCCCATGGCCGAAACTCTTT
Source organism: Bryobacteraceae bacterium (assembly GCA_049516355.1). Classification (GTDB taxonomy): domain Bacteria; phylum Acidobacteriota; class Terriglobia; order Bryobacterales; family Bryobacteraceae; genus BOG-234. The sequence goes on along the minus strand of JBEKTF010000138.1, from coordinate 4,335 downwards.
CCGGCGACGCCGGATTTCGTTACCAGTTCACGAGCGCCGTCAGCCTCGCCTGGGAATCGCTCTTCGCCCACAAGCTGCGAACTTTCCTGACCCTGCTCGGCATCATGATCGGCGTCGCGAGCGTCATCCTGGTCGGCTCCGCCATCGACGGCCTGGCCATTTATGCCGAACAAAGCACGGCGAAAACCTTCGGCGCCGAATCTTTCGTGCTCACGCAGGTCACCACCGCACGATCGCGCCGGGAATTATTCGACAAACTCAAATACAACCGTGAATTGAAGGTCGCGGACGAGCACTACCTCGAAGTCACTAACGGAAACAACGCCCTCTACAGCGCCTACCGGACTTCCGTCCTCGATACAACACGCGGCAACCTGAAGTCCGAGGATACGGCCGTCATCGGGGCCGAAGCCGACTTACCGGTGATCCGCGACATGGTCATTATCGACGGTCGTTTCTTCACCAAGGCCGAAGAACAAAACGCCGCGTATGTCGCGGTGATCGGCGATGACCTGAAGAACAACCTCTTCCCCGGCGGCTCGTCGCCCATCGGCAAAACTTTCAAGATACAGGATCTGGATTTCACCATCGTCGGCGTCGAGGAGCGCCTCGGTTCGGCCTTCGGCCGCAGCCAGGATAACGCCACCGTCATTCCGATTACGATTTACAACAGGCTTTTCGGGCCTGGCCGGTCCATCGCAATCTTCGCCCGCGCCAGGCCATCGAGCGGCCTCACGATGGCCCAGGCTCTCGACTACACCCGCGTCGCGCTGCGCTCCAAATTTCATCAGAAGCCGGGCGAAGCCGACCGGTTCGACTTCATTACGCCGGACGCTGTCCGCGGCCTCATAAACAACCTGCTTTCCCTGGTCGCGGCCGTGGTCGTTCCCATTACGAGTATTTCCCTCATCGTCGGCGGCATCGTAATCATGAACATCATGCTGGTCAGCGTGACTGAACGGACCCGGGAGATCGGTATCCGCAAGGCACTCGGCGCCAGGCGCTCCGATATCATGCTGCAGATTTTGATTGAAGCCGTCCTCATGGCCTTCGCGGGCGGTGCCATCGGCGTCAGCTTGGGAGCGGCGATGACGAAGCTTCTGACGGTCACCCTGGGAGTCACTTTGCGCGTAACGCCGCTCTACGTGCTCCTCTCGGTGTTCGTGTCGGGCGCGGTGGGGGTCGCGAGCGGCTGGTACCCCGCGTCGAAAGCGGCGAAGCTCGATCCAATCGAGGCATTAAGGGCAGAATGAACATCTCCCCGCGCGAAAACCTGGCCATGGCGATGTCCGCTGTCTGGACGCACCGCTTCCGCTCCGGCCTCACCATCCTCGGCATCGTGATCGGGATCACAACGGTGGTTACCGTAGCGTCGCTCCTGACCGGATTGCGATCGGGCGTCATCACCTTCTTCAATGAGCTCGGCCCCGACAATGTATTCATATCCCGCTACAGCGGCAATCCGCGCGACCTGCAGCAACCCTTGCGGGAAAAAAAGCGCCGTCCGATGCTGCCGGAATATGCCGCAGTCATCCGCCGCTACTCCAGCACCGTCGAGGACGTCGCTCTCTCGTTATTCATTCCCCCCGTTTCAAACGGTTCCGTGATCACCGCGAAAGTGCCCGGATATGACACCGACCAGTTGTCGATCGTGGGCGCGTCGCCGAACTCGATTGAGCTCACGCCCCGTGCTTTTTATCAGGGCCGTTACTTCACCGATGAAGAGAACAACCGCGGTGCGAAAGTTGCAGTCCTCGGGTATGACATCGCCCGCACGCTCTTTCCCAATGGCGAAGCAGTGAACCGGACCTTCATGCTGGATGGCGCCGAATACACCGTACTCGGCGTTTTCGATAAAGCCAAGGGAGGCTTTCTCGGCCAGAACGACCAGGACACGCAGATCGACTTACCGCTGAAGACCGCCGTCGTCCGCTATCCGCAGGTCGACCGTTACATGATCACCGCCAAAGCCAAACCCGGCATGCGCAAGGATGCATTCGACGATATCGAGGCCATCATGCGTCGCACCCGGCATCTAAGCGCCGGACAACCGGACGATTTCAGCCTCCAGACCCCCGATCAGATTCTGCAGCAATTCGACAAAATCACGGGATTGATCGGGCTGATTGCGATCGCGATTTCAGGCCTGGGACTGCTGGTGGGAGGAATCGGCGTGATGAACATCATGCTGGTCAGCGTGACGGAGCGCACCCGCGAGATCGGGATCCGCAAAACGCTCGGCGCGCGGCGATTCGATATCATCGGGCAATTTCTCGCGGAAGCGGTAGCGCTCACCAGCACCGGCGGAGTTTTGGGGATCGTGGTTGCCCTGCTGATCACGACGGCGCTCGGCATCCTCGTGCCGTCCCTGCCGAGCACAGTCCCCGCGTGGGCTGTAATCGTGGCCTTGGCCGCATCGATGGCAATTGGATTATTCTTCGGCGTCTGGCCGGCCATGAAGGCCGCAAGGCTAGACCCGGTCGAAGCCCTCCGCTACGAATAACCGCGGCCGAAGAGCAGCATTAACCTGGGTGTCAGGGCCGCCAGGTGGGGTGGGTCCCCTGACCCGCGGCCGACGCCCTCGTCGGCCTTTTCTGGATCAACCTCAATTTAGTCCGGTTATTTGCTGGACACGCTCCCTTTACGATCCGTGCGCCTTCGTCGCGCGACCCTTATTATTCAATTCGCGCCAACGCGTTTCGTTCATCGCCGCGGCGCGGATGCGTTTCCATGCGGCATCCCTTTCCTCGTTTCACGGATGAGTCCCAAATCACTGATCCCACAAGCGGACCCGACCACGCGGGAACGCCGGCGGTCTCGCCGCCGGTTCCTTCACGCTTGCTCGACCGGCACGTCAGAGAACTGGCCCTTGCAGGTTTTGCGATCCACGGCTATATTGGCATTTCCCGGAAGCTATTCCTCGGGGACTGAGCCCACCGCGTCCTCAATGATTTCCAGAATCTGCTTGACGATCTTCGGGTGCAGAATCGCGCCGCCGTGGAACGGCACTGTTACCCTGAATTGCCGTTTCCCGTAAATACGGTGGCTACCCTTCGAGCGAAGGTGTTCGAAGCGGCAAGCAAAAGCGCCCTCTTTGCCTCTGCAGCAATCCACCGCGGCAGTTCAGGCATTCACCTCAGCGGCGAACATCAGGATTTTGCGGCTCAGGAGCACGTCTCGCTCATCGGGCGGCAAATTTCGAGGTAAAGCTCGACCGCTTCCTTGATATTCGCCATCACCGCTTCCAGCGTGAGCCCTTGCGACTGGCAGCCCTCTAACTCCGGACACTGCTCGTAATCCGTGCCCGTCCTTTCCGATGGGAACCGTCGCTTTTCGAGCCGTGCAACCAGCCTGACGTTTCTCCGTGATCCGGCGGGAATCACGTTTCCCTCTCCGTTCCGGACCGCATCGATCGAAAGCTCGTCAGGGCCTGCAACGCGGTGCGGGCGTGCGCGAACGATGTTTCTCGATGATACCCGCAAGGGCGCGTAGCGCCTGATTAGCCTCTTTTGAACCGGGAAACGCGGCGGCCACATCGGGTTCCAGCACGACTACAGCGCTTCCAGCGGCATAACGCGCTGCGTGCTTGTTGCGCGAGGCGCGACTGAAGTCATACTCCGGAAGGATCTCGTCGGCATCGGCCGCTCCCGATGCTTTTCCCTTATTGAACGGTTTCTTCATAGTCCCTTCGCTCCTGCGACCTTCTCGAAGTGCCGCGGCCACGACGCTCGGATCATTCGCACCCGCCAGTTTTCGTCGGGGACTGTGTCGGCGTAGTGTCCAGCCAGGCGCAAATCCACGGCAAGATCGACCGGCAGGTTTTCGTCGATCTTGATTTTACCGGACCTGCAAAGGAATCAACTGTTCCTCATGCGCCAACTCGGCGGCGTAAGCAAGTGCTGCCTCGATGTGTTCCGGTCGGAGAGAAGGATAGCTTCGGGGGATCTCATCTCGCGAGGAGCCCTCTGCAAGGTTATCGAGAATCACTGTGACAGGAACTCGCGTGCCTCTGGCGCAGAGATCTCCCCCGCAAATCGCGGGGTCGCTGCTGAGATGCTGCTGCCAGAGCCTCATATCACGATTGTATCCCCAGGGAGTCGTGCCCGCTGTCGGCAGCATGTCAATCCCCGGTATGCGCGTTATGCGGCCGGGTGGCCCCCTGCTGGCCCCGAGTTTAGACCTCAGGCCAGAGTTTCTTGCCGTGACGAAACTCCGCTGCCATGGAACTGTTGACAGGGTGCCCGCGCTCCGACGTAATTCCAACGCACGCTCCGAAATCCTGTCCGGCGGCGCGCATCGCGAGCTATTCTGGTGACAGACAGAGAATCGAATGGC
>JBEKTF010000137.1:0-14555 GCA_049516355.1 Bryobacteraceae bacterium | reverse complement strand
GAGTCATCTGCCTCTTGATGGCTTCGATGAGTTCGGGAATGGTCGCTTCGGGATCGCCGCCGATATCGAGATCGATGTCGGCATAGTGTCCGAACTCCTGCAGATTGGCCTTATGGTTCAACGACAGCGATGAAATGCTGATGACCTTTGCGCCGCGCGCGCGCGCGGCGCGGGTTTCGTTCTGAAGGTCGTTCACTTCAAGGCAGAGAGTCAGGTCGGAGTTGTAGCCGCGACCACCACTGCCCGCCAGCGGATGTACGTTCGATATGTCCAGCCGGTCTGTGCTGACTACTGTGGCTTGTAATGTCTCGGCAAGCTCGGTCACCAGCTTCATGCCGTTCTGGCTGCGCGCCGCACGTTCCGTCAGGATCTTCGGGCGCTGCGCGGCCACCAGCATCTTCGCCGCCTCTTCAATCGCCGCAGGATCTCCGGCCGGCGGACTGGTGCGCGCCAGTTTCGGTATGCGCGGCGGATTCGCGGGCATCGGATCTTTCTGTAATTCCGCGTTCGCAACGATAAGAACCGGGCCCATCGGCGGAGTCATTGCGATGTTATACGCGCGCACCATGGATTGGGAGAAGTGGCCGAGCGACAGGGGTTCATCGTCCCACTTGACGTAATCCCGCACCAGCGCGCCCATATCCTGTGCGCTGTGAAGCGACTCGACGCCTTGATTCCGCCGTGCCGCATCGCCGTGGTTGCCGACGATCATAATCACGGGAACGCGGTCGGCGTAGGAGTTGTAAATCGCCATCGACGCGTGCTGGAGACCGATAGGACCGTGGATCAAGGCCAGCATTGGCTTGTTCTCAATTTTGAAATACCCCTGAGCCATCGCGACTGCCGCTTCTTCATGCAGGCACGTCAGGAATTCCGGTGATTTATTGCCGCCGTAATTAATGATGGATTCGTGCAGGGATTCGAAGGTCGAGCCGGGATTGGAGCCAAGGTACTCGATATCGAGCGTCTTGAGGACATCCACCATGTAGTCGGACCCGGGATGCTCGATGTATTCGGTGATAGCACCGGGGCGTATCGCGCCGCTTTCGCGCGCGAGCTCCTGCTGGCCGGGGACCTGGGCAGTCCCATTACCTCGTTGCGCCACCTGCGTCGGCTGGGCAGCCTGACCCGGTTGCTGGGCGCTCGCCTCCTTGATCGGCACAGCCAACGCAGCCGCGCCGGCGGCAGCTCCCTTCAAAAAGCCGCGACGGCCAACCGAAGTCTTTTTCGTTTTCGGCATGTTTACTCTCCTGAATCCCATGCATCGACAATTAAATCACAAAAACGGAGCCGCAGTTTAGAAGACGAATTTCATGGCGAACTGGATTACGCGGTAGTCGCCGGCCAGCCCACCATTATTCCCGCTGATGTCGGCGGTGACCTGCGTGGCGGTTGCGGAAGTGAGGGTGGTGTTCGCGCCTATGCCGGTATTGATCGGCGCGACGCCCGGCGCGAAGCCATTCACGTGATTCGGAAGGTTGAACGCTTCCGCGCGCAGCTGGAGGGACATCTTCTCCCTGACCGCGAAGGTTCGCGACAAGGCGACATTCAACTGGAAGATGTCCGGGCCCTTCAGGTTGTTATAGCCCAGATTGCCGTAAGTGCCGGGAGTCGCCGGGGTGAAAGCCGCCGCATTGAGCCAGTTACTGAGGGTCTGGTTGGCTGGATAAGGATCCGTATTCACCAGATTCGGAGTTTGGCTCCCCACACCAGTCAGTGCCCGGTCCGTGCCGACAAATGCCGTGAAGAATGTAGCGGACTTGAGTTCGAGAAGCGGCGCTATCTGCCAGTTGCTCCCCAGTATCCGCGCCCACCGGTTGGAGAATTTGGGGGTGGTCGCAACCAAATTGAGAACAAACAGCTGCCGCAGGTCGACCCCGATACAGTTGCTGCGCCATTCCCGGCGGTTGCCGGGGACAGCAAACCCAGTCGAGCTGGAGTTAAAGTCATAAGGATCGCTGATGCAGTGGGACCATGTGTAATTCGCCTGCGCCGTCAAACCATGGCTCAGCCTCTTCTGCGCGGAAACATACAGGCCTTCATATTCGGCTGTTCCACCCTCGTCCACCATTGCCATCGTCGAGTAGTACTGGCCCTGCTGCGGATTTTGAATATTAAGGACGCGGCGCGCCTGGGTATTCGCCGTCGTGGAGCAGGTCGGATAGGTCGTAAGAACGTTGTTGTTGTATAGCTGGCAGGAGCCAAGTCCCAGAAAAACACCGGGATTCGTCTGCTCCTCGCTCAGCATGTGAATGGTGTTGTTTCCAACGTAGTTGGCGGTCAATAACCAATCTTTTCCCATCTGTCTCTGGATACTCAGATTCCACTGGTTCATGTAAGTCGGTTTGTAGCCGGCCAGGGGCCAGGAAACATAAGCGCCGCCGGGATAAAACGGAGTCTGATGCGAATAGGTACCAATCCCCTGAAAGTTTGAGATCGCGGGCATGGGATCTCCGCCCGGGAAGCTTGCCCAGGGGTTGTCAACATTGCCCCCCGACAGGCTGAGCTGGTTCCCGAACGGCGGGGAGAAGTATCCGGCTGTTCCATTAAGCAGGCTGGCCCGGTCTCCGAACATCCCATAAGCCGCGCGAATGGTCATTTTCCCGTTGCCCTCGGGGTCCCAGGCTAATCCCAGCCGTGGAAAGAACTTGTCCCAAACGTTGCACGTAAATGCGTCAGGGCATGTATATTGCGAGTCGCCGGGGAAAACCAGGCCCGCCGGCGCGTTTACAAACTGCGTACTATGAATGCCCGCGGCGAACGCCGCGGGATTGAAATTTTCATTCTCCTGACGATTGTTGTAGGGCGCCTGAAACGGTTCCCACCTCACGCCATAATTCAGAGTGAGCCGCGGGGTTACTTTCCAGGTGTCCTGAATATAAAGCGCGTCATAGAACTGGCGAATGTAAAATCCGTAGACTGTACCTTGGGTATATGTCACCATCTTGCCAGTCATAAAATCCGCCAGCGCCAAACCCGTCTGCGATCCGTCGAAGGTTGGGCCGCCGATAGCCTGGAGGCCGGCAAAGAAATTCAGGCGTTGCTGAAATATACCTCCACCGAACTGGATCTGATGCGACCCCTTGATCCAGCTCAAGTCCTCAAGAATGGACGGCATGGGCCCATTGTGAGACGCTCCCAGCGATGCATTTCCTCCGCCGATAGTGAAAGCTCCGGTCACCGTCAAATTCTCGGTATTTCCGCCCAGAGGAGTCATGTTCGATCCAAAAGTCGCCAGGGAGCCGTAGTTATCGAGAGTTTTTACAACATTCGTCCGATTGGCGCCGATGCGGAATGAACTGATCAGGTTGGGACTGAAAATATAAGTGTGGCCGATATTGAGCCCGTAGTCGAAGTCGACGAAGGCAGCGGTATTGAGCGATAGAGGGTTGGTTCCGTTGTATGTCGACGCTTCGGCCAGGTGCCCCGCCATGAAGCGTCCAAAAATGGACTGCTTATCGCTGATCTGGTAGTCGATCTTTGCAACGTACAGATTCTCATCCTGATCGGCAACCAACGGGTAGGTGATTCTGCCGCACGGATCGTTGGTTACGGGAAATGTCTTCATCATGTTCCTCGCCACGACACTCATGAGGGACGGCGCGATCATGTTGTTATTGAACCCGGCAGCGGCTGACAGGTTCTTTTGCACGCCATTGTTGCATGCCGGCGAAGCAAGCGCGGTGAAGTCGCCCCCTACCGCGGCAGGCGTGGGAATATGGGCCACGTTCTGGGAGCCGTCCGAGCGCAATGAGGTTCTCTGAAAACCGCCGAAGAAAAAGAGCTTGTTTTTGAAACGAGGCAGCACAGGGCCTCCGATCACGCCGCCAAACTGGTTTCGCTTCAGAGTGTCGCGCACGGCTGCCTGGAAGTCACGAGCGTTCAAATCCCCGTTCCGCAGAAATTCGAACAGATCGCCGTGATATTCATTGGTGCCGGATTTGGTGACGGCGTTGACGGTCGCGCTTGCGTGGAACCCATACTGCGCGGGCGGTGCACTGGTCTCCACCTTGAATTCCTGCAGAGCGTCCGGGAAGGGCAAGGGAAGGCTCAGGCTGTTATACGGATCCTGCCAGATCGTGCCGTCGAGCAGGTAGGAGACGCCATCCGCGTTGCCACCGGCCACAGAAACCGCCACCGTCGGGTAGTTTCGAATGGAACTGTACGAGCCGGTACCGGGAAAGGTCGCCATGCCGGCGAGGAAGATCAGTTCGTGCGGATCGCGTCCGTTGAGAGGCATTTCCGCGATCTGTTGATTGGTGACTACACTCCCGATGGAGGTGCTGCGCGTCTCGACCTCGGCCGCGTTTGCCTCGACCGATACCACCGCGCTCGCCGCGCCAACCTGCAAACCAACGTCGACCGTAGGATTGCTATCGACCTGCAGCACGATACCGGTCTGGTTGTACTTGCTGAAACCTTCTTTGGTGACTTCGAGTTGATACGGGCCGATCGGGAGATTCGGAAGGACGTAGTCGCCGTTTGCCCCGCTGGTCGCGTTGCGGACCACGCCGGTCGCGGTCTGCGTTGCCTTGATCGCGGCACCCGGAACGGCCGAGCCGGTCGGATCTTTGATGATTCCGCTGATTTGAGCCGTCTGTGCCCACGCTGCGGCAGACGCGAAGACGATACCCAACACTATCCCTGTGACGGTGCGCATTTTCTCTCCCTGGTTGTTTCTGACCTCTTCGAAGCTTCTGAGGAATCTATCAGCAGCGGGTTCAGGTGTCAAGGGGCCTTGGCTTTTTGTCTCACGCTGCAGCTTGCCGGTTTCTGCTTGCGGCTGCGCACTGCGCCGGACGAAAGGAGATAATACGTTCATAGAAAGGTGCCCATGAAACGAGTGATTCAGGCGGCCTGTATCGTGGCGGCCGTTTTGGTGTTGCTGCTCATTAGCCTGCCGTTCCTCGTCAATGCGAACCAATTTCGCCCTCGGCTCGAGGCCGACCTGACCTCGGCTTTGGGGCGTCAGGTCGCGCTGGGCAATCTGAGTTTTTCGCTCTTTTCCGGAACCGTCAAGGCGAGCGATCTTTCCGTGGCAGATGACCCCCGCTTCGGGTCCGCTCCTTTCATTCGAGCCAAATCGCTCGATCTCGGAGTGGACCTCTGGCCCCTCATTACTGCCCACAAACTGAGCGTCAGAGACCTGACGGTTACCGAACCGGATATCACCCTTGTACAGAACGCCGCCGGGGTGTGGAATTTTTCCACCGCAGGGTCGAAGAAATCCGGGTCCGCGCCTCTCGATCTTTCCGTGAAGGTGGTGAGCATCGCCAGGGGCCGATTGTCTATCGGACGGTTGGGCAGTCCTCAGAAACCAATGGTTCTCGATAGTGTCGACATCGCCCTGAAGGACTTTGCACCTGGCACCCGATTCCCGTTCTCCTTTACCGCGAAACTCGCTCCCGCCGGCGACATCAAACTCGACGGTACAGCCGGTCCGATCAACCCGGCCGACGCCTCTCTGACTCCGGTTCAACTCAACCTGAAGATCTCCGGAGTCGATCTGGCCGGACTGGGGATCACGGCGAACTCGGGAGTCGCCGGACTGCTTTCGATCGACGGCTCGGGAGGCATCGATGGCACGACCCTCAATTGGAAAGGACTGATCCGCCTCGATCAGGCTAAGTTTGTCCCTCAGGGAACCCCTGCGAAGCAACCCGTGGAAATCGATTTCTCGATCCAGCACAATCTCCAGACGCACTCAGGCGTACTGAGCCAGGGTGACATCCGGCTCGGCAAAGCCCCTGCTTCTCTCACCGGAAGCTACACGGAGGGCGCAGATGTAACTGCGGTAAATCTCCATCTGACCGGCTCCGCGATGCCCGTCAGCGCGTTGGCAGGGATGCTTCCACCGTTCGACGTTCAGCTCCCCGCCGGGTCGTCGCTCGAAGGCGGCACGGCTTCGGTGAACATGGCCATAACAGGTCCGGCGACCGCTCCGGTGGTGGCGGGGACGGTGAGCGTCAACGGGACGAAGCTCAAAGGATTCGATCTGGGGTCGAAAGTTTCGGCCGTCGGACGCGTCGTCGGTTTTCACCCCTCGCCCGACACGGTGATCCAGACCCTGAGCGCAAGCCTGCACTCCGATCCGCGCGGAACGACGATTCAGAATCTGAAATTCATTGCACCCGCTCTCGGTGAGGTGGATGGCGCCGGCACGATCAGCGCAAAGCACGATCTCGATTTCAAAATGCGCGCCACGCTTCAAGGGCAGGAAGCATTCAAGCTCGCGCTCGGCTCTTCGATTCCCTTTTTCGTGCAAGGTACTTCGACGAACCCGGTGATCAGGCCTGATGTGGCAGGTATCGCGGCTTCCGCAGTCGAGAGACTGGGGGGCAAGCAGATCGGCGGCGTCGACGCTGGCCAAGTGTTTAACGATCTGTTCGGCGGTGGCAAAAAGAAGCAGTGAACCGCGCACCTCTCCAGTGGATAACAAGAAAACTACCTGGGCGAGTGCTTCATCCGAGTCCAGCACCCGGATAATTCCGAACGGGTGCTATTTTCTGCTCAGTTCAAGCTCATTTTCTGTCTTGGGCAATAGTCGTTCCATTATGTGGCGCTGGTCGGCCTGAAGAACGTGAATCGCCATCAGGGCTCCGATGGGATGGGCTCCAATTTCGACCAGCGGATCGGCGTCCCTCGCAGTCCGGTCGGTGTGGCTGTACTCCAGCCTGCAGACTTTGACCAGAGCTTCAATTTCATTGGGAAGCAGGCCGTATTCGGCCCCGACCGAAGCGGCATCCGTCAGCATGCGCAGCCGCATTTTCGGTTTGAATCGCGAATCGTAGAGAAGCTTGTTGAGCTTGTACGCCGAAACCGCCGGATGGTTGTAAAAATGAAACGGCTCGTTGTGAAATTGATAAGTTTGCGCGGGATCGACAACTCCGGGCTTCGGGCCGGGATGAAAGTACGCCACTGCATGGCCGTGGTGTGAGGTGGGCTGGTACGAGAGCAATTCCATGTGCTGCTCTCCGACCGCACCCAGAGCAATCGCCCACGGAAGCATCTCGGTATTTCCCACCTCGTCCAGCTGTTGCGGAGTCAGGTTCAGAAACGAATCGCTGCGGCCGTTTTCCAGCTCGCGGATGCACCAGCGGTCGAAGTCAAAAGCCGGTTTATAGTATTTCCGCGTGCCGGGATAGTGAGACATTCCTCCACTGGCGATCACGGCCACGCGCTCCGGCCTCGATTTGACGATGTCGGCGATCGCTTTGCCAAGCGCGGCGCAACGGCGGGCCGTGGGTAGAGGGGGAAGGTACGTGTTGACGAACATGGGGACGACAGGGATGCGGCGCTCTCCCACAATCCACTGGAGCGGCGCGGCGAAAGAGTGGCCGAGGGCTGCGTCCTGGGAGTAGGTCATATCGAAGTCGCGTTCCACCAAACCCTCAAGGAGCGCCTCGGCCAGTTCGTGATGAATGGGCGCGGTCCAGGTCTTGCCGGCGAAGGCGGCGTTCGCCTGCTCACCCGCGATGATGGAGAACGTCGGCACGGACTGCAGAAAAAAGGTCTCCATATGGTCGCTGCCGAAGATGATGACGGCGTCCGGTTTGGCCGCCTCAAGTCTTCTTCCCAACTCGCGCATAGCCGCGATCCCCGCGTCGAGTTGAGCGGGATCTTCCTCGGGCGGCCGCGTGAAGAGCTGCGGTGCGTGAACGGTGGCCATTGCGGCGACAATTTGTCCCATGGTTTTCCGATGTCTCCTTATATTTGAGTGCGCCGGGAGTAGGGCACGTCCTTCACCAAAAAGTTGCTTACAAAACCCATTGAAATCGCTCTATTTCTGCCGCCGGGGCGGCTTGCCCATCGCCTCCTGACGCAAAGCATTGGGTTACCAGGCGCAACTTCAACGCCGGGGAGGTTTGAGCCGCGGTAACCTGAAGCGATGACTGAAGTGAAGTTGATTTCGGGCTCCCTCTTTGACACTGTCGCGGCCCTTGCCGAGGCGTCGCCACGCCTCCGGATGAATTACAACTTTCATTCCGGCCCAGGCGATAATCCGCACCGTTTTCTGAACGTCCTTCTGCGCGGAACCTATATACGACCGCATCGCCACCTGGCTCCCCCGAAATCCGAAGCCTTTCTTGTTTTGGAGGGCATGGCCGACGTAATTCTCTTCGATGACGACGGCGCAATCACAGCTCGCTACCGGCTTGGCGAGGAATCGCCGGAAGGCCGCCTTTGGGGCGTCGATATTTCGCCTGGCGTGTGGCACACGATCCTGCCACGAACCACGCGGGTTGTCTGTTTCGAGGTCAAGCCGGGTCCCTGGGTCGCGGCCAACGACAAAGAGTTCGCCAACTGGGCGCCAGCCGAGAACGATCCGGACGCGGCGGCGTACTGCAACGCCCTCCTGGAGGGCTGATCAGAGTCGTTTCAATGCCGCATCCGCGCAGGTCAGCTTGCGCGGCCCGACAGAACCTGGGGGATTGTCATGAGAATGATCCGGGCATCCAGTCCCAGGGACCAATTGTCTATGTATTGCAGATCGAGGCGCATCCACGACTCGAAATCCACTTTGTCGCGGCCTTTCACTGCCCAGAGGCAGGTGAGGCCGGGGCGCATGCGCAGACGGCGGCGCTGCCAGAGTTTGTACTGTGCGACTTCGCTCGGAATCGCAGGACGCGGGCCAACCAGCGACATATCGCCCCTGAGCACGTTCAACAGTTGGGGTATTTCGTCGATCGAAAACCTGCGGAGCCACTTGCCGACGCCCGTGAGGCGCGGATCGTTGGGTATCTTGGTGACGATTTCTTTCGGATTCAGATGCGCCACCTCCTGCAGGCGCTGCTCCGCGTCCGCCACCATCGAACGAAATTTGTAGAACGTAAAAGTACGGCCATTAAGACCGCAGCGAGTCTGGCGGAAAATCACCGGGCCGCGCGATGTGAGCTTGATCAGCGCAGCCGCAACGAGAAACACGGGGCTGAGGAGGATCATGGCAAACAGTGCCAGGGCGATATCGATGGCGCGTTTTGCGAGCAGCAGAATCTCGTCGTCGGGTGCGGCAGTGAAGGTGAGAAGGGGCGTGTCGCCAATTCGCTCCAGCGCCAGATCGCTGTTGACATGCGGGAAGAAGTCGACCGCGACCCGGCTACAGACGCCTTCTTCATCGCACCAGAGAAAAACCTCTTCGAGGGAAGGCAATTTATCGGATTCCACGGCGAAATGTATCTCATCGATTACGTGCTGCGCCATCATCGCGCGAAGGTTATCCAAAGGTAAAACGGGGTACTCGCGATCCAGTTTTATGGAGGCGGGCACCGGGACGGCATCGGGGGGAGCAAGGAAACCAACAATCCGGATTCCGTCCTCGTAATAGCCTTCCAGCGTGCGCGCCAGACGTTCGGCACGCACCCCGAGGCCCACGATAAGAATGTAGCGCTTGAGCCCGAATTCCCGGCTGAGCACTGGAATCAGGTTGCGCGCGGCAATCCGGAAGCCGGCCAGGAGTAGCCAGCTCAAAAAAATGAATGCGGCGAGAAACGGGCGGCTGATCTGATATTGGAGACGCAGTCCGAAAACTATAAATACGAATAACGAGAGTGCACCGTAGCCGACTTGCCGGGCCGAATCGCGCAAAATGGCGCGGATGCGCGTCGCGTCCGGTCTGCTGTAAACGTCGAGCCAGTATCCTGCCGCGACCCACGTCAGAACGCTGAAGCCCAGGAGGAGGTCCTTCACTTCCGGGAGGAAGTAAAATTCATTGGAGAGTGGAAGCCAGCGGCGGAAACCGTAAGCCAGCTCGAACGCGGCGACGGTGAGAACCACGTCGGATAAGCCAAACAGAACCTTCCTCTTACGCTGTTGGCTTCGGAACATGTAGCTGAAAGATCAGCGTATCATTAACTGCGCAGAGCCGTATCATGGGACGCCGATGGTGAAGGTGGCTTGTGGATTGGTTGCGGGGGAAGGATTTGAACCTTCGACCTTTGGGTTATGAGCCCAACGAGCTACCAGACTGCTCCACCCCGCACAACCATCCTAACGTGGGGGTCATGGAATCGTCAAATGCGGAGATCGTGTGCCGTTTTACTTGCCACCCATCGCGCGGCCAGCGAGCCGCCCGCGAATCTGGTTCATCACGTCCGTCGCGAGGAAAGGCTTCCGCAGGACCGGGAAATCGTGTTCCTCGCAGATGGCTTCTTCCTCGGCCGGAAGCATCGAGCCTGTCATCATGATGACCTGCAGATTGGGAACCACCTGCTTGAGCTGCTGGGCCAGTTCCACCCCGTTGCCATCGGGGAGCATGTAGTCCAATAGCGCGGCGTTCGGTTTTCTTTTGGCCACCATTCTGCACGCCTCGCTCGCACTCTCCGCCGCCATCAATTCCCAGCCGGACTCCGCCATCAGGCGCTCCAGGAATTGGAGCAGATCACGGTTATCGTCCACCAGCAAAACAGTAGGATGCGACGGAGCCGCTTCCTCGCCGATCGAGGTCGCCCGCAGGGAGAGCGCCTGTTGATCCGGATTCACCTCCACGCGCACGCGCGATCCGGGATCAATCTGATTTTTGGCCACCAGAGTTGCCAGCGGCTGCGTCAGGTTCTTGTGAATAGTGCGCTTTAATTCCCGCGCTCCATACTCGGCACTGGTTCCTTTTTCAATCAGCCATTGCCGCGTTTCAAACGGCACTTCGATCGTGAAACAGCGATTCCCGAGGCGCGTATTCACATGCTTCTGCAGATTGTCGATCTCGAGATCGGTGATTGCAGCGAACGATTCCGCGTCGAGCGGCCGGTATGTAATGACATGATCGATCCGGTTAATAAACTCGGGCGAGAATTTCTTGCGGACCGAGACGAGCGCAATTCCCTGCAGCTTGTGGCCGAGATCCTCGCGCGTTCCGCTGACGGTGGCGGATTGAAACCCGAAATCCGGGCTGATTTCGCGCATCATTTCCTTAGCGCCGAGATTGCTCGTCAGAAATACCAGGCTTTTTTCGAAATTAACGATCGAGTTATCGCCCAGCCGCAGTATGCCGCGGTCGAGCACACCCAGCAACAGCCGTGTCAACGACGGCGCCGCTTTCTCGATCTCATCGAAAAGGACCAGCGAGAGTCCGCAATTGTCGCTGGTAACACTTGTCAGTTTCTGCTGCGACAGCATGGGCTGCGTTTCTCGATGTCCGAGATATCCCGGGGGCGCGCCGATCAGTTTGGCGACCTCGTGTTCCATCTGGAACTCGCCGCAATCGATCTTCAGAACGTTCCGCGAGCTTCCATGCAGCGCTTCAGCGAGCGCCTCCACCGTGCGCGTCTTTCCCGTGCCTGTCGGACCGAGCAGAAGGAACACGCCAACAGGGCGGTTCTCCGGCGCAAGGCCCGCCTGGAACATTTCAATATACGGAACGATCACGTTGATGACATTCGGCTGGCCCACCACCTTCGACGAGAGAATCGAGGTGAGGTCTTCAGCCGGCTCGGAAATCGACTTCCGCGGCGGCCTTGGGGTTCCCGGATTCTTTGGACGGTCTGTCATATTCTGCCCTGATTATACGAGTCGAAACGAGGAAGCGGTCTTGGATCGAGCGGCTTTCACCGAACCAGTAACTGGCTATCCCCAGCATTTGCAATACCGATAGAGGCGTGTCCCTGCGGCAAATTAGTTGTGACCCACTTTCAGGCCTGGTAGCGTTTTGCCGATTTCAGGCCTGAAAAACGAGAGACTGGCAGCCGCGATCCGCTCGCTGGCATGACCGTCGCCGTAAGGGTTGTGAACTCGCGACATGGCGTCCGTGGCCTCGGGATCTTCCAGCAGCCGCGCGACCTCCGTAATAATCCTACGTTCGTCCGTGCCGGCCATCACGACGGTTCCGGCTTCGATGGCCTCCGGCCGCTCCGTTTTCTCGCGCATCACGATCACGGGTTTCCCCAACGACGGGCCTTCCTCCTGGATTCCTCCCGAATCGGTAAGCAACAGGTGAGCCCTCCGCATCAGATCGACAAACGGCACATAGTCCAGAGGTTCGATCAGATGGATATTGGGAATACCGTCGAGATATTTATTCACTGGCCCCATCACGTTTGGATTCCGGTGCACCGGATAGACGATGTCTACATCTCCGCGCCGAGAGATCGCTTGCAGTGCCCGGCAGATGTTCTCAAACCCGCCGCCGAAACTTTCGCGGCGGTGCGCGGTGACGACGATCAGGCGTTTCCCGGCCCCGGCTGCGAAGCCGGCAAGGTTCGATCCGAAGCCTGCAAGGTTGGGCGCCCCGCTCAGTTCTCCCGATGCGAGGCGATCCCGAACGTGCAGGAGTGCGTCGATGCCGGAATTGCCGGTCACGTGGATCGTTTCCGGCGCTACGTTTTCGCGAAGCAGATTGCGCCTGGCCCCTTCCGTCGCGGCGAAATGAATGGCGGCGAGCCGTCCGGTTACGACGCGATTCATCTCTTCGGGAAAAGGCTGGGCGAGATCTCCGGTCCGCAACCCGGCTTCAATATGACCCACCGGTATCCGTGCGTAAAAGGCGGCGAGGGCGCCGCATAACGTGGTCGTGGTATCGCCCTGCACGTAGACGATGCCGGGCTTCGCGTCGAGATAGACAGGCTCGAGCGCGGCGAGAATGCGCGCGGCGGAGGAGGCGAGCGTCTGACCCGGGGTCATCGAGTCGAGATCGTAATCCGGAGTGACGCGAAAAGTCTTCAGCACCTGGTCGAGCATCTGGCGATGCTGAGCGGTGACGACGACGCGAACGTCGAATTCCTCCGGCCGCGACTTCATATGCAGGATGACGGGGCAGAGCTTGATGGCTTCCGGGCGGGTTCCGAAAACGAAAAGAGTTTTCAGCATGCCGGGTATCGGGTGACGAACAGGGCGGCGACCCGATGGTTCAACGGTGACGGAAGGTGATCCGGCCCTTGGTCAGATCGTAGGGGGATAGTTCCAGCGTGACCTTGTCGCCGGCCAGAACGCGAATGCGATTCCGCCGCAGCCGGCCGGCCAGATGCGCCAGCACTACCCGATCATGTTCGAGTTGCACGCTGAATAAACCGCTGGGGAACTTTTCCAGAATAGTTCCGGTTACTTCTATGCTGTCTTCCTTACTCATTCCACCTCTCGAATCCGGGTTGCGGACCGGCCAGGCATCCGAGCGATGCCGCAGCCGGTCCGTTTCAACGCGATCAACCCGCCACTAATTCTACGTTTGACGCCTGCAGGCCTTTCGGTCCCTTGGTCACTTCGAACTCTACACGGGCGCCTTCATCCAACGATTTATATCCATTGGACTGAATGGCTGAAAAATGCACGAAAACATCCTCGCCCGATTCGCGCTGAATGAATCCAAAGCCTTTGGCCGCGTTAAACCACTTCACTGTTCCTTTTTCTCTCATTACCTAACCTCTTGAAAAATTCAAAGCCGAACAAATTCCCCGAATTCCCGTGTCCTCGAAAAAGAAACAAGGCTGCTGCAGTTGGTAACTGCGCAGCCTTGTGAAAGATTGCGATCAGGCACGCACCAGGAACGGTCAGCTATGGAAACAGTATAACCCACGAAGCCGGCAATACGGCTATGGGTATTTTGGTCCGGTGGCCACAGGATTGCTTCGGCAACGCCCAGGAGGTTTTCACCAATGAAGCAGTCGATTCCGATCTTTTTAATCATCATGGGCTCAGTGCTCGCCGCGGGCTGCGCCACGAAGAAATATGTACGGCAAACAGTGGACCCGGTGAGCGGGAAACTCGATCAGGTCGCCTCGAAGACCGATCAGCAGGGTCAGGTTCTGGACCAGACGCGCTCCAGCCTGGATCAAACTCGCGCCACTCTGGAAAAGGACGAAACCGCTTTAAATGCAACGAATGAGCGCGCTGTTTCGGCCGAGAATCATGCGGGCGAGGCCATGGCAAAGGCCACCGACGCTTCGAATAAGGCCGACACGGCTAACCGGGGCGTGAGTGCGCTGAGAACGCAAATTGCCGACACCGTGGCAAATCTGGACGCATACAAGCAGGTTGCCGAAACGACCGTGAACTTTAAATTCAACAGCGACAAGCTCGATAGCGAAGCAAAAATGGCACTGGATCAAATGGTTTCGAATCAGGGCCAGTACAAACGCTTTTTTATCGCCGTAGAAGGCTTTACCGATCAGACAGGAAGCGTGGATTATAACGAGGCTTTGAGCCGGCGCCGCGCGGACGCCGTAGTTGAATACCTGGTCGGGGCACACGACATACCGGTTTACCGGGTTCATATGGTGGGTCTGGGCAAACAGAAGCCGGTTGAAGACGCCCGCACGCGCACTGCAAACGCGAAAAACCGCCGCGTGGAGGTAACTCTTTTCAGTGCCGACCAGAGTCTGGCATCGAATACAACCCCTGCCTCGCAAAGCGCCCAATAATCACTGGAACACCGACTAAAGTCTGTGCCACCCTTAATATGCATGGTGGCACAGGCTTCACACGCTGCTGAAAAAGTCCCTCACACGACAAAGGCGCAGGGTCAAAAGCCTCCTCTTCGTGCTACGCGGCAACCTCGGATGTGACCGCTATAATCTGAACCCTGTAGCCCATGCGCCTGAGCTGGCTGATGAGGCGGGATGCTCGTTTCC
>JBEKTF010000136.1:0-14639 GCA_049516355.1 Bryobacteraceae bacterium | reverse complement strand
CAATCCCTCGAGCTCCGCTTTCTGACTCGCGCTCAGGGCAAGCGCGGGCGCCGGACTGGGCATGCCCCAGTATAGGGCGATCCCGGCTATATGTAAATAATTATATAAGACAGGACACTAGGAGCGTGTCCGAGTATTCAAAATCGGCATGTCATAACCACAATTACTGGTAGTAGGAGTCTTGTAGGCACACAACATATGACTCATAAAATGATTTCTCGGACAGGCTCCTAGGGCTTTTTCTTATCCGGAGCCGTCGCGCCCACCATGTGATTCTCAATCACGACGTCCTTGTTATTCTCCTGGCAGATGTACTCGTACAGCTCCCAGCCCGGTTGCCAGCGGATGGTCCAGCCCACGGTCCATGGCTTCGAATAGTATTCAGGATCCTCTATGGTCGCCTGATAGTGGAGATGATCAAAGTCGGTGCGGGTATACCGCTCGGTCACGTGCAACTTTTCTCCATGAGGATGTCCCGCGGCGTCCAGCCAGGTGTTGTTATTAAACCCGGTCACGTCGACCACGAGGGTATCGCCTTCCCAATGTCCGATGCCTTCGCCCAGATAAGTGGGGTTCCATTGATCCGGCGGCGTGTGCTTACGCCCATCCATGTAGATAATCCGCCAACTGTGGGCGCCGCCCTCGTAAAACTGCATGATGCGGTCCGACAATTGAAACATCTGCATGGGGAAAGGTGTATTCATCAACCGCGGAATACCGGGAGGCAGGCAGTATCCTTCAGGATCGTCCTTCGAGATGGTCGCAACACGCTGATCGAAAATCGCTTTCGCCGCGGGCAGCATGGGAACGTCAACCTTCCCATCGAGCTGTTTGGCATTTCCCCGCGTGCCCGACATATCGTTGGCAATCTGCACGTCCCAGACCCCTTTACCGTTGCCCAGGTCCGGATGGCCGTCGGCCAGGCGCGGCGTTGGTGGCGATGGTCGCGTCAAAGGTGGTGGTTCGCGCAACTGCGCGGCGGCCGGAACCGGCGCCAAATAAAACATCCCAGGCAGCATCAACACCGCTGCAATTGAGCCTGCAAAACGATTTTTCAAGTCGAAAACCTCAACGAATACTATACATGTAATCAAGCCATCGGGTCTACGCGGCTACTTCGGGCCAGCCCGCAAAGGGCCGGTCGCGACCCTCGATTCTCGAAAGCAACAGCTTGGTCCCCCGATCGCGGCGCAGGCTCCGTTTTGCGGGCTGTTACTTAGGAGGAGCAAGGTTCTCGGTCAACTCGATGTAGGTGCCCCAGGGATCGGTCAGGAACGCCACTCTCACGTTCGAGTCGGGAATCTTGCGAATCGGAGCTTCGAGTTTGGTGCCCTGCGCCTCAAGGTTTTTGCAGAACTCATCGAGATTAGTTACGTCAAACCCGATGTGATCGAGGGTCCGGCCTTTGGTCGAAACCAGCGCCGTTTTCCCCTTGGCAAAGGACAGCCCGGCTCCCGGTACGTCGGCGGCGTCGATCGTGCCCGGGCCGGTCAGCATGGGCCGTTTGGCCGCGATACCCCCAAAGGTTTTCGCATACCAGGCCTGCATCGCAGCGGGATCCTCGGGGAAAAAGTGAACGTGATTAAACTTCAGCCCCTTCGTAACAGAGCGATCCTGCAAAATCTCGATGCGAACTCCCTCCGGGCCGACCACATAAACCTGGAGTGGGTTCGTGAACTGCTCCGTCTTCACGCCTTCGGATTTCCATTGCGCAATCGCGTCCTGAAGATCATGCACCGTAAAGCTGACGTGATCGACGATCGCCCCTGCTTGCGGCCCCGTAGGTTCGCCCTTGCGGAACATGATGTAAACACCAGGCATCTGGATCAATGAGAGTGGGCCGTTCTGCACCAGGATACCGCCCATGTGCTCCGTCCAGAAGCGCTTTTGGGCCCCCACGTCCTGCACCATGAAGTGTACGTGTCCCATGCGGACGCCGGCACTGTTGGGAGGAGCGAGTTGCGCCAGCGCGGGCGCGGCCGCGACGATTGCGAGAAGGAAAACGGACGGAGATTTCATGCCCGGTACTTTATCAAATATCAAGCTGGCAGACTCAAGACTCCGACGTACCGCGCTAACTGCGTGTCCCCGTCACCGCGCGACAGCCGGGTAGGAGGCTCACCAGCTCCGTCAATCAACTCGACGGAGGCCATAGACCCAGAACGGTGAGTGTTCGGGAACCCGCCGATTCGAGATCTCCATAAACTCGAAGGCGTCCTTGTGATTCTGCAATAACCCGTATTGGTTAATTCTATTCCTCCATTCAGGACGCAATGTTGCGGCCTCCTCTGTATACCCACAGTTCGACAGGCCGCTCCAGAAACCCACATCGGCGACATCGTAGCCCAGGAGCACACTGCCTGTTGGCAGCGTTGATGGGTCCGGCCGGGAGTATATCAAGCTCGATGGGAACTCATCGACAGTCGTTTCCGGCGATGCGAACAGCTACACAGCAAGAAGAACTGCTGGCCGCGAGTGCTCAGTCAGGCGCCGCTTCATCCGCTCGAGACTAAGCCAAAGACCGCCGCCACAATCCGGATCAACGTCGATCAGCGGTGGTCGCGGACGTCCCAGGAAATCCCAGCCCTTCGGATAGTACAGGAAGTACGTTGGCCAGATGTGCGGGTCAATTGACAAGGGGCACTGTATTTCCGGCCGCAGCAGGAACTGATTACGAACATCGCCTGGCAGGGGTTCCCGCGCGCAGTCCTCAAGAGTCTCACGAGCGTCGAAGCCCAGAAGCCGCCCAGCCGGATCTGTCATGGTACACGGATTTAGCGTACGACCGAATCAGGCCTGCAGGAGTTGGGTAAGTTTTCGAATGTCGGGCAGTTCTTCCAGCTTCTCCACCATCGCCATAATGGCCTTCGTCTTCGCGGCAGGCCATTTTGCAAAACGGGCGCAATCGTCGAATTTCGCTTTGACTTCCTCGAATGACATGGGATCTTCAGGACTCCCCTTGGCAAAATCGGCACGTGTGGAGAGCGTCCGGCCATCGCGGAGGTGAAGGTCGAGAATGGTGGTCATCTTGTCGTAGCCCGCTTTTTCCGCAATTTCGTTTACGCCGAAATTAATTCGGGCGATCATCGCCTTGACCTCGGGACGGTTCACCACCTCATCCGTGAACTCGTTCAGGCCGGCGCGCCGATAGAGCAGGAGGGAAGACATGCAGAACTCCATGCTGAACTTCCCCTGCAGTGCATCGGTGGGCTTGTGATGGATGAGCGCATTCGGCATATTGCGATTCGTGCCCACGTCGAGGCGCTCCACCTGATCCGGTTTCACATTCTGCTCGCGGATCAGTTTCAGCAGCGCCGTCATCCCGGGATGCGTGAGAGATCCGGACGGAAATGGTTTGATGGAAACGCCCGGTGACTGGAACGTCCAGGGCTTTGCAAACGTAAGCGCCCTCGCGTCGTATCCGCCCCCGGCCGCATGGAAAAAGCCATTGGGCGCTTCCAGAATCTGGTTGCTGGCGGTCCATCCGAGCCCCGCCATGTCGGCGGCGATGATGCCTGATTCAGCTGCGCGCCCGGCGTGAAACGGCTTCGTCATGGTGCCGAAGTTTTCGCGCAGGCCTGCCGATTCGCTCGCAGCGATCCCGATGGCGCGCGCGAGCGTCGCGGCATCCGCGCCGCGCAGTTTCATCGCCGCGACCACGGATCCGAAAGTGCCGCAGGTTCCGGTGGAATGAAAGCCGTCCTGGTAATGGCGCGGCGAAATCGCTTCCGCGATCTTGCACTCGACTTCCACGCCAAGGTGATACGCGAGAACCAGATCCCGGCCCGTCACGCCTTTCGATTCGGCGACGGCCAGCGCGGCGGAAAGCGCGGGAGCGGTGGGATGCGTGAGCAATCCGTAAACGCGGTCCGGCGCGGAAGAAAGTTGCGTGTCGTCGTAATCTTCCGCATGAATGCCGATGCCGTTTGCGAGCGCGGCGAACGAGACCGCGGACTTCATCGAAGTCCCGATCAACGTGGCGTCGGTTTTTGAGATCCCGAGAGATTGAATGTAGGCGCGGATCAACGGCCCGCTCTTTGAAACCGAACCCACCAAGGCGAGCCCTATTCCATCAAGGATCGATTTCCGCCCGGTTTCAATCAGATTCGGGGGGAGGTCGGAAAACTTCGTCGACACAACGAAATCGGCGATGCGGCGCGTAAGTCCCTCGGTCCGCGCTGCCACTTCCCCGGTCTCCGCCGCCTCTGCTTTTTTCAGAGCCAACGTCGCTCCCGCGCCCAACGCGACCACGTGTGCCAGACTCCGGCGTGTCATTTTCGTGCGGCGATCCATGAATCCGATTCTATCGCCTGTGCGGTCGAAGGCTCTAAGATGAGAACGGCATCAATGACACCCGCAAAGGCCTTCAACGAAGAACAACGCACGCGCTGGAATGGCGCCGACGGCGAATTCTGGGTGCGCCAACAGGAGCGTCTCGACCGCATGCTTGCTCCGGTCACAGGGCCGCTGCTCGAATTTGCCCGGACGCGCATCAGATCGGCGGTGATCGACGTCGGCTGCGGGTGCGGCGCTACCACTGTCGAACTCGCTCGCGCCGTTGGATCTTCGGGGCGCGTCATCGGAATCGATATCTCCGAGCCCATGCTGGCACGCGCGAAGCAGCGCCTGCACCAATTCGCCGAGACGACCTATCTCTCCGGCGACGCGGCGGAACTGCCCCTGCACGATCTCGGCGCCGAACTCATCGTTTCGCGCTTCGGAGTCATGTTCTTCGGCGATCCTGTTGCGGCTTTTGCGAATCTGCGGACAGGTTTGGTTCCCGCCGGACGCCTTCGTTTCGCCTGCTGGCGTCCGCTCGACGAAAATCCGTGGCTTCAGATTCCCCTGCACGCAGTGTATGAACACGCGCCGCGTCTACCAAAGCCCGATCCGGAAGAGCCCGGCCCTTTCTCGTTCGCGGACACCTCGCGCGTGACGCGAATCCTGACCGCAGCCGGCTTCACCACGCCTTCCTTCACTCCGCTGGACGTTCAACTCAACATTGCAGCCAGCGGAACGATCGGGGACGCCGCCAACCAGATATCGCAGATGGGGCCGGCCAAACGGGCGCTGGCGGACCAGCCGGACGACATTCGCGCCGCGGCCATCGAATCGATCCGGCGTGCCCTGACATCGTACGATGGTCCCACAGGCGTGAGGCTGCCCGGCGCTATCTGGCTGGTTGCGGCGGCAGTAGATTAAACTCTGGCGCAAAGGTAGCGGGCACGGAGGAAGCTCCGCTATCCTGGTTGAATACCCAATGGCTAACGCCAAAATCGTGGTCACTCTGGGACCAGCCACCGAAGCGCCCGAAACCATCCGGGCACTGATTCGCGCCGGCACCCACATTTTTCGGCTCAACTCATCGCACGGACCTTGGGAAAAACACGCAGAACGCATCAAGGCCATTCGCGAAGCCGAACATGCGACCGGCTCCCCTGCGGCAATCCTGCTCGACCTGCAAGGCCCGAAAATCCGTCTCGGGCGCTTTGCTGAAGGGAAGTGCACGCTTCAGACCGGCGCGCGCTTCACCATCACGACAGACCAGATTCCCGGCGATCAAACCTGCGCGTCGACCACCTACGCCAACTTTGCCCAGGACGTGCGCCCCGGCAATACCGTGCTGTTGAATGACGGCGCGGTGACTCTGCGTGCTCGCGCGTGTACCAGTACGCACGTGGAGTTCGACGTCGTCGCCGGCGGCCCTATCGGCGATCAAAAGGGAATCAACCTGCCCGGCGTTCGTGTCAGCGCGCCTTCGATGACGCCCAAAGACATCGCGGATCTCGAGGCCGGCATGGCCGCGGGAGTCGATTTCGTCGCCCTTTCCTTCGTCCGCTGTGCCGCCGACGTACGCGCGTTGCGGGAACGGATCGGAAATACCACCCTGCCGATCATAGCCAAGATCGAAAAGCCGGAAGCCGTGCACGAGATCGATGAGATTCTCGAAGCCGCAAACGGCATCATGGTGGCCCGCGGCGATCTGGGCGTCGAAATGTCGCTCGAGGCGGTCCCGCCCATACAGAAGCGGCTGATCCGTGCCGCGCGCCGGCGCAATCGCTTCGTCATCACGGCTACGCAGATGCTTGAGTCGATGATCGAGAGCCCGAAACCCACCCGCGCCGAAGTAAGCGATGTCGCCAACGCAATTTACGATGGCAGCGACGCTGTGATGCTCTCGGCTGAAACATCAGTCGGAAAGTATCCGGTCGAGGCGGTTGAGTACATGGTGCGGATCGCGGCCGAAGCGGAACACGGCCTTCGGCGGCGAGGCTTCACCGATCCCCCGCGCATTGGTGGCTCGTCAGTTTCAGACATTCTTGCCGACGCCGCTTATAACGCCGCAAAGGCGGCGGATGTCCAGGCGATTGTGGTATTTACAGCGACGGGCTACAGCGCCCGCCTGATTTCGCGCTACCGCCCGCCGGTGAAGATTATTGCCATGACTTCTTCTCTCGATACGGTGCGGAGGCTGATGATTAACTACGCGGTGATTCCGGTTCTCGCGCCGGAAGTTACCACGACCGACGAGATGTTGGAACAGATGGACACGCTTCTCGTCGAGCGCGGCCTGCTCAATCCCGGCGATAGAGCGATTTTCGTCGCCGGTACGCCGATTGGCCGCTCGGGCTCGACGAACCTGATGAAGCTGCATCAGGTCAGAGAACCATTCACCGGGGTGCCGCAATAGGAGGCTCGGGCACAGCCGAGCCGTCGGCCCGCGGATCGGAAGCCGCGTAGTTGGTCTTTGTTTGCGAATCGTGCATGATCGCCTGTCCGCGGCCCATTTCCTGTGTATATTGGCGGCGAATCGCGATCTGATGCCCGCGTTCGGAGAGTTGCTGCAGAGTGTGCGAGGGCACGCGCGATTCGATCGAGACGTCGCATCCCGACGATGTCTTCTTGGTGAATCGCGGGGCTTCGAGAGCAGCCTGCACATTCATGCCGTAGTCGGCAATATTCGAGACAAACTGCGCATGCGCCATGGGCTGATTGGGGCCGCCCATGATGCCGAATCCGATGTGCTGCGTGCCACGTTCCATGAACGCGGGGATGATGGTGTGGAATGGGCGCTTCCCGGGGGCGAGAACATTGGGATGCCCGGCGTCGAGCGTAAATCCGCCGCCGCGATTCTGTAGCAGGAAACCCATGCCTTCCACCGTCACCGCGGACGCGAACTCGGCGTAGATGCTCTGTATCCAGCTCGCGATGTTGCCGTTGCGATCGACTACGGTGAGGTAGGTCGTATCGCCATTGACCGGCTGCCCGGGGGCCACATCGCAATTGGCGCGCGCGGGATCGATGAGCGAGAAGCGGTTGTGCGCGTACTCCTTTGACAGGAGCTGCTTGACGGGCGCGTCGTACGTTCGCGGGTCGGCGTCATAGCGGCGCACGTCGGCATAGGCGAGCTTCATGGCTTCGATGCGCTTGTGCATTTCCTCGGGGCTGAAAGGGCCCAAAGGCGAGGCAGGCGACACCTCCATGATGTTCAGCATTTCGAGCGCGGCCATGCCCTGCGTATTGGGCGGCAGCTCGTAGACGCGCCAGCCGCGATAGTCGGTGGAAATGGGCTGCACCCATTCGACCGCGGCGGCGGCGAGATCGGCTGCGGTCATCGTGCCGCCGAGATACTGCGAGGTCTTCAGAATGGCGCTGGCGATTTCCCCTTTGTAGAAAGCGTCGGGGCCTCTGTCGGCAAGCAGCCGGAACGTCCGGGACATGTCCGGATTACGGAAGAGATCGCCTTCGCGCGGCGGTTTTCCGCCAGGCAGAAAGACGCGCAGCGTTTCCGGAGTGGAGCGAATCTTATCGATTAGGGCCGGATCGTTCCAGGTTTCAGCGACCCCTTCAGCGACGGGAAAGCCATTTTCCGCATAAGCAATCGCGTCCTGAAAGAGGTCTTTCCAGGGCAGCTTGCCGTAGCGCTGATGGATCTTCGACCAACCTTCGACGGCGCCCGGCACCGTGACGCTGTGGATGCCTTCCTGCGGCATGGTCTTGAAGTTGTGCTTTGCGAGGAAGGCGGGTGAGAGCCCTTGCGGGGCGGCGCCGGAACCATTGAGGCCGGTCAGCGTTCCCGTAGCGGCGTCCCAGTAGAGGACGAAGATATCGCCGCCGATCCCGTTCTTCATAGGTTCCGTGACGGCGAGCACGGCGTTAGCGGCAATGGCCGCGTCAACGGCCGAGCCCCCGCGCGCGAGAATTTGTGCTCCGGTCTGCGATGCGAGTGCCTGGCTGGTGGCGGCAATCCCCTGTTGCGCGATCACCATGGACCGGCCGTAATCGCGACCCTCGCCGCAGAATGGGAAAGACATGCTCTACTGCGCCCGAGGGGGCCTGATGGCGTTGATCAGCTTCTGAAAATCAGCATCGTCGATTCCCCTCGAGCTGGCCGCGAGACCTGCCAGAATACGCCGCGCCATGCGCCGATCTGTCGAATCCTCGGGAGCTTTCGCCTGAGCAGCGTACTTCTCCACTTGCGTCCGTAGCGCTCCGATCCCGTTCGAAGGCGTCGACGCATACGTCTGGACCATTTCGTAAAGCTCGTTGTTGAGGCGCTTCTCGCGATTCACTTCGGCGATCTCAGCGTTGAGCGCGTTTCGCACTTTCGCGTCCGACATGAGCGCGATCGCGTCCTGGTAGAACTGCTTCACGTCTTCCAGACCCTGGAAGTCCTGCGATAGTTGGGTATCCGCACGCCAGGTCTCGAAGTCGGTTTTCTTCTGCATGGCATCGGCTACACGTGCATCGAAGATCTTGTCCAGCAGCGCGTCATTCCTGGGACTCGTGCCTGACTTGATCGCCTGGACCTCCATCCACCCAACCGCCTTGATCGCCAGTTCGCTCGGCAGCCACTGATGTCCGCCTTCGAAGATATCGATGCGATGCGGTGAAGTCAGGTGGCTGTCCAGGTCCCTCATCTCGGTGTAATTGAAATCTTCCGTGCCCGCCGTGCCGAATACGGGGAACGAAAGGGTCTTCGGCGCATCCGAGGGGTCGGAAAAACCCGCGCTCGAAGCGATCACGCCGGCGATCCCTCCGTCGATTGCCAGGCGCATCGCCACGCGCGCGCCACCCGATTGTCCGGCTGTATAGATGCGTTTTGGATTGATTTTGTAGCGCTTGAGAACGTCCTTTTTCATTGCGGACGCAGCGCTCAGGCTGATCCCCCATGGACCGTTTTTCGAATTATAAGAGCCGGCGACGATATACCCGTATTTCTCCGCCGCGGCCTGCAGACGTTCCACCGCCAGTTTCCCGCGCGCACCTGCATCGAATGCGAGAATCAGGTTCCATTCGCGATCGGCCGGGTAATTCGACGGCACATAGAGCGCGTAGCGTTGGGAAGAATCCGCTTCGCACATCATGTCGGTGATCGCCGCGCGCAGCGATGGCACTCCGCAGATGGCCATCATTAAAACGGCGGGAAAAGCGCGTCTCCACATGAGCGCTATTATGTCACTTTTTACCGCTTTTCGGGCTGGGTCTTCAGGCCGTCTCCTTAGGCAAAAGACGCGAGGCTTATTGCCTGCTTATCCAACTGCGGCAGAAGACGCTGTATCGTCTGCACTTCGCGTTCCTCGAAGTCCTTCGGATTGGAAGTGGAGTTCGCCGCATTGGCCCCGGACCCAGGCGGGCACGGTTTCGAGCGACAGGTGGTGTCCTTTGCGATTGATATGAAAAGGCGCCTGTGTCCGCTTCATCGCTTCCCTGCAATGGATGCACCTCATACCTGTCTCCTCGTTCTGAAGTTCGGACTCCACTCGCGATAAGCATGAGGCCGACTGGCGCTAAAATGAACATATGGACAAACAGCGCGCCCATCGGTTGCTGGATCAACTCGATCCCAGCCAGTTCGCAGCCGTCAGTCAGCTATTGGAAGTTATGGCCGACCCGGTGGCGCGCGCCCTTGCTGCGGCTCCGGCCGACGATGAGCCCGTGACAGAGCAGGACCGCCGTCGTTTCCAGGAAGGCAAGGCTTGGTTTGCAAACCGCGATGGCAGAGGAATTTCGATGGAGGAAGTTACCGCCGGGTCCGGCATTGAGCCGGAAGACCTGCATTAGTGCCGCCTTATCGAATTGACTGGCTTGATGAAGCCGCCGCCGATGTCCGCGCCCTCGACCGCGACATCGCCATGCGCCTGTTCGATGGCATTCTGGCTCGGGTGACGTCAACACGCTGCGCGGTGACATGGCCGGCGCTTTCCGCCTCCGGCTCGGAGACTACCGCGTTCTGTTCCAACTCCACGAGCACTCCATGCGAATCTTCGGCGTTCGCCACAGATCGCAAGCTTATCGCTAACCATACCGGGCACTGGAGCTGGGCTCATATCAGGTTCATGCGACGCAGCAGATCGCGAGAAGGCTGGTCAGCTGGTGGTAAACACCTGCCGACGAAGCAGGGGTGATCCGCCAGATCCAGGCTGGTTACTTCCGTGGAGCTTTACAGGGAAAGTTTGCCGCGTCGTTTGTGCTGCCGCTGCCCTTGTACACGGCGACCTGCGGATACGGGCACAGCGGGCGAACCATATCAACCACTCCATTGATCGAGTGCATGGCCGTGATCTGGGTCGGCGCGATGTTCGATTCCCGCCAGCGCTCCAGCGCACCCATGGGATTTAACTGATTGGGCCCTTGGCTACCTCCGCAATGTCCCATGCCGGGCGCCATGAACAGTCGGTAGGATGCATCTGTTTTGCTTGCCCCTCCCAACCGTTCCTGAACGCTCTTAAAGTAGTTCACGCTGTTAAAAGGAGAAATCTGCTGATCGTTCCAGCCGTGATACTGGATCAGCTTGCCCCCATGGGCAAAGAATGGCTGCAGGTTTGGATTGATCGCATTGATCAGGCCGTCGTCCGTCTTGTCTGTTAATGCGACATCACTGTCAAAATTCAGCTTCCGGTAATCCCAGCTCGGATCTTTGAAGACGACGTACCGAAAGTAGCTTTCAGCGATAGGGAAGGGCTGCAAGCCATTGGCGGGATCCCATCCCAGTTCGCTTCCAAAGGCCATGCCCGGATAGGTCTGCTGGTTTGTCCGGGGGTTGATCGCTCCGCTGTACATGAGGCGGGCTCCTTCCACCTGCATTTGCGTCAAACACCCGGGCCCGTCGGCGCCCTTGCATTCCAGTGTTTTAGGATCGAACCTGCACGCAGTCGGATTGTTCAATACTCCATCCTTCACACCGTCCAGCGTGTCGCATTGGCGCAGAACGGCGTCATGCAGCAGGGATAACTTCTCTGCTGGCAGGTTACCTGGCTGGTCTTTGTGCGTGGCCTGCGCCGCTCCGACAGTCCCTGCCAACTGATGCGTCCAGTAATTTGCCGGTGCTCCCGCAGCGATTCCATCGAAGTCTTCCGGATAGCGTTGGGCTTCCATCAGCCCCTGCCGGCCGCCTGTCGAGCAGCCGTTCCAATAGGAAAATTTGGGTGCCCTGCCATAAAACTTACCAACGATCGTCTTTGACTGGACCACCATCTCGTGAACCGCGCGACTGCCGAAGTCCAACAGCTTCTCCGGATGTCCCGACGCAAAAGAGCCATCCGCGCCCGTGCCCTTGTGCCCCGTATCGTTGGAAGCGACCGCGTAACCTTCCTGCAGCGCGGATACCATGCTGCGCGCGATCGGTTGCGGATTGCCGTTGCCGAAAGTAATCGTCCCTGCCCAGCCGCCGTTGCCAACCGCTTCGAACTTCCCATTCCAGTTCTCCGCCGGAAGCCAGAGTTCCATCTCTATATGGGAGTCCGCGGAAGGTGTCAGCACCGCCGCCACACGGCAACGCGCAGGCAGCATCGCGACCGGAGAAGGCGGCGTGCCAGGGGCTTGAAATGCTCCTGCCGGCAACGCTTCCGCCGCCGTGATCGTCGCATTCGGAAGCGAGAGGGACTTCAGACCCTCACAGGGAGTCTGCGCAAGCGCGATTGCGGGTACGGCCACCAGAGACGCGCATAACAGCCATCGGTTCATGTAGAGATCTCCTTAGTAAGGCCGGGTTTTGCCCACGGCCAAAGACGCGTGGTTTGCCCAATTCTACACAAGACGAATGCTCGACGCCGCGGTGTTTAGTTTACAGGCTGCTGTCCGACCAAAGGCTCAAAGCGACCGAATACCAGCGAGCTGAGCTGCTAAATATCGTTGATCAACCCGCAATAACCGGGAAAGGGAAGGAGCCCGCCGCCGCGCATGAATCCGGGCGGCGGGCCTATATTGCCGATTCGTTATCTAGTACCAGTTGCGGAGGCGGACGTCGATACCGGTGCCGGCGAGCCCGGCCTCGAAGGCCTTGGTGTCCGAACCCATGGAGTGATACGGGTACACAACCTTCGGGTGGAACGCCTTCACGGCGGCGGCGGCTTCCTCGGGCGTCATCGTGTAGGGCAGGTTCATCGGGATGAACGCCACATCGATGTTCTTCAACGCGCGCATTTCCGGAATGTCTTCCGTGTCGCCCGCAATGTAGACGCGCAGTCCGCCATACGTGACGACATAGCCGTTGCCGCGACCCTTGTCATGGAAAAGCTTGCCTTCCGCAGGACCGCGTTTGATGTTGTACATCGGGATGGCTTCGATCTTCCACGCTCCGATGGTTTTGGTTTCGCCGTTATTGATCACGGTAGCGTCCGTCACGGTTTTGGCGACAGCGGCGGGGGCGATAATCTGCGTGCCGGTCCCGGGCTTGCGTACTTTGGCGATCAGCGCCGGCGCGAGATGGTCGCCGTGGATATCGGTGATAAGGATAAGGTCGGCCGGGGGAAGACCGTCCCAGTTGCCCTGCGCGGGGTCGACGATGACGGTCTGGCCGCCTGCTTCCATGACGAATCCCGCGTGCTGGACGATGGTGATCTTCAGCGGGCCGGCGCTGGTTTTAAATTCTTCCACGCTGCGCGCGGCGAATGCCGGCAACGTAAGCAGCGTGGCTGCGAGAATAACTGCGGTGCGATTCATTTTCAAAATTTCTCCTCTAAGAAGCATACGTTAGAACTAGGCGAGCGCGGCTTTGTACAGAGCTACAAGCTTGCCCCAGGCGCGGTCGGCATCCGCCTGATTGTAGATCGGCATTCCGTTCGGCTGTTTCGGCATATCCGAAACGCACCATCCATGCTGCGCTCCCGCATATACTTCGATCTCCGTGGGAACATGCGCGGCCGCAAACGCTTCTCTCAGCTTGTCCTTGGCGTCGGGCTGGCGTACGTCGTCGCTCGTTGCGATACCGAAATACATACGAGCCTTGATTTTCGAAGCGAGCAGATGCGGGCTGTCGGGCTTATCGGTGACAAGTCCACCGCCGTGGAACGACGCGCCGGCGCCGATTCGATCCGGCAGGCTCGCCGCGGTCCTGACCACCAGCGGGCCGCCCATGCAGTAGCCCTGGGTCCCGATCTTCTTCTTTTTGTTCACCTGCTTTTGCGCATCAAGGAAGGCCACATAAGCGGCGGCGTCTTTCTCGGCATTTCCCGCCGCGTTAATGGAACCCATCAATTTCTGCAGCTTCGCCATATCGTCGGCATTCGCGAAGTTGAAGGTGGAGGCATCCTCGAACGGAGCCTTGGCCACGCGATAGAAGGGATTCGGCACCAGCACTGAATATCCCTGCGCCGCTATGCGCTTACCGATTGCGCGCATCGAAGGACGCAGACCGAATGCATCCGTCCAGATCAGCACGCCGGGATGCGAACCGCTCGCCGGGTGAATGAAGGCGGCGTCCGCGGTGCCGTCCGGGGTCTTGACCTCAACCATCGTCTCGACAACTTCCAGGTCCTTCGCCGAAGCCGAACCGGCAGCGGCGGCCGTCAAACCGGCGGCTACGGATAATGCCACGAAGTCGCGTCGTGCCAGATCATTATTGTTTTTTTCGTTTTGCTTTTCGTCCGTCATTTCAAGCTCCTTGGTATTTGGCGCGTTTGAACCTCAATATCATCTCACAACCTCGCCAGCAGGGCGCTGGCAGGACTGCTTCAATTTCACCCGAATCAGCTCAAAACCCTTGTTGCCAATAAGCCGTCCCGATGCGCGCCGGTCTTGGGCGACCATTTCACCTGGTGCACTTTGTTGTGGGCCTCCCCCGCAGTGCCGTCCCCGTGAACCTGCCGCATGTCCTGATCGGTCAGGTATCGGCTCGTTCTCGAACTCCATGTGAAAGTGCGCCGGATCGAGCTTCTCCGGAAGCAAGGACTGTAAGGGCGCACCGGCCAGCCGGGGCTCAATGTGAATGCGCTCAAAAGGCTTGTCGCTGACCGCCTGATAGGACACCTGATAGGACCCCACTGGAATTTGGATGCGGCTGCTGATAATATATGGCGGGTGAATCTGAGGCCCCGCGAGTTCGCCTCCCCGGTCCCGGGGCGGTCGGACAATTGAGCATGGCCGGACGGTTCGCGTTTGTAGGGAAAGAAAGGTTTCAATTCAACATGAGAAATTACTTGGCGGGCTCGATCCTGACTACAGCGGCCGCGCTTGCCGTCTTCTCGCTGGCCATAATGCCCGCTGCCCAGGGGCAGGAGGGAGCAGGGAAGAAGGACGAGCCTAAGATCATTAGGCCCAAGGCGGGATCGCCGCCCGCGCCGCGCCTGCCGGACGGGCACATCGACCTGGGCAACGGAAAAGGGGCGTGGTATCCCGTCGTGATCAAGGACATCACT
>JBEKTF010000135.1:0-14645 GCA_049516355.1 Bryobacteraceae bacterium | reverse complement strand
ACTTCGTCCAGTTCGCCAAAATCGTAGTTCACCAGGCGATTATCGAAACGAATGGAAACCTCGTGCTCGATGGGGTCGATGGATTCGATGGCTCCGATATCGCCATTGAAGACTTCTTTCTCGTAATTGTTCTCTGTCTGGATTACCTTGTCCCGGATCTGGAATCTCCACCCGAATTTGTCGGCGACTGGTTCATCAGGTTTCGGCGGGTTCAGGACGCGCTGCAAGCGCTGGTTCAATTCCCGGACTCCGAGTGATCCCCGATTCATCGGGCAGAGGATTTGCACGTCCCGGATCGGGTCCAAATGGAAGCGGCGTGGAATGCGGTTCTGGACCAAATCCTCCAGCGTTGAGATGATCTGTTCCGGCTCGTCGCGCGCGACGAAGTGGAAATCGGATTCCGCCTCCTGAATAAGCTCCGGCATCAGGCCGCGACGAATCCGGTGCGCCGTCACAATAATCTGGCTTCCAGCCGCCTGCCGGAACACTTCGGTGAGGCGAACAACCGGCACCACACCGCAATCGATCAGATCCTGCAAAACGCTTCCCGGACCCACAGACTGAAGTTGGTCCACATCGCCCACCAGCATCAGGGAAGCACGCAAAGGAACCGCTTTCAGAAGGCTGTGCATCAACACTACATCCACCATCGAGGCTTCGTCCATCACTGCAAGATCGCAGTCGAGCGGGTTGGACTCATTGCGGGCGAACTGGCCCGTCGCCGGTTGCACTTCCAGCAGGCGGTGGATGGTTTTCGCTTCTATGCCCGTAGCCTCCGACAGCCGCTTTGCTGCTCTGCCGGTAGGTGCACAGAGAAGACATTTCACGCCCTTGGCCCGGAGAATATTCAGGATCGAATTCACCAGTGTGGTCTTGCCGACGCCGGGACCGCCCGTTATGATCACTACCCGGCAGGTAAGCGCCGTCCGAAGGGCGTCCTTCTGGCTGGGAGCCAGTGTCTTGCCCGTCTTTGCCTCGCACCACTGCACCGCCTTTTCGAAATCAATTGGTGGGTATGCAGGCTGTGCTCCAGCCAACGCCCGGATCTTCGCCGCAATACTCTCTTCCGCTTTTCTGAGATGAGGCAGGAAGATCAGAGACTCGCCGCGGATCACTTCCAGCACCAGAGATCCGCTGGTAATCATCCGGGACAATGCCTGCTCAACCGTCTCTTGCCCGACATCCAGCAACTCGACAGCGGATGCAGTCAGTTGAACTGCGGGCAGGGCGCAGTGGCCCTCCGTCGTGGCTTCCAGCAGAACGTGATCGATGCCGGCGCTGGCCCTGTTGAACGAATCCCTGGGAATTCCGACGTTCTGGGCGATTTGATCGGCGGTCTTGAAGCCGATGCCGTAGATGTCTTTGGCCAATAAATATGGATTGCTCCTGACTGTTTCAATCGCCTGATCCCCATACTTTTTGTGGATCCGCACAGCCTTGCTGGTGCTGACACCGTGGCCGTGGAGGAAGAGCATGATTTCACGGACCCGCTTGCCCTCCTCCCATGCCTGTTTGATCCTGCGCCGGCGCTTGGGGCCGATGCCCTCCACCGTTTCCAGTTCCCCCGAGCTGTACTCGATTACAGAAATGATTTTCGTCCCAAATTCCGCGACCATCCTCTTCGCGAATACCGGGCCGATCCCCTTGACCATGCCACTGCCCAAATACCTCTCGATCCCTTCCGGTGTTGTTGGTGGTACGGTTCGGAGTACGGTAGCCTTCAGTTGCAACCCGTGTTCTTTGTTCCTGACCCATGTACCCTCAGCTGTGAGCCATTCGCCGGCACTGGCCGAGGGAAGGGAGCCGATGACGGTAACCAGTTCGCGGTGTCCGCCGGCCTTTACGCGGAGCACGGCAAAACCCGTCTCCTCGTTGAAATAGGTGACTCGCTCGATAAGGCCGGAGAGCTTGTCGGGCTGTGGAGCGTCTGCGGCGACTACGGCCATGTCAGCATAACGGAATTCGCACCTTACGACTTAAAGCCAGACGCAGCGGGCTTCGAACGAACGCGCCTGGCACCAGAAACACTTCCGAGACGGTCCAGTTCATCGGCCTTCTCAGCCAGCCTGGCCGCCAGTTTTCGAGCGCCGCTGCTGATCATGCGAATCCATTCCACATGGTCCGAGAACTGCATCACGATTTGCCCAGCCAGAATACGGAAGCCGATCCGAAGTTTAACCTCGTCGTAATCCTCGCCGAACTGGCTTTCAATTTGGGGGCCGGCCAGCCTCTCAATCTCGCCAGGCGGGAACATTTTCTTCGCGGTCATCAATCCTCGCTCTCAACAGACCACAATTTTACGCCGTCCGATCGGACGCGCTCGAGGTACACCGCCCCGCTTGGGCCGAGCCGGTTTTTGTCTGACCACGACAACGGATCAACGCAAAAAACAGCTAACGATATTGCGGAAACTGGGTATGCACTTGACTCAGGTAGCCACCATAGATCGCGGTCGCGACTGCCGGCAACCCACTGCCGAAATGTGTGCTGGCAGCCTGCTCCCGTCTATCGGGGACGTCGGGCGGCTGGCACCCGAAAAAACCGTCGCCACTGGCCCGATTGGCTTCCGCGACGCCTCCAGGACAACCGCCAGGCGCGGTATCCGGACATTGTTGCGAGACTCGTCCCGCTGGGACCACAAGATCTTGGGGCTACCTGAGTCAAGTGCATACCCAGTATGCGGAATAACGCCCCTCACTTTGGAGGACGAATCGGTCCAACGCAGCACTCCCCCGCGCCCGCGCGGGAGGTCAAAAGGCTGCCAACGCCCCAGCGGTTCGTGGCGATCAGCGGAGTGAAGCCGACTTATCGGTCCTGATCCGATTGTGAACAATCTGATCGACTTCCGGGAACCGGACCGTCTCGCCGCCACATCGGACGCGCGGCGACGCAGACGTCTAGTGTAGAATCATCATCTGCTTTGCCATGAAAAGGCGAGAGAGAGTCTAAACAGACAAGCGATGAGCACGGCGACCTCCACCATTCCGATGACCTCCCCAAGCGGAAGAATAGTGATCAGCGACCAGAGGGTCGTCGGAGATATGTCTAAACAAGATCTCCACAATCATCTGTTTGTCAGGCTCGTAGCGAAAGGCAGGCACTTTCAAAACATTGATTTTCGGTATTGCATGTTCGAAGTCTGTTATCTCCGCGGTTGCGTTTTCGACTCGTGTGATTTTACTGGCTGTCGTTTTTCCGGGTCGAATTTCCACGGTTCGACTTTTTCGGGCTGCAAGTTTGATTACGCTTGGTTCGAACGGACGTTAATCGACGACTCGATTCTGAATACTGGCTGCCCTGGCCCAGAGAACCTGAAGCTCAAATTTGCACGCACGCTCAGAATGAACTATCAACAGATAGGCGACGCACAGTCGGCGAACAAGGCTATAAAAATAGAACTAGAAGCGACGCAATTACACCTGTATAAGGCGTGGCGTTCAGCCGAATCTTATTATCGAAAGAATTATGCCGGTTGGAATCGCCTGAAGGTGTTCGGGCAATGGCTCAACTTTAGAACACTAGACATCGTCTGGGGAAATGGTGAAAGCCCGTGGAAGTTGCTTCGAACAGCCGGCATCATCGTAGGGGCCGTGTCGATCATTCATGCCATGTTCTTCGACGATTGGCGTCTCGTCGATAGTTATATCTCAGCCATACGTAAGGCACCTCAAGTATTCTTCGGAACTAATACTCCGGCCACGTACCCAGCTTGGTACTTGACCGTCATTCTGGTCACGCGGTTGATCATGTTCGGTTTTTTCATGTCTATCGTAATCAAGCGTTTCAATAGACGATAGCACGTATCGATCATGTGAACTGATCCGCTTCTGGTTGCCGGAAGCAATCCCAAAACATTGAGCTCTTAGCATCTCGAAGCAAAATCCCGGGTAGCGTGCGCCTACGCTACTGGGAACCCTGCCGCTGAGTAGCTCCTACAAATTCGTGAAGAATCGACGGGAGTGTCGCCAAGCCCGTGGAATAGCGGTGAATGATGCGGGATATGTTTTCGTTTAGCACATAGGGATCTACGTTCGCGATCGATGAGATCAAGCGCATGATTGTAAAGCCACGGTGGACGATGGCAAGCCTTGCATCATCGGGCTCAATTCCCGTCGTTTCGCAGTAGGCCAGGAGTTGATCGCGCGCATCAATTGTCATGCTCTGCAGATACCACCCGAATGCTTGCATTGTCTGGGCTGACGTCAGGCGGAAGACCGCACGCTCAAGTTGAAGTCGTTCGCAGTATGTTAGCCTTTGTCTAGCCGCCAAATGTTCCGCTGCCCGCAGTATGGTTTGGACGTAGCCTGTCACGGCAAAGCTTCGCTGGCGAAATCAAGAAGTGCCCCGACCTCTCCTATTATTCGTTCCGGGTCAGGGCCGTCGGGCTGACCGGCGTCTAAAGAGACGTTTCGCATGTAAATCAGATGGCCCCCTTCAAGTGCATCGGCAACTGTTGCCGACAACGGCAGTCCGGCGTAGAGCTGTCTGGCCGTCGGAATGACGGTCCGCCGTCCGAAAGTCGGTTGCCCGCAGTGCGTAGTCAGCAGCATGCACACATTTCTTACCACGATGAATAACACATGTTTTTCAAATGAATCCAGCAGGCCTGAATCACCGTATGCCTCGCGGGCGTCTGCGTAAATTTCCTTGAACTGCGCGAGATCTGTTGCAAAAGACTTGTATGGGGCTAAGCTCGCAAATGCCTCCAAAAACACGTCGTCCGGGTCGCTGATGATCCGCCCTTCAAGCCGAAGATGCCAAATAAATAGGGAACCATGAGCTATCATTTGATCGAACGATGACGTGGAGTAGCAAGCGACCGAGCTAGCCGAAGTGTTATATTCCTCGGCGATTCTAGCTCGAAGTATGTCGAGAGTATCGGCATCGACATCATCAACAACTGCAAAGATGTCTCTGTCGGAATACTGATCCCCGTCCCCGCGAGCCGTAGATCCAAATTCGATAATCCCTATTACGGCAGAGCTAGTCACCGGGAGACCTCGCCTGACGTTTGCGACGGAGGACGATAACGCGGGAGTCGGAGATCAGCCAACACGTCGACATCTCGTACCCAAAGGGTCGCCGTATTAGCGCGTTGGCTTCTAGTCGACCGACCGAGCCCGGAGGGCAGCGCGGGCTTCCAACCGTGTGATTAATATGCGACTGTTGATACCAAGTCATTCTGGCTATCGATTGTAATGCAGCCTGCCGAGGGATGAGAATGGAGCGGCCCGACCGTGACAAACCTGATGCCTCCCAAATGCTGTTGTCTTTGCAGATGTGAATGACCATGGATCACGAGCTTGCAGTCCGCGGGAATCAACCCCAGGCGGATCGCGCGGCGCACAAAAGAATTTGGAAAGGTTTGGGGTATGTGAGCCAGGTCGTTGCTGCCGACGCCGTGGCAAAGGAGGACTGGACCGGCTACCGAATGAATCGTTAACGTGATTGGAAGTGCCGACAAGAACTCGATAGCATCTGGACCAATGGAGGTCCGGAGGTCCCTGTCGCGACCCGCAGCATCGAGGAACCAGCGGTCGTGATTCCCCCGAACCGTTTGGATCCGCCTATCGCGCAAGAATCTACAGCATTCTGCGCTTCCTTCTCTTTGCGCATAGATATCCCCAACACAGACCACGATATCGACTCCTGCGGCCTCCAACGCATCGGATGCTCGCTGCAGCAGATCGATGCGCGCGTGGACATCGCCTATGACCCCTAGATGCCGTACCTCCTTGGTGACGCGTTGCAGATTTGCTCTCATCGAGGAATCACTTTTTGGCTCGAGCGAGCCCCGAGGGGGTCCGGATTCGCTTCAGTTGATTCGGTTTTGGATTGCGGGTTCATGCCCTCGGTCCAAGACTCTCCACATTCTGGCACAGAAATGTTCTGGCGTTATCGTGCTCAGGCACTCGCGTAACAGCTTTGCCGCAGTCCCGGAAGAATTCTGGTTGCGTGTAACACAGAGATGACGCTCGCAGATTGGGAGCGACCAACGCCCCTTGCTCTGCCGACCAAATTCCGGACGCGAAGCCGACTTGCCGGGATTGATCCGGCCAATTTTGAATGGTCGAATATCGTTTTCTTCACGTTTCCCAAGCTATTCCACACCGGCTGCGCGGGTTGGCGACACTACGATTACCTTTCCATCGTAGTCGATCCTCCCTTGCCTCGCCGCTAAGCGTAACCACTCGAACTCGTTTGTTCCAGGAGTATGAATATACTTGGCAAGTTCGCTAGCGCTTCTCTGGGCGGCGTCGGTCTTGATGTCGCCGAGCCAAACGAATGTTTGCCCATCATCGTCGGTGAACACATAATGCCCTGAGGCATCTCGGCGTGCCAGCACGACCTGTTGTGCGGCGTCAGGTCGGAACCGGAAGATAGCTCCGTCACGCGGCTTCCAGCCTACCAGCAGGTCTACATTTTTTTCGTGCTCGTCTCGAATGGCAAGATTAAACTCTGGCTTCGCTGGGGTCGCGATTGTTGCCGTTTGGAAGGGAAAGCCAACTGTGCCGTCGAGTCGTACAGTTTTCTCATCAAGTCGCACACTATGGCAAAGAGGCTGCACACAGACAAAGTAGTCCGATGCCAGGTGCCTGGCCGCCTGCCCCTCCTGATCACGGGGACGAACGATCTTAACAACAGTGCCCAGGGTCAGTACTGGAGCCCACTTCACTGGAAACCTGCTTCTATCTCGCGGCTCGTATTTCAAGCCCGCAAGGCGAGCGAAATCAAAGGAGTGGTTCCACGCTTGTTGCGGGCTTTCAAAGAAAATTCCTTCAATACTCTTGTAGCCTAAGCCCAAGGTCACTCTTACTGCCTCGAAGCCACGCACTAGGAGCCCTTTCACCTCGTCTAGCGAATACTTTTTGCCACCCTTGTGGTCCTTGAATTCGTGCTTATTGTTCGCGGTGACATGGTCTACCCAGGCACCAAGAACGCTTGCGTTGAGACATTCGTCAGCAACGCCCGTCATGGAAATCACGCTTCCAAGCTCGTCGGTAACTAGTTCTGTCGCGAATTCCTTGGCGTCGTCCGGATGATCCAGACGGCTTCTGTGAGCGAGGTATGCGCCATCCAGCTCCTTCCGAAATAGCGCGGCAATGTGATGCGCCGAACGCCTAATCGCGGCAATCGCGGTTACCGCAAAATTTGCCAGTAGGCCCTCAGTGACTTCCGCGAATTCCTGAACCAGCCGCTCGGGCAGGTCCGATAGAGCCACAATGTCGCCTGGAGCGCCACCCTGTGCCTCTGGCTTGTTAAGGAAGCAGATTTTTGCATCGCCTCTCACTAGTGCGACACCGCTTGCGCCGCGCCGGAACCTGCCTCCTTTCAGAATCGTTTCGTCTCTTTCCATCTCGTCAAAAAGGTCGTCAGCAAGCGCTGGCAGTTTGCCTTCGCCAGTGTAGATGGCTATAAGCCGTAACCGTCCGTGTTCCGAGGTGTCGCGCCTCAAGATGCTTTTGACGATGTCCTTTGCCTTGCCGCCCGTCTTGGAGGTATCCAAAAACCAGTCAACAATGACGATATCGGCGTGTTGCGCGGCTTTCGTCGCTAGACTGACGAGTTCGTCTCCAGAATCGGGTTTGTATATTCCACACACAATTTCGAGGTGATGAAACGCATCCGTGAGTGCTTTCGCGTCGAGCGTATGGGGTGAGCCAGGGGCCGCATCCTTCGGGGAAGCACTGCTTTCTTTTTCGGAGGCGTCGCCGCTTTTTGGTGCGACTTCCGTATCGGGTTGTGGATCCAGAACGGACGCCGGGGCTCTTTCGGCACGGCGTGGTTCATCACTAGCGGCGGTCTCGTTTTCCTTGAGGTATGCCTCGTTGTCGATGACAACCGCAGTTTGGACGAACTGCCGTATGCCGGTTACACAGTGCTGGCGAAAGCTATCGGGCTGTGGCGTCATTCTTCAACCTCTGATTTCACCAGTCCCTCTATCGGCGCGATACGAAAAACTGGAGACGAATCGATGCCCCCCGTTTCCACTGTCATGTCATACCCGCCCCGGCGGAGCGCTTCCCGCGAGATATAGAGCCCCAGCCCTCTGCCCCCCACCTTGGTGGTCATGCCGTAATCGAATATCTGATCAGCAAGGCGTCTCTCAATTCCAGGGCCGCTATTTGAAATTTCAAAAGCACCATTCCGGGCATCCAGACGGATCACGCGCTCCTTCCTCTTATCGGAAGTGATCCAGTAGATTGCGTTGTCCACAACATTTACGAATGCGGGCAGAAACGTTGAAGGATATCCATGAACAGTCATACCGTCAAAGCTCCGTGTAGCAGTAAGAGTAATTGAATGCCTTTCCAGACGATCATGAAATACATCAGATACGTAACGCCGAATTTCCTCGCCCGATAGATCCACGGCCTGACGATTTAGTCGTCGGCTCATTGGCGTGAACAGCGTCAGATATTCGTCGAGATGGTCAAATTCTACTCTGAGGCCCTTGTAAATGTCTCTTAAATCCGGAGTACCATCTGCCCACGGCTTGAGCTTCCGAATCGCGCTTCGAATATTCCGCACGGCAGCGCCAAACTCGTGCTGGACGATACCGAGGGCCATCCCCACCTGGGCCAGTTCGATATAGAGATCGAGTTGCTCGCGGTATCCCTCAGCCGCCGACTCAATCGCGGCGGTGGTTTCGTCCAACATCTCCCTCTCGCGAATGCCTTTTGCAACCGCTTCAAGTTGATCCTTGAGTGATTCAAGGGTGTTACGTGCCTCTACCGCTGTGGTATCCAATCTCTGTTCCCAGCCGACGTGTTTGTTCCGGGCGGCGCTATCCGTCATCCCGGTGAAATCTGTGCTCTGAACTTCGATTAAGGTCTTTTCAATTACCGCAGCGAGCGCAGAAATGCAAGCTGTCATCGCGTCTTCCGTTGCCGCGGTGAGATCTTTCAGAGCCTTTTCGACTTCGCGCTTAGCCCGGGAGACCAAGCCTGCTTCCAAGTTCCGCTTGGAATCGATAGCCGCAGTCAGCCGCCGTTGCCGTTTCAGCGCAATAGTATGTTCGGAGGCCACCGCAGTGATCATTGCATCCACATCTTGGGCAAGGGGAACCAATACTTCGGAACGAACCTTTTCGGCGTTCTGGGTGTAAGCTGACCAGTCGGACTGTGCGGAACGCGTCAGTCCCACGGAGCGCGGTCG
Organism: Bryobacteraceae bacterium; assembly: GCA_049516355.1. Classification (GTDB taxonomy): domain Bacteria; phylum Acidobacteriota; class Terriglobia; order Bryobacterales; family Bryobacteraceae; genus BOG-234. The sequence goes on along the minus strand of JBEKTF010000135.1, from coordinate 5,486 downwards.
AATGATGGTGTTGGCTTGGCTAAGCTTCTCGATTGCATTCCGCGTCTCGTCTTCCAAGTCAAGTAGTGCCTTTGCCGCATCTTCCCCATTTTCAGACTTCACGATTTCGGCGAGCCGGGCACTGACCGAGTTTCTGATTCGTTCAGCTTCGGCGGCTTGAGTGCCGCGCTCGAGATCATCGAAGAAGCCGTTGAGGCGCGCGAGGAACTGCTTGCGGCGCACGCGGGTAGATACCTCCCTTTTTTTTAATAGGGCTCGCTCCCGATTAATTTGTTTCTGCACCTCGTAAAACGCGTCCCCGAATTGCTGCGATTCTTTTCTAAAGAAGTCCTTGGCCAATCTAATGAACAGGTTCTCCAAGATGCTGACAAATTGTCGGTACGCCCGGTTTTCCCTGAATCCCTCCCGTCCGGCCTTCTCAACCAGCTGTTTGTTTTCGCTCCCAGAGATCGCGACTGCACCGATAATCTGACGGTATGAAAAAAACCAGTCAGCGGCCTTCAGGGTGCGTCGGCGTTCGATGTTCAGAAAATCATAATCCGAATTGCCGTAGGGGAGTATCCTAATGCCATCCCGGTAAACATAGAGACCGCCAATTTTTGTCAGTTTTCCATTGAGAGCGACCCAATCGTCCTGAGGAAGCCGCGAGTCCTTCCAGTCGCCGTGAACGTAGGCGAACTTAATTCGGAATGGCCCACATTCTGTTTTTTGCCCTGCAGCGTCCGGCCAATAAACGTTGTATTCGGTACTTGGCAGGTCGTACAAGGAAACTGTACCTGAGAATTGGCCATACTCGTCAAATCGTCCTTCGATATGATGATCAGCGGATTTGAACTCCTCCGGCGTAAAGAATGAATTGACGCCGACAAGTTCCTCGATAGTTCCATCCTCGCGGTGGTCGCGAAACTCCGCGACGATTGTGGGTTTCGTCTCAGCGGGCATCATGGTATTGCTGAAACCCAGCAGCATTTTCTCCAGAGGTGATGCCTTGCCTTCGGTTCCCCCTTCGATGTCGTCGATCAGGAGAGGATTGGTCGGCCTAATGAAAAAATGAGTCCCGTACCCGTTGCCAGACAGCGTGAGTCCCCCGAGTCTTTTTTCGATTTCTGCCGGATCAAAGTCCATCAGGTCCAAATCGGAGAGCATGCCCTCCTTATATGTCTCCGGAATGTGCTGATCCAGTGAGAGGACGTTCGAGCGTACCTGATTCGACAGTTTTCGCACGAATGCTCGGTCCGGAAGCTTGCCGACTGGCAATTCTTCTACGGGTACCTGGATGCGATCCAAGTCGAGACCCGGTATCTCGAATAGGCCCCAGTGGATCAAACACGCCACCAGCGAATGTAGACCGTCTCGCCGGGTTGCGCGTGTCATGACCAAAGTTTGCGGACCGATGGTTGAAATTGCGAGACGGCCGATCCCTTTTTCGCCCATCACAGATCGGACGGTCGGTTCCTTGGGTCGGTCGGGGAACGCGAAATCGCTATCAGGTTTGTCTGACCCGATCTTGCTCTCGGTCCCCAAGGTAAGCCAACGCCCCTCGAAATCCTCACGCGTCATGCCGTACCCGTTGTCTCGGATTATCAGCAGACGATCCTTACGAAATAGATCGAGGTCTGCACGCTCAGCATAAGCGTCATGAGCGTTCTTTAACAGCTCATGTATCGCGGTCGGTATGCCTGCTATCTGTTGGCGGCCGAGCATGTCGACAGCCCGGGCGCGAACACGGAGTCGTGCCATTGGAATTAATGTCTCGTCGTTCGGCTGCGCTTACCCACTGTGTCCGTTGCTGAGTTATCGGACCGGCGGATCACTTCTTTAAGAATGGGTGCAATCGCTTCCACCATTGCCACCGGGACCGCGTTGCCGATTTGGCGGGCGATGTCAGATCGACTCCCTGAAAACAAATAATCCGGAGGAAAGGTCTGGAGAAGAGCTGCCTCGCGCAGCGTTATCGCGCGATCCTGGTTCGGGTGTGCGAATCGCCCACGGGTAACGTCGTCGCACCCCGTCGTTAAGGTGGGGGCCACTTCATCCCAGAGCATTCGACCGTACACATCGGGGAAACTGTGGTTGTCGGTATGGCATTTCAATCTCAAATGGATTGGCAGGTCCGACCGGCTGCCCCCATCAATTGGAATAGCTTGGAGCCGCTGGAGTGCTATTGTCTTGTGCGCTCGGGCTCGGTGCAAATGATCGTCTGGATCTGCCTCACCCGAAGCTAGCGCCTTCAGTCCCTCGATTGCGTCCCGCACCGTGCGGCGCTTCGCCTGAAGCACCGCAGACTGAAAGATCTCCACGGCTTCTCGTGATCGAGCCGCGATCATAACGCATCGGACCCGGCGCTGCGGTACTCCGGTGTCTGCCGCGTCCAAGCTGCGTGGCACGCTGAGTGTATATCCTTCGCGCTTGAGCCGTCGTGCCAGTGCTCTGATGATTACTTCGTTCGTCGGAGAGGTCAGACCCGGAACGTTTTCAAATAGGATGCATTTTGGTCTCAGGACTCGCGCGAACCTGCCCGCCTCGAGAAGCAGTCTGGCGCGTTTGTCGGGTTCGCGCTTGCGGTTTTGGCTGCTAAAGGGCTGGCATGGAGCGCAAAAAACCAAAAGATCGACTCTGTGGTGTCGAGGACTAGGAGCCTGTCCGAGAAATCATTTTATGAGTCATATGTTGTGTGCCTACAAGACTCCTACTACCAGTAATTGTGGTTATGACATGCCGATTTTGAATACTCGGACACGCTCCTAGCATCAAGAAGCATATGCGGATCGATGGATCGGAGGTCTTCCTGAAGTAGCTTCACGCGAGGGTGGTTAGCCCGATACGTCTCGCATGCAACCGGATCGTTGTCAACGGCAGCAATGACGTCGAATCCTCGTTTGCGGAGCCCAGCGGTGACTGCACCTGATCCGCAACACAGGTCTACCGCTGTGTGGATTTCGTGCCCTTCGACCTTCGATGCCCGGATTTTCATGAGGAAGTCTGCGTTGAATCGTACAAGTACTGTTATATCAGCATCTTCGTCGATTCCACCACGAAATTAGCACCCCGATTCGGCGCGTCCGCAACGCTGGCAATACGTTGTGTTCGAGCCGGAATCGTCCACGATCCCACTGGGCCGTCCGGATTGGGAACGATAAACGCCCTTGTCTCCGGCGAACAACGTGGCCCTACTCAGACCACCAGTTTCAATTTGATGGCGTCGTTGGGCGCGTGCGCGAGATCCTGCCGGGTTCCCAGGTACCGCTCGGTTGTCTGGACTGACGAATGCCCGAGCAGCAGTTGAATCTGTTCCAGCTCCCCGCCCGCGGCCCGGCATAGTTTCGCTGTCGTTCGCCGAAGGTCGTGTGGCGCGATGTCCGGCAGTCCAGCCCCGGCGACGTAGGTCTTTAACATCTGCCAGACCACCTTTTCACTCATCTGTTTCCCGCAGACCTGATCGCCCCGGTTGACGGGCCGGAACAGATGCCCGTCCGTCACGCTGGCAACCACAATCCAGGCATCGATCGCGTTCTTCACCCACGCCGGCATTGGGATCGTCCGCACGCGCCCGTGCTTGCCGACGAGATCCACGATGCACCAGCGGTTGTCCCGTTGCTGAACGTGTTTCATCGTCAGGTTCGCCAATTCGGATCGGCGCAGTCCGCACCCGAGCAACGTGGCGAACATCGCCCGGTCGCGCAGCCCTTTCTTCGTGCGCACGTCCGGGGCGTTGAGTAAAGCCTGCGCCTGACGGAGCGACAGCCAGTTCCCGACGCGGACCCCGTGCGACCGGACACCCTTGATCCGGGCGATCCCGGACGCCAGTTCTGGGGCCAGCAGCCCGTTGTCCGCCGCCTCGACGGCCAGCTTCCGAACCGCCGTGATTCGTACATTAATAGAGATGGGGCCAAGACCGCGGGCCTCGAGCGCCACGCGCCAGGCAGTGACAGTCGCTTTCGTGAAACCGGCTGGCCTCGGCGCCTCGGTATACCAGGCGATGAACTCGTCCAGCCCGAGGTTGTACACACGGCGCGTGATCGGGGAGGAAACGCTATCCAGCACCAGGGCCTTCAATCGGCGCCATTCGGTCGCCCGGTCGGCCACCATCAGTTCGTTCATCTGCTAACTCCTTTAGCTCCTGTTATTTGGCATTATCGGAAGCCACATGAACATTAGCTCTGGCGTGCGGAGGAAGCAACAAGGGCGGTGATGAGTTTGCGCGGCAGGAACCGGGACGCGAATGACATCAAGCTGATCGCGATGAAAGTTTTGTATCACCATCAAAATCGGGCTATTGTAGATGGAACTCCCCGGATAACACGCTTTCCAAGGGGGGCTGTAGCGCCGCGCCAGCTTAGCTCTCGCTGCTTAATTGCCAATCAGGCTGCGGCAAAGAAAGAAGGAGCCCCTCACATATAGTATCGTCGGCTGAATGGGGACGTCCTGCGTTCTGCCTCAGCCGCGGCTCGAAAGCGGGGTTGCGCTCGAGCAATGCCTGTTCGCGCGGAGGTCGGTTCGCAGCTACCGGCCCGGGCCTCTCACGCTCGCTGAAGCAGGCCAACTCCTTTGGGCAGCCCAAGGCATTACCGCAGAAGGCGAACTGCGGACGGCGCCGTCGGCGGGCGCTCTGTACCCTCTGGAGACTTATCTGATAGCAGGCAAGGTTAAAGGCATTGCGCCTGGTGTGCACCACTATCGGCCTGGGTCTCACGATCTGGTTCTGGTTAAGCCCGGCGATCTGAGACAAGAGCTCGCTGAGGCGGCGATCGGGCAGGATTGTATCCGGGAGGGCGCGATCACCATTCTGATCGCGGCCGTTTACGCGCGGACAAGAGGGAAATACAGAGAGCGGGCGGCTCGCTACGTCCTTCTTGAGGCCGGACACGCGGCGCAGAACGTCTGCCTGCAGGCAACCGCTTTGGGTCTCAGTGTCGTCACGGTGGGAGCATTTCACGATCACACTGTCAAGAACCTTGCCGCGCTGCCGCAAAACGAGGACCCGATATATCTGTTGCCAGCGGGGAGAGAAGAGCCCGCGCGGTCCTGACCATGCAGGACGCCGAGTGCATTGCTTTCCTCCAGTGGGCGCTGCCCCGGCTGCATATGCGATGGCCGGGGTTTCGCAAGGTCCGGCGTCAGGTATGCAACCGTGTCGCCCGTCGCGCAGCCAGCCTCGGACTTTCGGGCAGTTCGGCTTACCAAGCCTATATCGAGATGCGTCCCGAGGAGTGGAGTTGTCTGGACGAACTTTGCCGGATTTCCATCTCAAGATTTTATCGGGACAAGGCAGTATTCGAGCATCTGGCAGGAAACGAGCTTCCTTCGATCGCCAGCGCGGCGGTCCAGCGAGGAGCCGCCGGAATTCGCGCGTGGAGCGCCGGCTGTTGCGCCGGGGAGGAACCCTATACGTTGATGCTGATATGGCAGCTCATGCTGCGACCGAAGTTCACTGGCCTAGCACTAAGCGTTCTCGCGACGGATATCGATCGCGAACAACTCAACCG
>JBEKTF010000134.1:0-14654 GCA_049516355.1 Bryobacteraceae bacterium | reverse complement strand
TTGATAGAGCTTCAGAGAGCTGACAAAGCTGTCCATAAACAGCTTCTGGGTGGCTGGGGTAGGAGCATTGAAGCCCAGCGCCTTGAAAGGGCCTATCTTGGGAACAATCTTGAACAAAAATGCGAGGAAACGCGCCCAGGGCCCGGGTTTGCCATAATTTGCGCCCCATTCCTTCTCGTAGCTCGATCGCGCCAGCGCATACACGAATTTGCGTTTTGTCAGGCCGGGCGCCGCCTGCATTAACTCCTTCTTCTTTGCCTGCCAGGCGACCTTCGTCATTTCAGGAATCACGCTCGCGACAGAACGCCGGTACGAGCCCAGCGAAAGATCGATGGTCGACGCAACATCCTTCAGCGGCACACCATACGTCTTCAGAAAAGCACGTTCGAGCAGCGGCTTCGAAACCTCGAATCCGATGAAATCGTGGTAACCTTGCGGCGCATAACGATGCTCGGCGACCTCTGCCACGTCGAAGGAGAATTCTGCCTTGAGATGATCCGCGGGATTGTCTTCGTAAGTAGCGACCCGCCCGAACTTCTTCCGCACCTTCGGATACAGCATCGGCACCGCCAGATTGGTCGCCACAGGGTGACCGATATTATCGGCGGCATAGTGAGCCAAAGACCCGAGAGCGAAGGCGTATTCGTTCAAATCCTGCGCATCCGCGATCTCGTTCAGAATGAAATCGCCGCTCCGGATGTAATGCACAAGGTCGCTGAAGAGATGGCTTCCGAATGGGTAATAACCCATGTCCTGAATGATCGCGCCCCCGTAGGCGTACCCATGCGCTTTGCGCAGGTCGTCCTCGGAAGCGTCGGGAAATCGTTCGAGCAGAATCGACTTTATCGCAGTGTCCCACACGGCGTCGATGATCGCTTCGTGGCTCAGCACCGAGTAACCGCTCGCCTGGGGCGCCGGAAAACATGCGAACAGAAAAATCGCAATCGAGCATGTCTTACACAGGTTTCGCCGCATCTCTGTGGTTCACCTTGGCCTGATAACCGGCCGCCGACAAATTCTTGCGTATCTGATCCGCAATCATCACCGACCGGTGATGTCCCCCGGTGCATCCGAATCCGATCGTCAGATAAGATTTTCCTTCGCGAATATAGTGCGGCATCAGGTACACCAGCAAATCCGTGATCCGCTCGATAAATTCATCGGTCTGTGGAAACGAGCGAATATACCGGGCGACGGCTGGATTACGCCCGGTCAGTTTCTTGAATTTCGGAATGTAATTCGGATTCGGCAGGAACCGGACGTCGAACACCAGGTCGCAATCCGGTGGCAGTCCATGCCGAAAGCCGAAACTCGTAATGTAAACGAGGATCTTCGATTCTTCCTTGTCGCCGCCGAACTGATCGCGAATGAAATCCCGCAGATCGTGAACATTGAACTTGGATGTATTGATGATGAGATCGGCGAGCCCGCGAATCGGGGCCAGCATCTGACGCTCTTTGACGATGCTTTCCGCGACTGGCTGGGCTTCGCTTAAATCGCTCAACGGATGCGGCCGTCGCGTTTCGCTGAACCGGCGCCGCAACGCCTCATCGTCGGCTTCCAGAAACACCAGCCGCGCGTTCACGCTGTTTTTGATGCGGCGATAAATGGCGGGCAATTTCCGCAAGCCCAATCCTTCTCGCACATCAACTACCAGCGCCGCACGCCGGATCGATGCCGAATCCCGCACCAGTTCCGCAAAGGTGGGAATCAACTCAATAGGAAGGTTATCGACTGAGTAGTAGCCAAGATCTTCAAGCGCGCGCAGCATGGAGGCTTTGCCGGAGCCGCTCATCCCGGTGATAATCACCAGTTCCGAGGCGGCGCGCGCCCTTTTTTCCGGTTTAGCCTTTTTGGGTTTCGTCGTTGCCTTCACGCGACGTGCTTGCAACTGCCGTTTCTTTCCGCGGGACTCGCTTGCCTTCCCGCCATTTTTCGCGCACCCGGACAGCCTGTATTTCCAGCTTGCCAACCGCCGCGTGGATAGCGGTGAAAAGGTCCGCATCCGACCCATGTCCGATTAATTTATGGTGGTGGTAAGGGACCGTGATTTCGACGTTATTCAGATGCCGCTCGAGAGAAAGGATGACGTGCGCTTCCGCGTCGCCCATTCCATTGTCGAGCATTTTCCCGACTTTCTCGAATTCGGCGGTCAACTTCTCAGCCTGTTTGGAAGACAGATCGACCTGGCGTCCGGTATAGGTAACTTTCATTTAGTCGCGAACCCGCCGCTGATGCGTGGATGGAATCTTCATATCTTCACGATACTTCGCCACAGTCCGCCGCGTAACGTCGATGCCTTCGGACTGCAGTCTCGCGGTGATGTGATCGTCCGTCAGCGGACGTCTCGGGTCCTCCTCCTCGATCATTTTCTTCACTCTGCGCTTCAGCAGCAGAAGCGGCGTTTCACCACCCGAAGGCCCTTGCACCGCTTCCGAAAAGAAATACCGCAGTTCGTAGACGCCGTGCGGCGTATGCGCGTATTTGTTGGCCACGGCGCGGCTTACCGTCGACGGGTGAACGCCCACTTCTTCGGCCACATCCTTGATCATCATCGGCTTCAGCGAGTCAATCCCTTCCGCCAGAAATTCGACCTGGCGGCGGCGTATCGCTTCGCAGACGCGGAGGATCGTATGCTTGCGCTGTTCGATATTCTTCATCAGCTGAATCGCCGAAGAATACCGTTCCCGCACGTAATCCCGAACCTCCTTTGTCGAGCCCTGGTCGCGGTCGAGCATCTTCCGGTATTGCGCGTTCAGCCTGAGCTGGGGCAGATCGTCGTCATTCATCTGGATGAGGAAGTCCTCGCCATCGCGGATAAAGTAAACATCCGGCTCCACGGACCGTGCTCCCGGCCCCGAGTACCGTATTCCCGGCCGCGGATTCAGGTGCCGGATCCGCGAGATCGCGATGTCGATATGCTCCTGCGGACGCCCCAGCACTTTCGCGAGCTCTTTGAACTGGCGCATTTCCAGCAGCCGCATGTGGTTGGAAACGATCTGCCAGGCCACCCCGCCTTTGCCATTCGCGCTCTCAAGCTGGAGCAGCATGCACTCTTTCAGATCGCGCGCGCCCACACCCGCGGGGTCCAGCGATTGGACGGCCTTCAGGGCCGCTTCCATAACCACCGGGGTGTGATTGCCCTGATTCGCCATTTCGTCCAGCGAGGCGGTCAGGTAACCGTTCTCGTCCAGATTTCCGATGATCGTTTCAGCGGCGTCACGCGTTTCGTCGTCCAGCAGGACGACGCTGAGTTGCGAGCGCAGATAGTCCGGCAGCGTGAGCGGCTGCGAAAGGAAAGTTTCAAACGAGGGCTTCTCGACGGATTCCGACGCCGGGCTCCGGTAACCCGGATCCAGATAGTCGTCGAAGAAGGACCCGAAGTCGATTTCGTCGAAAGGATCGGTTGTCGAAGTCTCCACCGCGTCGGTGGCATCCCGTTCCACACCGTCAGCGGGGGCTTCCGCCTCCGCGAAAGCGTCCGTATTCCGAATAACCTCTTGCGAATCGCCGTCGAGCTTAATGTCCGCGGCGTCGAGAAGAGACTGGTCGGCGGGATTGGAAGACCGCTCTGCTTCGAGCAGTGGCTGCAATTCCTCAGGTGTGATTTCGTCGCCTTCTTCGAGTGACTCTTCAAGGACCGGATTTTCGACGATTTCCTGGTTGATCATCTCCTTCAACTCCATCCGGTTGAGTTGAAGAACCGTGACCATCTGAACCAGGCCCGGCGTCAGAATCTGCTTCTGAGCGACCTTCAGTTGCAGTCTGGGAGAAAGCATGCTCACAAGGCCATTATAAGCACCAAATGCTCCGTTGTTTCGTTACAAATGTGTAGGTGAGCACAAAATGGCAGTAAAATTGCTAGGACAATTGTGGAGCAGACTGACGAAAATCCCTGTCGACTAGACAAACCACTCTGCGGAAACCTTGTGATGCGAGCCCCCGTTGGCCGGTTTTGTCTTGTGGACCGGGACCGATTGAGTGCCAGGATTGTTCCCGATGCCGCGGACGTCCGTGGTCAAAATCCCCATACCGAAGACTGTGAGCAAGGCACCGAGTATCGCATTGATGCGTCTTTTCCCGATCCCCGAAGGGACGTTGCAAAAGAGTTTATAACCCAACCAGATACTGAGTGTGCCTCCCAGCCCGATCGCGACTCTCGCAAACTCTCGAATTTGTGCAGCGTCCACTCTGATGTCTCCTGACTTGCGGTTTCCATGGCAATTCATCGGCCATGGATTGCGATCAAGCAGAATCAGAGAGTTAGCGACGAGAGCCGCAAGCCGACGCCCGTCGGACTGGCCCATATCAACCACCCTTGGACAGAGAACACCACCAAATGAATATGCAAGCGGGCCTCTACCGCAATTTGTCCGCGACCTTGGCTAGGGCAGCGTTTGCGCACGCCGCGTCCTTATCTCCGCCCGGCGCACCGCTCACGCCAACTGCGCCGATCGTCGCCTCGCCCACCTTGATCGGCACCCCGCCAGGGGCGTTGATCGTGCCCGGAACGTTCGAAGGCGGAGCTGCCTGGCCCGGAGGAAGAGGCGTGGCAGGACCCGAAGGACGATTGAAAACCATCACCGAAGTGGCCTTCATTTTGGCAACTTCTGTCGTCGAGGCGGTCGCCCCGTCGTCACGTAGTAACGCCTTGGGGTAATTGAGGCCGTCGACAACGAGCACTGTAACGTGATAGCCATCGGCGCGGCACTTCGCCATCGCTTCCTGGGCGATGGTCTGGGCCAGATCAACGGTGAGGACTCTGGATTGCGGAAGTTGCGCGAAGGCGCCTGTCGAGAGAGCGGCGATTACGGCAGTGGACACTGCGAGCGATATGAGTTTCATGGCTTGTATATCCTTGAGTCTGGGATGCTGCTGGTATTGTATTGCGCTTTTTGCGCATTTGGCCATGGCGCGGCATGAATTTCGTGTTTCCAATCTCAATCCGTGATGTGACGAAGGTTTATCCCGGAGGCGTAGAAGCTCTGCGCGGCATCTCGCTGGATTGCGCGGCGGGAAAGGTAACCGCCCTCCTCGGCCGCAGCGGTTGTGGCAAGACCACGCTGCTTAATCTCTGCGGGGCCATGGATTTCCCCACCGCAGGCCAGGTGAGCCTCGCGGGCCAGATCACATCGAGCCTTGGTGACACAGGGCTTACACAACTTCGCCGCCACAAAATTGGGTTCGTTTTTCAATTTTTCCAACTGTTGCCGTCCCTGACCGCTTTGGAGAACGTGGAACTACCTCTGCTGCTCTCCGGCGCGAAACACACGGAGGCTACCGCTCTCGAACGGCTGCACTGGGTCGGCCTCGAAGAAAAATCCCGGGCATTGCCTTACCAACTTTCCGGCGGGCAGATGCAGCGCGTCGCGATCGCCCGCGCGCTGGTCCATGACCCTGCAATCCTGGTTGCCGACGAGCCTACCGGGAACCTGGACACGGCAAGCGGCGACACCATTTTGCGATTGATCCGGCGCGCGGCCGATGAGTTCGGCGCCGCCGTCGTGATCGCAACGCACAGCTCCGAAGCCGCAGCCATCGCAGACAAACGAGTGCGCATGCGAGACGGCGAAATCGAAAGCGTCACCGCTTGAAACTCCTGCGCTTGAAACTCTTTCGGCAGCTGATACTGCGTCCGCTGCGCCGGGATCTGACGCGCACGATCCTGACGCTGCTTTCGATTGCGCTGGGCGTCGCCGTCGTGATTGCGATCGAACTTTCGGGAGATGCGGCGAGCGGCTCGTTCGAGTCTTCCCTGACCACGCTTGTGGGGAAGGTGGATTACGAGATCACGGCCAACGGCGGCGTGGATGAACGCTACATCGCGAAACTCGCCTCGCTTCCGGTGAATGCGCGGTTCTCTCCGGTCATTGAACAACCTATACTGATATCCGGCCAGGGCTCAACCACTCTATACGGAATAGACACGATTCCCCTGGCAAGAAGCGGCAGCGAAGGAGCCTTCAATCCCGAAACACTCGAAAATTCCGCCGTAGTCGCCAGCGATCTTGCCGCTCGCCTGCATTTGAAGAAGGGCGACCAGATCCTGAGCTTCACGATCCGAAACATCGCGCCGGATCAAAACAATGAATGGATCGGCGTAGACATCGCCGCGGCGCAGCGTCTTCTCGGCATGTACGGGAAGCTTGACCGGATCGAAGTCTTCCTGTCTCCCAACGAAGATGCCGATTCTGTCGAGCGTCGGATCAAAGCCACCATCCCGCCGTCCTGGGACGTTCAAACGCCTGGGGCACGGAGCGAAGAGAATCGCCGTATGCTGCGGGCGTTTCGCTGGAATCTGCGCATCCTCAGTTACATTTCGCTTCTCGTCGGCGCATTCCTGATCTACAACACGATCGCCGTCAGCGTCGTGCGCCGGCGCACGGAAATCGGCATCCTGCGCGCCCTCGGAACGAGCTCTCGCGGCGTGCTGCTCATCTTTCTCGGAGAAGCCACCATGCTGGGAATCATTGGCTCGGCGCTCGGAATCGCCTTGGGCCGTATCCTGGCTGGCGCATTGGTCGGAATGATCTCCGACACTGTAAATGCCCTGTTCACAACCAGCAGCCCCGGCGCAATCGCACTGTCCCCGGCGTCGGTGCTTGCGGCGCTGTTCACCGGTACGGCAGTGGCATTCGCCTCGGCGCTGATCCCGGCCAGGGAGGCCGCCCGCGTCGCGCCGGCGGAAGCGATGCGGCGATCGGTGGTCGAGCACGAAACCCGGCTTCACATCCGCCGCGATCTCGTTGTCGCCGCAATCGCAGCCGCCGTCGCTGTGATGCTTTGCCAGTTCGGACCGATCGACGGCCGGCCTATCCTGGGCTATGCAGCCACCCTATTCGCCGTCGTGGCAACCGCCATGGCCGCGCCCGCGTTCGTCACGGGCGCGATTCGCAGCCTGCGCGGAATCCTGAAGCGATTCGGAGGCGCCGCGGGCTTGATTGCGGGGCGCAGTCTGGTGGCCTCGCTTGCGCGAACATCAGTCATCGTAACCGCACTCGCCACCGCGATCTCCATGATGGTTGCCGTGGGCATTATGGTGGGCAGCTTCCGCGAAACGGTGCAGGTCTGGCTCGACAGCCAGCTTCGCGCCGACATCTACATGCGCGCCCAGGGGCCGCCCGCCGCAGGTATCTTTCCGCCTATCGCCGCGCCGGTGGAGAAGATTGTCGAGCAGACCCCAGGCGTTGCCGAGGCCGATCTCTTCCACGCCTTCGAGTTCCGCTATGAAGGCACGCGCGCAACTTTCGGGGCTGGCAAAATCGACATCGTTCGCCGCCGCCGGTCTCTGCGATTTCTCTCCGGCAATGCGAACGACATCCTCGCATCGCTGCCCGGATACGATCGCGCCGTTGTCACCGAGCCATTTGCGGACAAACATCACGTGCACGTGGGCGACGTGCTCCACATTCCGTTGGGCGCAAGGACAGTAGCGCTCACTGTCGCTGGAATCTACTACGACTATTCGAGCGACCGGGGCACGGTATTGGTCGACCGGTCCACCTTATTCAAATATCTGCCCGATCAGCCCTTCACGAACATCGCGGTCTACGTTCAACCCGGCGCCGACGCGATGAAAGTCCGACGCGATCTCGAATCCCGCCTGCGCGATTTCCCCCTGATGATCGCTCCGAACGAAGTTCTGCGCCGCGCCGCCGTCGAGGTATTCGACCGCACATTTGCCGTGACTTACGCGCTCGAAGCAGTCGCCATCGTGGTCGCCATGCTGGGCGCGGCGAACTCGCTGCTAGCATTGGTATTGGACCGCCGCCGTGAAATCGGCCTCATCCGGTATCTCGGGGCCGCCACCGGGCAGGTTCGCCGCATGATCCTCATGGAAGCCGGATTACTCGGGCTTCTTGCCGGGTCGCTGGGTTTGGGTCTCGGGATGGCGCTTTCGCTGGTCCTGATTTACGTGGTCAACAAGCAGAGCTTCGGCTGGACGATTCAGTTCCATCCGCCGGCCTTGTTGCTTGCGGGCGCGTTGTTGCTGGTCTGGGCCGTAACGGTCCTGGCAGGCGTTTACCCGGCGCGGTTTGCCGCAAGGCTAGAGCCGGCTGATGTCGTTCACGAAGAATAATCAACCAATCACAAATGAGTCAGAATACTCGTAACATCGCCATCATTGCGCACGTTGACCATGGAAAGACCACGCTGGTCGACGGGATGCTCCGGCAAAGCGGAATTTTTGGCGCGCATGAAGCGGTCACCGAGCGCGTCATGGATTCGAACGATCTGGAACGCGAGCGCGGGATCACCATTCTTTCCAAGATCACGGGCGTGCGTTTCCACGGAACCAAAATCAACATTGTCGATACGCCCGGCCACAGCGATTTTGGCGGCGAAGTCGAGCGCGCGCTCAAGATCGTCGACGGTGTCATGCTGCTGGTCGACGCGAGCGAAGGCCCGCTGCCGCAGACTCGTTACGTTTTGATGAAAGCCCTCGAAGCGAACCTGAAGCCGATCGTCGTCATCAACAAGATCGATCGCCCGGACGCGCGCGTGCCGGAAGTCCTCAACGAGATCTACGATCTGTTCATCGATCTCGACGCGAAGGAAGACCAGCTCGATTTCCCGGTCCTCTACGCCAACGCGAGAGCCGGGATTGCGAAGGTAACCCTCGACGATCCTTCCGAGGATTTGCGCCCGCTTTTCGAAGCGATTATCGCCAACATCCCCCCGCCCGCCGGCGATCCCGACGCGATCCTGCAAGCGCAGGTCGCCAATCTCGATTACAGCGACTATCTGGGACGGCTTGCGATCGGCCGCGTATTTCAAGGCACTTTGCGGTATGGCGACGAGGTCGCGATCTGCCATCTCGATGGCAAAATCCAGAAGACGAAAATCACGAAGCTCTATTCTTTTGAAGGCTTGAAGCGGGTGGATGAGACGATCGCGAAACCGGGCGATCTGGTGGCGATCGCGGGCGTCGAGGGCATCACGATCGGCGAGACGATTACCAGCGCCGACACGCCCCGACCGATGCCTCCGATTCAGATCGACGAGCCGACCATCGGGATGACTTTCACGGTAAATACTTCCCCGTTCGCTGGGAGGGAAGGGCAGTTCGTCACCTCGCGCAATCTGAAAGACCGGCTCGATAAGGAGTTGCTGACGAACGTCTCGATCCGCGTGGCATCGGATACGCCCGAGACGTTCAAGGTGATGGGGCGCGGTGAATTGCAGCTCGCCATCCTCATTGAAATGATGCGGCGCGAAGGGTACGAACTCGCGGTGGGCAAGCCCGAAATCCTGACGAAAACCATCGACGGCAAGACGATGGAGCCGGTTGAAATGCTCGTCATCGACTGCCCCGAGGCCTATATCGGCGTGGTCATCGAGAAGCTCGGCAGCCGCAAAGGCAAGATGAGCAAGATGGTCAACAACGGATCGGGACGCGTGAGGCTGGAGTTCCATATTCCGTCTCGGGGGTTGATCGGGCTGCGCAGTGAGATTTTGACCGATACGCGCGGCACGGCGATTCTGAACTCGCTCTTCCACGGTTACATCGAATGGCAGGGCGAAATTCCCATGCGTCCGACGGGCTCGCTTGTGGCGGACCGCGCGGGGAAGACGACAGGCAACGCCATTTTCAATTTGCAGGAGCGCGGTGAGATCTTCGTCAGTCCGGCAACTGAAGTCTACGAGGGGATGATTATCGGCGAGAACGCGCGCCAGGCGGATCTCGACGTCAACATTGTGAAAGAGAAGAAGCTGACAAACATGCGCGCCTCGACCATGGATGAAGCGATCCGGCTGGTGCCACCGAGGCTGCTCAATCTGGAGCAGGCGATCGAGTTCGTTCGTGAGGATGAAATGGTCGAAGTTACGCCGAAATCCATACGGCTGCGCAAGAAGATTCTCAAAGCCAATCAGCGGTAGGATCAGGATATGGCGACAGGCACGCTGGTTTCGGTCGAAGAATACCTCGCGACTACGTGGCGCCCGGACCGGGACTATGTTGAGGGAGAGTTGGTCGAGCGCAACACGGGTGAACTAAGCCACGGTAGGCTCCAGACGCTGATCGCGGCGTGGCTGCTTCAGCGTGAGGCTCGATGGCGCATGAAAGCGGTGACAGAAGTGCGCCTGCAAATCAACTCCCGGCGTTTTCGTGTCCCCGATGTAATGGTCCTTTCGAGTGAGGCTCCGGACGAGGAAATCGTCAGAACCCCGCCGTTGCTGTGCATTGAGATTCTATCGAGAGGCGACACTCTCGATTTTGTCTGGGATCGAGTCGAGGATTATTTCTCGATGGGAGTTCCCGCGTGCTGGGTGATTGATCCAATCCGACGACGGGCCTGGACTGCGACGCCGGGGCATCTTGCCAAAGCGACGGATAGTATTCTCCGCGCCGGCGATATCGAAATGCCTTTGGCGGACGTTTTCAAGTAGACCGTGATCCCGGTCGAAGAATATCTGCAAACCAGCTACCGGCCTGATTGCGACTACGTCGATGGCGAAGTCCAGGAGCGGCTATGGGGAGAGTTCGATCACAGCCGCGCGATGACTGAGATCCTTTGTCACCTGATTACCCGATATCCCGGCTTGCGCAGGCGGGTGCTTCCGTCACTGAGGGTTCGCATCAACGCCACGCGCGTCCGCGTCCCCGACATCTGCGTTCTGGCGGAAAACGCTCCCGAGGAGCAAGTCGTCACATTCCCGCCGATCCTCTGCATTGAGATCCTGTCGCCGGAAGACAGAATGACCCGCTTCCTGGCAAAGCTGAACGACTACGCCGAAATGGGCGTACCCACCTGCTGGATCATCGATCCTGTCGGCCGCCGGGCATGGAACGCGACACCGGGAATCCTCGCCGAAGCCACCGACGGTATCCTGCGCACAGGCGGCCTTGAAATGGTGCTGGCCGAAGTTCTGGAATAGCCGCCTGTATTCCCGAGTTCGCCGGTGCTATGCTCACAGGCAGGCAGTTCATGAATTACCGGAAAGCGCTCGTGCTCCTGGGTGCCGGCGCCAGCCTCATTACCGCTCTATATTCCGCGCAACGCCCGTTTCGCGTCTACACAAGCATGGAGGGCTACGACAACATTGAGCTCCCCTCCGATTTTCAGGAAAAAACCGAATGGGTGTTCGCCCGGTTGATGTATCCGCAACATCCCGCCGCGCGTTTTGGAAACTACCGCCGCTTCGGCCGCCTCGACTGGAGGGAGGGCGGAACCAGCTGGACGCAGGATTATCCCCGTGCCGACCGCCACTTCGCTCAGGCCATGCGCCGTCTCAGCCTGGTTCATACGCGTTCCGCTGAACAGCCTGTCAACCTCGACGACGGCGACGACGCCTTCAACTATCCGTGGATGAACGCGGGCGAAATGGGTGACTGGAAACTGACTGACGCCCAAGCCGCGGCCCTTCGCGAATACCTGCTGCGCGGCGGCTTCATCATGCTCGACGATTTCTGGGGAACCGAGGAATGGGACCGGTTCAACGAGAGCATGCAGCGCGTTTTCCCCGACAGGCCTATCGTCGAAATCGACAATGCCGATCCCATCTTCCACGTCGTCTACGATCTGAACGACCGGTACCAGGTGCCTGGCCAGTGGGCCCTGGTGCGGGGCTCGACCTACCGCAACGGGCCGGAGGGCGCCACGCCGCATTGGCGCGGGATTTACGACGACAATGGCCGCATCATGGTGGCCATGACTTTCAATTCGGACGTGGGGGATTCCTGGGAGTGGGCGGACGACCCCGGGTATCCGGAGAAGTATTCGGCGCTCGGCATTCGTATCGGAGTGAATTACGTGATTTACTCCATGACCCATTGATCCGCGGTCGAGAGTGTTTTTTCGGGAAATGATGCGCCGCCACATAGCGTTGTTTGCTCTGGGAATTACCGGGCTGAGTATCTGCGGCGTTTTACTGGCACAGAAACCCTTCAGAGAGTGGCCGGCAATCGAGTATTCGGATTTTCCCCTGCCGGCGGACTATCAAAAGAAGGCTGAGTGGACACGCGCACGCCTTCGCTATCCGGACATCTACGGTTATCCTTTTGTCGAACTGTCGATGGGAGACCGTTTGTTCCCCGGTTACTGGACCATGGATTATCCGCGCTCGGACCGGCATTTGCTCGAAGGCGTCCGAAGGCTCACCCGCATCGACACCCGTTCCGTGGAACAGGTCGTCAGCTTCGATGGCAGCGACGACATGTTCAACTACCCGATGTTGTACGCCGTCGAGGTCGGGCACTGGAAGCTGCGCGATCAGGACGCGGCACAGTTGCGTGAGTTTCTGCTTCGCGGCGGCTTCCTCATGGTGGACGATTTCCATGGCAACATCGAATGGAGCAATTTCACACAGGGCATGAACCGGGTTTTCCCGGACCGCCCGATTGTCGAACTGCCGCCCACCGATCCGATTTTTCATGTGCTTTACGATCTCGATGAGCGCTTGCAGGCCCCCGGCGCGGACCACTACTTCAGGGATCACCTGACCTATGAATCCGGGATGGGGAACGACCTGAATGCCGGCAAGATTCCGCATTGGCGCGGGATCTACGACGACCGTGGCCGCATCATGGTCGCTATTTGCCACAACATGGACCTGGGTGACGCCTGGGAACATTCCGACGAAGCGGAGTATCCCGAAAAACTGGCGTCGTTCGCCTACCGGCTCGGGATGAACTACTTCATTTACGACTTGAGCCATTAGTACATTGGACAAACCTCAATGGACGAGGCTCATTGGACAAAGCCCCCGGATATCTGCCGCATGAGCGCCGTTCAAATGGCGCGGCTGATACGTGAAGGAAAGCTTTCCGCCCGGGAAACTTTGGAAGCTCATCTGGCTCACATCGAGCGTGTGAACCCGAAGGTCAACGCCATCGTTACCGTGGTTGCCGGCCAGGCTTGTCAAGCCGCGTCCCAGGCGGATGAATTGCAGGCTCAGGGAAAGCCGCTGGGCGCTCTGCATGGATTGCCTACGGCGCATAAGGACCTCCAGCCAACCAAAGGAATTCGCACCACGTTCGGTTCGCGCATCTTCAAGGACTTTGTTCCGAGCTGGGACTCGCCTCTTGTCAGGCGAATCAAAAGCACCGGAGCCATTACGCTGGGTAAAACCAATACTCCGGAATTCGGCGCCGGATCGCAGACGTACAACGAGGTCTTTGGCGCGACCAGGAATCCATGGGATCTGACCAAAACCTGCGGCGGCAGTAGCGGCGGCGGTGCCGTGGCGCTCGCGTGCCATATGTTACCCATCGCCGATGGCACCGACCTCGGAGCCTCCCTTCGCAACCCGGCCAGCTTCTGCGGCGTGGTCGGATTTCGCCCTTCCGCGGGATGCGTTCCGGCCACAGGCTCAGCCCCGTTTAACGTGGAGGGCCCAATGGCGCGTTCGGTGGAAGACCTCGCTTTCTACCTTTCGGCGATTGCGGAACCTGAGGCACGCGCACGTTTTTCGCAGCCACTCGAGCGCAGTTTCAAAGGTATGCGCATCGCGTGGTGGAAAGACCTCGGGGACGTCCCGGTCGACGCCGAAGTGAGAAGGATAACCAATGCGCAGCGGAGCGTATTCGAGTCCATGGGCTGCATTGTGGAAGAGGCGGAGCCCGATTTTACGGGTGCGGATGCTACATTCCGAACCCTCCGGTTCCACAGCACCGCTCTCCGCCTCGGCGACCACGTGAAGCAGCATCCGGGGCTCGTTAAGGATACGATTCTTTGGGAAATCGACCAGAACGAGCGCCTCACCGAGCGCGACGTGGCGGAGGCCACCTTGAGGCACGCGGAACTCCAACAGAAAATGCGGCAGTTTCTGACGCGCTACGAATACTTTGTGCTACCTGTGAGCCAGGTCACCCCCTTCGCCCTCACTCAGCCCTGGCCAACGGAGATCGACGGTACAAAGATGGATACCTATATTGACTGGATCAAATCGTGTTACTACATCTCGGTAATGGGCACACCGGCGATATCGGTGCCTTGTGGCTTTACCAGCGAAGGATTACCGGTCGGCATACAAATCGTGGGACGCCATCGCGACGACTGGGGCGTTCTTCAGATCGCGCATGCGTTCGAGCAGGCGCTTACTCTTCCGAAGCCTTGAAAACATAAGTCAAATTATCCGCGTCTTCCTGAGTCAAAGCGACCGGCACAATTTTCTGCGCTTTGTTTGTATCCGATTCTTTCTTCCGAGTGAGAACCTGCGAGGTCTGGTATTCGTCATCCCGGGCATGCACGATGAACCGTTTCGGGGCATTGCCTACGTAGTAAAACGGGTAGCAGGTGATAAGAGTAAGGGCCGGTGTCGGCGTTGGATCCATGACGCTGGTTTGCGTAGGCGCAACGACTTCGGTGGAATCCACTGTATAAGTGCGAACTCCCGACAGGGTTGTCACTCGGACGACATCGCCCTTGTGAATATTGCGCAGGCTTCTGAAAAAAGTATCTCGGTGGGCCGCAAGCACTACATTTCCCGCTTGTCCAGGGAGCGCGGATTCGTCCAGGTGTCCCACCCCCCGATCCAAAACGCTGTCGCTTGTGCCTTCAAATACGACGGCGGAAAGGCCAAGATCGGGGATCTCAACCCTTCCGACGAGACTACCCTCGGGGATGGTTTCTTTCGAAACTGTCCGCTGGTTCAGCAGGAGACGGTCGAGTTCGCGATTACCCTTTATCTGTTGGAGGTGCGAGTTAATC
>JBEKTF010000133.1:0-14767 GCA_049516355.1 Bryobacteraceae bacterium | reverse complement strand
TCAGCCGGAATTGCAGGGCAAACGCACAGGTGAACACACACAGGATCGACGCCGCGCCCACGACCGCCCAGCGCATCCGCCGCCCCGCGGAGTAGAGAATCGTTACCAGTCCCAGCCCGACGAGCGCCGAACTGGAAGTCAGATAGCGGGAACTGAAGGACTCGCCGCCATGCCAGGTGTCCGACGAGCCAATCAACGCTACCTCCAGAGCGAACACCACCAGCCAGGGGAAAAATACGCGGCCGAACCTGACCAGACCATAAAGTAAGCCACACACTCCGATAAAGCACAGCGGCGTCCAGAGAAACCATCCGTTCTCGGTCGAAAACAGAAGTTGCGGGATGTATCGCGGCGGCAGATGAATGAAACTCGAGCAGGCCACTTTCTCGCCACAACTATCCATGACACTATAAGGGATCAGGAAAAAGCGCCCGTAGATGTACTTCCATTCCACCAATTGCGGAACCCAGCAAAGCGATACGACCGCGAGGTAGGCGATGCGGGACCGCAGCCACGGGCGAAACCGGCTGAAAAACGCCTTGTCCGCGATATCGAATAAGAAAGGCGCCGCCACATAACAGATTTCCTGCCAGCGGATGATGGAGAGAATGCCGCCGAAAAGTCCCAGCAGAGCCCATCCGCGGATGTTCTGGTTGTCCTCCCGAACCCTCCACCAGCAGGCCAGAAACAGGCTGGACCCCAAAACCGTTGAGGCATGCGACATATTCGAGAAGGCATAGTAACCAACCGTGGTGCCGAAGAAGACGGCGAGCGTGACAAACAGCGCATCCACCGGACGGGAAACGCCCCACAGTTTCCCGGCTTCGTTCAAGAAATAGAACAGGGCCATTAACCCAAGGCCGGTCAGAACTGTGTTGGCGAGGGAATAACCCAAGACCGCGTATCGGGAATAGCCGTCGGCCGGATTGCCCGCCAACGCATCCAACACCGTGCCGGCTCCGAGAAACGGCATGGCCAACAGTGAGTATCCGATGGCCCAGGGGCTTTGCGGAAGGCCCGTCTCTTTACTCATCCACGGACCACCGGCCGGCGGAAATCTCGCAAGTTCATTGCGCAGATCGAAGTCGCGATCGAAAAGCAACGAATGCGAAACGCCAAAGTAGAAGACGGGATCGAAACCCGTTACCTTGGCCAGGCTGCGCCCGCCCGGCGCCAGACGATCAACAAGCAAATAAGTAACAACGAGACCGATTGTGAAGACCGCCAGCGCCAGATAGCACCAACGGGTACTCGGCGCTTGATTTGAGAGACCGCTTACCCGCACGCTTGCATTCGGGAGATTACGCATTGTGTGTCAGAGACGCGGCAGGCTCTCATTATAAATGGATCAGCTTCGGCTACCCACATCGCCGGCGTCAACCGTGGGGACTCGCGGCATTCAGATCGCGGTGAACAACCTTTAGGTATTCACAGGCTCAATGAGGGTGCTGAAGAAGTAAGGCGCAGGCGAAAACGCCTACTCCACAACGAAGAATCAATAGCTTGCAAGGCAGTGGAGTAGGCCTTTTGGCCTGTGCTACATCAGGGAATCCAGCGCTTGATGAAGTTGGTGTCGAAGCGGCCGGCTACGAAATCCGGCTCGTTGAGGATGCGCTTGTGAAGCGGGATGGAAGTGTGAATGCCCTCGACCACGAAGAGGTCGAGGGCGCGCTTCATCCGTTGAATCGCTTCCGCGCGGTCGCGCCCGTGCGCGATCACCTTGGCGACGAGCGAGTCGTAATACGGCGGAATTACGCCCTCCTGATAGGCGTGCGTGTCGACGCGAATACCGATGCCGCCGGGCAGATTCAAGCCGGTGATGCGTCCCGGTGAGGGCGTAAAGGTCTCGGGGTTCTCGGCGTTGATGCGGCACTCGATGGCGTGGCCGTGGAACCGGACCGGTCCACCGAGAATGCCGGGAAGTGTCTCACCGGCGGCGATGCGGATCTGCGCTTTCACGAGGTCGATGCCCGTAACCGCTTCGGTGACCGGGTGCTCGACCTGAATGCGCGCGTTCACCTCGATGAAGTAGAGATCGCCTTTCTCATCCATGAGGAACTCGACGGTCCCGGCGTTGCTGTAACCGATGGCCCGGATGGCCTGGCGGAGTTTGGCGGTGACGCGATCGCGCACTTCGGGACGAAGAGCCGGGGAGGGCGACTCTTCGAGAAGCTTCTGGTGACGGCGCTGGATGCTGCAATCGCGCTCGCCGAGGATTTCGACGTTGCCGTGCTCGTCGGCCAGGATTTGAAACTCGATGTGCCGCGGTGCGCCGATGTATTTTTCCAGATAGACGTCGGCACTGGAGAAGGATGCGGCAGCCTCCTGTTGAGCCTGGGTGAGCAGCGCGGGTAATTCGGCGGCGTGGTTCACGACGCGCATGCCGCGTCCGCCGCCGCCCGCGGAAGCTTTCAGGATGACCGGGTAGCCGATTTTCTCAGCTGTTTCGAGCGCTTCCCCGGGGCTGGAGAGTACGCCGGCGGAACCGGGCAGGATGGGCACGCCATGCTCCTGCATGATGGCGCGGGCGTTTTCCTTAATTCCCATGGAGGCGATGACTTCGGGGGAGGGTCCGATGAATTTGATGCGGGAGACGCGGCAGACTTCGGCGAAACCGGCGTTCTCGCTCAGGAATCCGTAGCCAGGATGAATAGCGTCGACATGCGCGATCTCGGCGGCGCTGATGATGGAAGGGATGTCGAGATAGCTGCGGGCGCTCTTGGCAGGTCCGATGCAGATGGCCTGATCGGCGAAACGGACGGGGAGGCTGTAGCGGTCGGCTTCAGAATAGACGGCGACGGTGGGGATACCGAGGTCCTTGCAGGCGCAGATGATGCGCAGGGCGATCTCACCACGATTTGCGATCAGGATCTTCTTAAACGGGCCGGATGCCAAAGAGGGCTTCTCCGTATTCGACCGCCTGGCCGTTCTGCACGAGCTTGCTCTCGATGATGCCGGCGACTTCGGATTCGATTTCGTTCATCAGTTTCATCGATTCGATGATGCAGAGCACTTTGCCGGGTGTGACGTGCTCGCCGATGCGCACGAAGGGTGGAGTGTCGGGTGAAGCGGCTTCGTAGAAAGTGCCGACGATGGGGCTCTTTGTGTAAACGAGCTGCGGGTTGGACGCCGCGGAGGGAGTTTCGGCTTTCAGCGGCGGCGCGGCCGCGGCGGGCGCGGCAGCGGCGGCAGGACCGGAAATCTCGTACAGCTTCGCCTCTTCGGCGCCGAAGGATCGGCGGATGCGCACGCGGTTCTCGCCGCGCTGAACTTCGAGTTCGGCCACACCAGTATCGGTAACGAGCTGGATCAACTCGCGTATTTCTTCAATTGTCATGCAATTCACCAGGTTATCATGCCGGGAGTAGAAGGCAGCCTAAACGCGACTTGGAGTCGGGTCTCCCGGTCTGCGATCACGCGCGGAGAGCCGGAACGGGAAGCATTACGCGCGATATTCCCTCAAGGCAGCTCCGCCCGTCCTCCCGCAGGCGTTTCCCGAGAAACTGGTCGAAACAAACCAAGCCCAACTATTCTCAACCGATTAGCCGTTGTGCCACCACCAAGAAAGATATGGCCACGCCGTCGCGATAATCTGCCCGGCCCCGACTGCGACAAGAGCGCCCGTGAGTCTGGGCCGGAAAAAACGGCGGGGATACCAACCGCCTGGCCGCTACCGGCTTTTGCTGGGGTGGCCGCGCCGTCTGGCTCTATGCAGCCCACACCGCCACGCTCAAAGCCGGGGCCGCCTGGTACGGACGACTTGCCGGACACACCACGGCCATCCAGCCAAAGAATCCGGTCGATATCGCGAGTGATTTGAAGTTCCCCGTCATCGGTTTATACGGCGGCAGGGATGCCGGCATTCTTCTGCTGAAAAGGGCTTCGGCAGGCTGAATGCCTGCCCCACCGTGATTTGCAGCCTGCCAGAGTCGGTCGAGCGGATGCGCGGGGCTTTGAAGGCCGCCAACAAACCAGCGAAAGATGCGTAGGCGAAGATGCTCGCCTTCTTCCACCGGCACGGAGTCTGACTACGCGCTTTTGATCACTCGGCGAGCACTTTGTGCACAAACTGGACCGCCATTGAGCCCTCGCCTACAGCCGATGCCACTCGCTTCACGCTTCCCGCGCGGATATCGCCGACGGCGAAAACGCCGGGGCGGCTCGTTTCCAGCGGAAACGGAGGGCGGCGCATCGACCAGGTATCTCCGAGGTCGGCGCCGGTCCTGATGAACTGTTTTTCGTCCATCGCGAAACAACCACGCAGCCATCCGGTATTCGGATTGGCCCCGGTCATCAGGAACAAATGCCTGATCTCATGCGTCTCACTCGCGCCGGCCTGCCTGTCCCGCCAGCGAACCCGCTCCAGATGTCCGTTGCCTTCGAGCGCCTCGACCTCGGTACGCGGCTTGACGGTGATTTCCTGGCACGCCTCGATGCGCGCAATCAGGTAGCGGGACATGGTCTCGGCGAGCCCTGCCCGGCGAACCAGGAGATACACATGCCGGGCAGTCGCCGAAAGGAATAGCGCCGCCTGACCGGCTGAATTTCCACCGCCTACGATGACGACGTCCTCCTTACCGCAGTACTGCGCCTCCACTTGTGTTGCGCCGTAGTAGATGCCGACACCTTCAAATTGGGCGAGATTCGGAAGCTCAAGTTTCCGGTATTGCGCGCCGGCCGCCAGGATGATGCTTCGACCCTCCACCGACCCGCCATCGTCCAGTTCGATTGCATAAGGCTTGCGGTCGCATTTGAGAGACCGCGCCGCACGTGCTACCGAGATACTCGCGCCGAACTTTTCCGCCTGTACGAAGGCGCGGTTTGCCAAATCCTGTCCCGAAATTCCCATCGGGAACCCGAGATAGTTTTCGATTCGGGAGCTCGATCCAGCCTGACCGCCCGGCGCGTTGCTCTCGACCACCAGAACGCTCAGACCTTCCGATGCCCCATAAACCGCGGCGGCGAGTCCGCTCGGTCCCGCGCCCACCACGATCAGGTCGTACACGGCGGTCTCATCGATTCCCGCATTCAACCCGAAGCACTTCGCCACGTCCTGGTTGCTGGGGTTTCGCAGCACCAGTTCGCCCCGGCAGATCAGCACGGGAATCTCCGTTACGCGAATCTCAAAATGATCGAGCACGGTCTGCACATCGGGATCGGTCTCCACATCGAGATACGTGTGTGGATGGCCGTTCCGGGAAAGAAACGTTCTGATGCGCAAAGTGTCGCTCGAATGGCTGGACCCGATCAGCACCGCGTCACCCACCGAATTGGCGATCAGATACAGGCGGCGCATAACGAAAGCGCGCAGGAACATCTCACCAAGAGCCACATCGGTCTGCATGATCTCGCGCAGGCACGTTCTGCCGAGTTCCAGCAGTTCGCTTGCTTCGCGCGCCCGGCACCGCACCAGACTGCGCCGGCCCGAAAGCTGGTTCACTTCACCCGTGAACTGTCCTCGCTCGAGGACTCTCAGCACGGCCTCCTCTCCGTGCGAAACACTGACGATTTCAATGCTTCCCTGGAGCACGATAAACATGCCATGGTCTTCGCTGCCCAGGTCGAAAACGATTTCACCAGGCTCGACGTGCCGCCGCGCGCCGATCGAGGCAAGCCGTTCGATTTGCGCATCGTCCAGCCTGGGGAACATCGAATCTGTTTGTGCGGGAGCATCGGTCATCGTGGCTAGTCTCCTGTTTCTGAAGTATCGTTACCGCTTGTTGACACGCGCGGCTCGGAAAATGCAATCGAGTGTACGAAAGATCGATATCGACACTTCGGATACATCACACTAGTTCCCCATGGTCAATACAACGCGAAAGCGCGCCTTACCGCTGATCATGCGCTCATAAGCTTCAGTCACGCGCTCGAGAGGAAGAACTTCATTCATGGATCTCACACCGGAGAGCACGCTGAATGCCAGGGTATCCTGCGAATCGATCGAAGTGCCAGAGTACCAGCCCTTGATCGAACTACACGCGCGGAGTAATTGAACGGGGGACACGGTGAGCGATGTGGCGGCGCCCACAATAATCATGGTCCCGTTGACGCCGAGACCGCCTACCGCCGCAGCCATCGCGTCCCCCACTGTGACGGTCGCCAGGATCACCTTCGCGCCTCCCAGCTTCTGGAGCTCCGCCGCCGGATCCTGTGTCTGACTGTCGATATATCGCCACGCGCCAAGCGTATTCGCCAATGGTTCTTTATCTTTTCCGCGCGCGATGGCAACCGTTTTGAACCCCATCTTTGCGGCGAACTGGACACCGAGATGGCCGAGACCGCCCAAGCCGAGCACCGCGACCGTCTCGCCGGACTGCGCGCCGCTGTTGCGGAGAGCATTGAACGTCGTGACGCCGGCGCACATCAGCGGCGCGGCGTCCGCGGCGGACAACTCCTCGGGCATTCGCGCCAGCGCTTCCGGGCGCGCAATCGTGTAGTCCGCGTAGCCTCCGTCGCTGGTGATGCCGGTGATGTACGTGCCGGTCCGGCAGGCGAAGAAGTTTCCCTGGCGGCAATTGTCGCAGTAGCCGCAATAGCCTCCATTCCAGCCCAGACCCACGCGCTCCCCGCCCTTCCATTCCCTGACGCCGGAACCGACGGCATCCACCACGCCGACGATCTCATGCCCTGGAACGCGCGGATACTGCATACCCGGAAAGAGTCCTTCCTTCGTATACGAATCGCTGTGGCAGACTCCGCACGCCTGAATCTTCACCCTTACCATTCCGGTTCCTGGCTCGGGTATGGGCCTCTCCACGATCTCGAAGGGCCCACCCGGCCGCGAGACCTGTACAGCTCGCATTGTTTTCGCCATTTTGCCTCCTGGGATAAAATGACTTCGATGAAACGCAGAGAGTTCCCGATTCCGCTGATTGCTTCCCTGGCCTTCGTTCTCGGCGCCTGTTCCGCCGGAGCCCAGAAGCTGTCGAACGAGAAAGCGCCCGAAACTTTCCGGGTAAACCTCGATACTTCGCGCGGCCCGGTTGTCATTGAAGTGACACGCGCCGATGCACCGATCGGAGCGGATCGCTTCTACAATCTGGTTAAAGCGAAATATCTCGATGGCGCCCGCTTCTTTCGTGTCATCCCGGGATTCATGGCGCAGTTCGGGCTTGCCGCTAATCCAGCAGTCACCAAAACCTGGGACGTGCCGATCCAGGACGACCCCGTGAAAGCGAGTAATGTGCGCGGCGCCGTGACTTTTGCCCAAACCTCCCAGCCGAACTCACGCAGCACGCAATTGTTCATCAACTTTGGAGACAACAGCCGGCTCGATAGTCTGCGGTTCGCTCCATTCGGCAAGGTAGTCAGCGGGATGGAAAACGTGGATATGATCTATGCGGGCGATCTTGAGAACCCCGAACAGTCCCGGATCACGGCAGAGGGAAACGCTTATCTGGAAAAGGAGTTCCCACACCTCGACTACATCAAGAGCGCGCGTATCGTCGATTAAGTTCTGGGAATAAGTTCTGGTGGACTGTCTCTGCGATCCGTTACCGCTCCTTGACAGTCGCGGCATGTCGTGTCCGCACTCATGCCGAGGCGGGGGAAGCGTCGAGAAAGTCTCGACGCGGTACGCAGGGTGCGTGCGCCACGCCTTTCACGCGGCTTTCAGCCCGTAGCCGTTAAATTCCCTTGAGGGAGTGGTAACGAGAGTCCCCTACTCGTCTTCGTCGACGATCTCGGCGCTGGCCGTTTCGTCGTCGATCCGTTTCTGTTCGTCCAGCTCTTTCATCCATGCGGCAATCAGTTTTTGCGGATTATCCGCGAGATTCACCGGTTTCTGTCCGATCGCGTCCGCCCCGCGCAGGAAGACCGCCACGATCCCATTCGGCGTGGGGCGCAGCTCCAGACGATGGCCGCGGGCTTCAAGACGAAGCCTCGTATCGAGCCATGCCAGATTCACTTTCATACGCCGCTCACGCCCGGCGATGCTGGCCTGCCGCATCAGATCCTGCGCATAGGGTTCGCGTTTGAGCCGCTCGGCCCAAGGAGCGATGGCGAGCGACTGTCCCCGATCAACTTCGCGGCGGCGCGTGTTATCGAGGCCCTCCTCGCGGGACTCCAGCGCTTTCAGATTGTTTTCGAGATTATCGAGAAAGCTCACCTTCCTATTCTCACCCGGGGCATGACGCCTCGCCGAAAACGACAGATTACTTCCAAGACGATAAAATAAACATTCACATCGACTTTTTCCCCGATGTGTGCGTCTTGTCACTAGGAGCCAGAGTTTGATCTTTCGGGCCGTCGAAGATGCGGACCTGATTTCACGCGTTCGCCGCGGCGATGTCGAGGCGTTCAACCTCCTCGTATCGCGATGGGAGAAGCGTGTCTTCAATTATCTTCTTCGCCTCACCGGCCGTCCGGAAGACGCTATGGACCTGAGCCAGGAAGCTTTTTTGAAGGCATATCAGAACATCCGCAAGCTCGACGACCCGGCGCGATTCGGCCCATGGCTGTACCGGATTGCGCATAACGAGGCACATTCGCTCTTCCGCAGGCGCCGGCCCGAAACGGCGCTGACGGATTTATCGGGTGGAGATGCGCCCTCGGAGCGCAACCACGCGCCGGGTTTCCCGATGGATCTCTCGCTGGCCGTCACCGCCGCGCTCGACCGCCTCAACCCGGAACAGCGCGAAGCGGTGGTGCTGAAAGTCTATGAGGGGTTTAAATTCGACGAGATGGCGGAGGTTCTCGGATGTCCGGTTTCGACCGTGAAGTCACGGCTGTATACCGCTCTCGACCTTCTGAAAACAGAACTGGCTCCCATAAATACAAGAGGCACGAATCGATGATTCATCCTACCGAAGATTTGCGCGATTACGCTGTCGGCGAACTTGAGGCCGATCGGCAACCGGCACTGGAGCAGCACCTCGCCGCGTGCGGCGAATGCACTCTCGAACTCGACCGCCTGCGGCTGACGACGGCCGCGTTGCGCACTCTGCCGGACCGGGAAGTTCCGCAGCGGATCGCCTTTGTGTCGGATAAGGTATTCGAGCCGTCACCCGTTTCCCGGTGGTTTGCGGGATTCTGGAACTCGGCTGCGCGGCTCGGCTTCGCCTCGGCGTGCGTGCTTGCGGCTGCGCTGATAGTTTTCGCCTACCATAGCCCGCTGGATCGTGGCCCGGCAGTCGCCCAGTCAGCCAATGCGGATTTCTCGAAACAGGTAAACGAGGCCGTCGCCAAGGCAGTGGCGCAAGTCAGGACGGAGGACGCCCGGATGGTACAGCAGACGGCGGAGCAGATGACTAAGGCTGCGATCGAATCCGCCAACCTGAAATACGAAAAGGAGTATCAAGCCCGCATGGTTGCGGTAGAGGAGAGTTTCACGGTACTGCAGAAGCGGCTCAGCTCCTCTTTGATGGCCTCCAATGACTTTCGGGACGCCGGAGCGGGACAGTGAGACCGGTAGTCGGCATCTCGATCATTGCGGGCATTGCCGCCGCGACGCTCTGCCTTGCGGCCGCCGAATCGCGGGTTTCCAGAGCGGCGATCCTGGCGGTCGAAGGCAGCATGAATCAGACGCTCAGCGCCCGCTCGAGCGATCCGTACGATCTTCTCGGAACGGCGCGTGGAACGTATCTCGAAGGCTACGGCACGCTGTTCACGTTTGAGGTCGATCTGGTCAACGCCGGGGGGCTCATGATGAGTCCATTCAGACCGACGATTACGCCGGAAGAACTCGCGGGCTTGCGGGACCACAAGTTGAAGAAGCTACCCGAATTGAAAGATGCGATGCGGACCGCCATGATGAATGCCAGCGCGACGCTGGAGGGCCTTCCCCCCGGTGAACGTGTCGCCATGGAAGCCATTCTGTTCAGTTACTCCTGGGAAAAGAACACCAAAGAGATGCCCCGGCGCGTTTTCATGAGCGCGGAAAAACAGAAGCTGCTGGATGCGAAGGCCAATCATGCAACACCCTCCGACCTGGCCGCAATTATCGAAGAGCAGGACCGCTAAACCGTGACCGCGGTTGCAACGCCACTCGGACAGTTACTCATCGAACGCGGTCTGATCGCCGCGGAAGACCTCGATCGCGCACTCGAATTGCAACGGGAACGCCGGGGTGAAAAGCTGGGCAAGATCCTGGTCGACATGGGCTACATCGCCCAGCGCGATCTTCTCGCGGCGCTCTCCGAACAACTCGGGCTGCCTGTCGCTAATAATGGGGCGCAACTCGGCGCGCCCGCCTCAGCGCCGGAGCTGGAAGGTCTGTCATCCCGCTTTCTGCGTCAATCCTGCATCTTTCCCGTTGCCATCCAGGAAGGCACCCTCACGCTCGCGATGGGGGATCCACTGGACTTCGAAACCATCAACGCGGTGCAGAGCTTTTCGAAGCTCGAAGTAAGTCCCCAACTGGCGAACGAGCAGGACATTCTCGACGCGATCGATCGCTACTACATCGAAGGCGAGCGGCAGACCGCCACAGCAGAATTCGGAACCGGTGACGAGGAAGACCTCGAACACTTGCGGGATATGGCGAGCGAAGCGCCCGTCATCCGGCTGGTGAACGCCATGATCGCGCAGGCGATCGAGAAACGCGCGAGCGACATTCACATCGAGCCGTTCGACAAGGAATTCCGCATCCGTTTCCGCGTGGACGGCGTGCTGTTCAACCAGGAGCCGCCGCCGCGCGAGCTCAAGGCCGCGATCACTTCGCGATTGAAGCTGATGGCGAAGCTCAACATCGCCGAACGCCGGCTTCCGCAGGATGGGCGCATCAAGATCCGCATTCTCGGGCGCGAGGTCGATCTTCGTGTTTCGACGCTTCCAACCTTGTTCGGCGAGAGCGTCGTCATGCGCCTGCTGGACCGTTCGGCGGGGGATTTTTACGACCTGCGCCGCCTTGGTTTCGATCAACACATGCTCGACCGGATGGAGCATTTCACGTCGCTGCCGCACGGAATATTCCTCGTCACAGGACCGACCGGAAGCGGCAAATCGACCACGCTCTACTCGGCGTTGAAGCGCATCAACCTGCCGGACAAGAAGATCATCACGATCGAAGATCCGGTGGAGTATCAGATGGACGGCATCAATCAGATCCACGTCAATCCTCAGATAGGGCTCACTTTTGCGGCCGGGTTGCGGCATATTGTGCGCCAGGACCCGGACGTGATTATGGTTGGGGAAATCCGCGATCGCGAGACGGCGGACATCGCCATTCGCGCGGCGCTGACCGGACACTTTGTTTTTTCGACACTGCACACGAACGATGCTCCGAGCGCGGTCACGCGGTTGATGGATATGGGCGTCGAGAATTATCTCGTGACATCATCCGTGGTGGCGATTCTTGCGCAAAGGCTCGTCCGGCTCATTTGCGCCAACTGCAGAGAGAGTGCCGGCACAGCGCTGACGCCTTTCGGCGAGGAGATTGAAACGTTTCACGGGCGCGGATGCGAGGAGTGCGATGGCTCCGGCCATAAAGGACGCGCCGGGATTTTTGAACTGATGGAGTTGAATGACGAACTGCGTCATCTGATTATGGGTAACGCCGATGCCAGCCGCCTGACGGAAGCGGCCCGCCGCAACGGCATGAAGAATCTGCGCGAAGACGGCTGGATGAAGGTGCGGCAGGGCGTTACGACGGCCGAAGAGGTGACGCGTGTCACGCAGGAATTCTAAACAGCTGCCGGCTCAAGCCGGCAGGACGTGGCGCACGCACTTTGCGTACCGCGTCGGCACTTGTGCCGACGCCCGTACCATTCGCAGAAACGGGTGTCGAGAAGAGTCTCGACACGGCACGCTGAGAGCGTGCGCCACGTCGGCCCGCGAAACGGGAGACGCGACTTTAAGTCGCATTTACTGATGGCCTCGGCGACGTTCCACTATCGCGCAGTTGCAGCGGACGGGAAACTCCGCACCGGAGTCATTACAGCCGATAACGGCAAGATCGTCGCGCGCGAATTGATTCGCCAGGGCCTGACACCGATCTACGTCGGCTTTGAAGAAAAGAAGTCCGCGGCGCTGCAGCTTCCCTCGTTCGGATCGGGGCGCCGGCGCGACGTCCTGTTTTTCACCCAGGAGCTTTCGACGCTTCTGAACTCCGGGGTACCGCTCGACCGGGCCCTCTCGATCACGAGCGAACTTACCACCCGCCAGCAGTTCCGCACCATTGTGCTCGACATTCTGCGCTCGATTAAAGGCGGCAAATCGCTGGCGGATTCTCTTGCCCTGCACCCCACTTATTTTTCCGAGCTATTCATCAATATGGTCCGGGCCGGCGAAGCTTCGGGCAGCCTCGGCCAGATCTTCGAGCGCCTATCGGAATTCGAGCGGTCGCGGGATGAACTGCGGAGCTACATCGTTTCGTCGATGATTTATCCGGTGCTGCTGGCGTGCGTCGGCGTGGGCGCGATTTTCGTAATCCTGAATTTCGTCGTCCCGCGATTCGCCACGATTTTCGACGATGGCCGCATGAAGGTGCCTTTGCCGACCCTGATTATGCTGCAGGCGAGCCGCGTCGTGCAGGACTGGTGGTGGCTGGCGGCGCTCATTCTTGCTTCGGTGATCGCTGGATTCCGCTTCTATATCGGCACGCCGAAAGGACGATTCTGGTGGGATACGAACCGCCTGAAACTGCCGATCATGGGTGACGCGCTGCGCAAAGCGGAGACTTCGCGTTTCGCCCGTGCGATGGCTACGCTGGTGGGAAACAGCGTTCCGCTCGTGCAGTCGCTGCACATTTCCGCCGGTATTCTTTTCAACACGCGCATGGCGAACTCGCTCAAGGACGTCGCGCAGGGCGTGAAACGCGGCGAAGGAATTGCGCAGCCGCTGGCGCGCACGCGGATGTTTCCGCCGCTGGCTTCGCATCTGCTGACGGTCGGCGAAGAAACCGGAAAACTGGATCTGATGTTCGCGCGCATGGCTGATATTTATGAAGAAGAGACACGCGCCTCGATCAAGCGGTTCACGGCCATCTTCGAGCCGATTGTCATTCTGGTGATGGCCATCATCGTCGGGGCATTGGTTTTGAGTATGTTGATCGCGATCACGAGCATCAACGATGTGGCAATTTGAGAGAAGGAAAATGCATATGAACGAGCGCAACAATTCAAGCAACGACGCACGCGCCGGTGTCACGCTGATCGAAATGCTGGTGGTGGTCGTGATCATCGCGGTCTTTGCCGCAGTGGTCGGGCCGAGACTGTTGAATCAGGGCGATAAAGCCCGCGTGGTCGCGGCGAGGCAGCAGCTGGAAAACTTTCAGCTCGCGTTGGGCCAGTATCACCTCGATACGGGCAGCTATCCGAGTACCGAACAGGGTCTGGCCGCGCTCCGCGTGCAGCCGAGCGGCGTGGAGCAGTGGCATGGGCCTTATCTCCAGAAAGACCTGGCGAACGATCCGTGGGGCCATCCCTACGTCTACAAGTTTCCGGGCGATCATGGCGACGAGCCCGACGTGATTTCTTACGGCGCCGACGGACAGCCTGGCGGTACGGATCTGAACACCGACATAGTCAGCTGGAAGTAGGTTTCGTTACCGCTCCTTAACATGCCGGCACCCCTAAAGGGGATGTCCGGATCACGGCTCAGAATGACTGCG
Source organism: Bryobacteraceae bacterium (assembly GCA_049516355.1). GTDB lineage: Bacteria > Acidobacteriota > Terriglobia > Bryobacterales > Bryobacteraceae > BOG-234. Next base: position 1,218 of record JBEKTF010000133.1, on the reverse strand, counting down.
GAGTCGCAGAGACGTAAGTGAAAAAGAACCTCCAATCCGGCGTCACGATGATCGAGATGCTGATCGTCGCGACGATAATCGCCGTCATTGCGGGCGTGTCCTTTCCCGCCCTGACCGCCGGACTGGCCAGTGTGCGGCTATCCTCCGCTTCGGGTTCCGCCGCCAGTTTTCTGACCTCGACTCTGAACCGCGTGGAACGCCGGGAGCTGGCGGCCGCGATTCTGATTTCGCCGAAGGACAATGTACTGGCTGTTTATACGGCCGCGTCCGGAGACAAGCCGGAGCGCGAGCTGCGAATGCCGCAGGGAGTCACTATCGAGGGCGATGAGCCGCGCCGGTTCCTTCTGATGCCCGGGGGGACGGCGCCGCGCATGACGCTCGTGCTGCGCAATGAAAAAGGCGCGCGACGATCGGTACAAATAGATCCGACTACAGGGGTTCCGAAGGTGCAGCGTCTGGAAGGTGACGCCAAGTGACGTCAGCACGAAGAAAAAACGGCGAGCGGGGTTTCACGCTGCTCGAAGTTCTCGTTGCGACTGTGATTATGGGGATCGCGGTGGCAGGGCTTATCGCGGGATTGTCGCAATCGGCGAAGAATGCTTCGCGCCTGACCGATTACGACCGCGTGGCGATGCTCGCGCGCACGAGAATGAACGACCTGCTGCTCGACGCGAATCTTCCGTTCGATGGAAGCGTGGAGGGGAAGTTCGATCCCGGTCAATCGGGCGGCGTCCCGAGCGGATGGCGCGCTGTGTTGAAACCGTTTGACGTTCCTCCCAGAGCGGGGCCGGGCACCGTTATTCTGCAACGCGTCGCGCTCGAGGTCTGGTGGATGCCGGCGGAGGGAACGCGCCGGTCGTTTCAACTGGAAGGCTACCGCCAGGCGCCCATACCGCGGCCCGCCGTGCCATGAAAACTCATTCCCAGTCCGGCGTTACGCTGATCGAGATTCTGGTCGCGGTGTCGCTGTTGAGCCTGTTGTCCGTCGGCATGCTGATGGCGATGCGTCTCGGGTTCAGCACGATGGATAAGGTGGATGCGCATCTGGTGGTGAACCGGCGCGTGGTCAATGCACGCGGCATCATCGAAAACGAAATCAACGGCTTTGTCTTCACGATGGCGGCGTACGTTGCACGGCCGAATGAGGTCCAGCAGGTTCCGTTTATGCAGACGGAGCCGCAAAGTATGCGCTTCGTAACTTCGTATTCACTCGAGGAT
>JBEKTF010000132.1:0-15205 GCA_049516355.1 Bryobacteraceae bacterium | reverse complement strand
CGGCCCGTTACCGCGAGTCACCAGAATGACGGCTTGGCCGGAAGGATCCGCGCGCACCTGGTGCCCGTAGATCCCAACGTCCAGCGGCTCGGCGGGTTGTACCTGTGCGCCGATGGTTCCGTCGGGCAGTATCCGATGCACCGTCAACCCGCTGGGATCGTTGGAGGCGGCGAGCATATGCGTGCCGTCGATATCGGTTGTTATGAAGATGGGGCGGTGCGGCAACGATGCGGGGTTGCCGTGAGGAAGGAGGGCTCCCGATACGGTATCGATACGGAAAGCGCTCACGCCATGCCGATCTCCCTTCGGTGGCACACCGCCGGGAGACGGATAGCTCGCGCCGCCATTACTCCAGGCGACATAGAAATATTTGTGCGACGGATGCAGCCATGCTTCCTGTACGTTGGCCGGCAGCGTAATCGAGTCTCGCTTGATCAGGGCTGCGTGTTCCTGGTCGAGGTCATATTGGGTGAGCTCGGCCCCGACGGCAGCGTAAAGCACTACCCTTCCCGGTGTCGGCGTTTTCCCGGCCTCGGCCGTTTGAGCGGCTAGAACCGCTGGCGCGAACATGGCGAGGAAAGCGATCTGCCCCCATCGACCCAATGCACGGGAGGAGGGGAGATCCGAAAACGGGGCTCGGTGCTTCATGCCTGGAGATGATACCGTTGCGGGTGTTGCGTGGCAATGGTTACCACCTTGCCGACGCATCCTCATTCACAACACATCTTCGCCCCGAATGGCATTTTCGACAAGTTCCTTCGTGACCCCGCATTCAACCGCAAAACGAGCGAGCCGGCTTTCTCCGTTCTCGAGTAATCCCCATAAAAGGTGCAAGCGCCCCACCGTCGCACCATGCGCATGCCCCTGGCCAGCCATTAAGGCAGAGGCTGCATCTTCGCTAAGCGGCATATCAACGGATGAAGCCAGGGGATCATTGAGCGGTCCAGGCGCCGAGAACTCCACGCGAAATTTGATCGCTGTCTCGGAATCAAGAAATTGCTTCTCGGATGGCATTGCTGCTGCAATCGGCGAAATCACGCGATCGATGCCCCGATCACGGAGGATTGTGGGCACGTCGCCTTGATCCTCCTGTATGAATCCCAGTAGAAGATGCTCGGATTTGATCGCCTCAAACCCGAGCCGACCGGCTTCATAGCGCGCCCAAAATACTACTCTGCGTGCCGATATTGAGAACTTGTCGAACACTGCCTGACAGCCCTCAATCGACCGGCTTTCGCGACGAAGGCAGGTGCGGCACGTAGTCTCTCTTTGCTTTCGCTTGTGTCGCGTCCCGATCCACGACCGCCTGCTTAAACTTTGTCTGGAGCGCCTCCCTATCCAGCCTGGTTCCATACAGGTAGACACTGTCAATCTCCCGCGTGTTTCGGATGTTCTCCAGCGGATTCGCGTTAAGCACAATAAAGTCGGCTCGCTTTCCCGTGGCGAGAATTCCTGTGTCCTTGATCCGGAGCACTTCGGTCGGTCTCGATGTGGCAGCTATGATCGCCTCCGCCGGTGTCATCCCGAGCCTTACGTACATTCCGAGTTCGTGGTGCTCGGCAAAGCCGTACGAATATTTGGCGGAAACCCCCGCATCGCTGCCGAGCACGATACGGGCGCCAGCCGCGATGTATTTCGGAAAATTGTACGCAAGGTTCTCTTCACGCTGAGCGAACTGGGCAGTAGCCGGCGCGGAACAGGGGGGCGAGGGCAGCCAGGTCTTTCCCGCCCTGATATCGGCGACCACGGAATCGGGAAGCACCTGTTCGATGAATGGATTGGCGCCGTCGCAAAGCTCCGAACGATCGCCAAGCCCCATCACGGGCGCCCAGTACGGTCTTTTCTCCTTGAGGATTGCGAGAAACTCATCGTCGACCTTTTCGTTTGCGAGCGTGTGCACAAGCACGTCTACTCCGGCCTTAACGACGCCTTTTTGATCCTGCAGGTTCGTCGCGTGAGCGTGGGCGATCATGCCGTGTTTGTGCGCCTCCACGATCAACGCTGTGTAAACTTCCGGAGGCATTTTCTTCATGCTGCCTCGGGCGTTGTCCCGATTGTCCACCCAGAACTTGACCTCTTTGATGTTTCGGGCGGCGATTTTCCGGACTGCCGCGATGGCCTCATCCGCGGTTGAGATCTCATTCAACGCGTGCAATGGGGTGGTCGCCTGAATCAAAAGCGCATCCGGCCCACCTCCCGGCGGCGCCAGTCCTGCCGAAAAAAAGAACCGGGTGGCAGGCGGAAATTTCCCAGCCAACTGGTTCTGCTGGAATTTGATCGCGAACTCGATCGGCTGATCGCCCATCGTCATGGCCGTGCCGACGCCATAAAACGCCTCGCGCTCGAGGTGGTCCAGCACATTCTCGGGCGTGTGGTTCTCGACGCTCCAACTCACATATCCTTCGTTTCCTACATGGATATGCACGTTGTTCATCGCGGGCATGACCGTCTTTCCGCTCAGATCGACACGAGTGGCACCCGCCGGCGCCTTGACGGAGCCCTTCTTTCCAATCGCAGTAATGTGCCCGTTCCGGACAACGAACACTCCATTCTCGATCGGGGCGTTCGCGTCGCCGATGATTAAACGAGCGCCTTCATAGACGACGTCATTAGCCTGCGAATAACCCGCAATCGATCCGACTGATGCGACTACGATGCAACTCGCCAGAATCTTCCATCCACGCCAGCACCGGAATCGGCTCTTACACTGGATTTGCATTTTGACCTCCCCGGAGAGTAGCAGTATATATGGTCCACGCGCACCCCGGCCCAACTTACGTAGACTATTCATATGCGTTTCATTGCAGTGTTCCTGTTCATCCCGGCGGCGTTCGCACAAAACGGCGGCACGATCACCGGCACCGTTAACGACGTGGATGGCGTGGCGGTTGCAAATGCTTCGATTCAAGTTACGAACCAAAGCACCAAGTCGATCTTGAAAGCGACCAGTTCACAGACGGGCGGTTACACGCTCGCGCCATTGCCGACTGGCACTTACGACTTTTCGGTCGCCGCGCTGGGGTTCAACGATTTCGTTCAGAAGAACGTAACCGTCGGGGCCGCCCAGACGGTGCGCATCGATGCCCGCCTGTTCGATTACCAGCTCGGTACCCTGGGAGACGGCCGGGAATTCCGGATCGAGCTCTTAAGCGCACATCCCACGCCGTCGGGACCTGCGCCGCGGACGCAGAATGGCAAGCCGGACTTCTCCGGCGTCTGGTACGCACAAAGGCCCGTCGATCCCGGCAAACCGGAACCTCTACCCTGGGTCGAGGCGCTGCTTCGGGAGAGGGCCGCGAACAACGCGAAGGACGCGCCCGGGGCACACTGCCTGCCGCGGGGCATAACCAACGCCGGCGCTCTGTTCCCTTACAGGCTGGTTCAAACGCCGACGCTTCTCGTGATGCTCTTCGAAGACGACATCCCGAGCCATCGCCAGGTTTTTCTGGATGGGCGCAGCCATCCCAAAGATATGGACCCCAAATGGATGGGACACTCGGTTGGGCATTGGGAGGGTGACACGCTCGTGATCGACACGGTCGGTTTTGACGACCGGTCCTGGATCACCGCCCAGGGTCACCCGCACACGGAAAAGATGCACGTCATCGAACGTTTCCGCCGCCCCGACCTTGGTCACCTGGAAATTGAGTTCACGATCGACGATCCGGCAGCTTATGCGAAGCCCTGGATTATCAAGAGGGTCTCCGATCTCGATACCAATGACGAGGTGGGAGAGTACGTCTGTAACGAGAACAACAAAGACCCGGAACACATGGTCGGGAAATAGCTACTTGACGTGGCTGTCGAGCACGTCCTTGTTGTTTTCCTCGCAGACCAGTTCCATGAGTTCCTCGCCCGGCTTCATCATGGCGAAGACCCTCTTGCTCGTGAAGGGCTTTGCGTAAATTTTGGGGTCCTCAATCGTGACCTGATAAGCGAGGTGCGTGGCATCGAGCCGGTCGAAACGCTCCACAACGTGCATGGCTTCGCTGTGGGGGTGCCGGGCCGTATCGATCCAGGTCTTGTCATTGAACCCGATCGAGTCGACGACGAGAGTGTCACCCTCCCAATGCCCAACTGAGTTTCCGAACCAGCTGGGTTCCAGGTTCTTGGGATGATCGCGTCCGTCCGTAGGAATGACATGGAACGCACCATAGTTTTCGAAGAGCACTGCCATGCGGGTTGGGGTCTGGAAGATTTCCGCGGGATAGCTGGTTCCCCAGGACCGCACATACCCTTCCGGCCAGCAATGAGCGCCGGGGTCGAAAACAATGGCTTCTTCATCGCGCTGGTTGTACTTCGCCAGGCCGGCCGGGGTAAAAGGAAGCGGCCCTGGGCTTTCGTGTTTGCAGCCCATAGTCAGGCTGCCGCATTCCGGGCTCGTGCTGCTCTTGCTCATGTCCTGAACGCGGGGCTTATCCCAGATTCCGCTCAGGTCCGGTTTGCCATTCGGCAGGCGTGGAATCGCCGTTTGAGACTTTGTTTGTCCCGCGCAGATGCCTGCCACCGCCAGAGCGGCAGCGATCAGATTCAAGATATGGATTCTCACCTGGAACTCCTTCTCGGGCGCCGAGGGCCTCGGACGCGCGACTTCCACACTATCTTGCTCCGCCCGACGCGGGCATGTCAATCGCCCGGAACCGCGATACCGACCATGAGGACGCGCGTAACGCCGGCGGTCTCTGCCGCCGGTCCCGTTCGCACCCCGTTAATTATACGGCACCGGCGGAAGAGACCGCCGGCGTTACCTTTGTGCGTCAGGATTTGTGACACGAACCGGCTTTCCGTCCAGAAAGGCGAGTGCGTTCTCCACGCTCTGCCGGTAGAACTCCACCCAGGTTTCCCGGACGCCATAGCCGAGATGCGGCGTCATCACACTGTTGGGGGCGCTGCGCAGCGGATGGTTCGCAGGCAGGGGCTCACGGTCAAAGACATCGAGCGCGGCTATAATGCGGCGAGCCTGCACAGCCTCGATCAGCGCCGCCTCGTCCACGATCGGACCGCGGGATGTATTCACCAGGATCGCGCCCGGTTTCATTCGCGCGATGTCGGCGGCGCCGATCAACCCGCGCGAGCGCGGCGACAGCACCAGATGGATGCTGACGGCATCCGAGCGCGATAGTAACTCTTCTTTGGAAACAAGAGTCGCGCCTGCCGCCTGCGCCTTCTCCAGGGTCAGGTTCCGGCTCCAGGCCAGCACGGTCATGTTCAGCGCCCTGCAGTAGCGGGCCATGTGCGACCCGAGGCGGCCGAGGCCGATAATCCCCATGGTCTTTCCCGCCAGATTGATGCCGACCGGCACTCCCATCTGGAACCCTCCGGCGCGGATATTGGCATCGGCGGTGGGGATCGCCCGGGCCGCAGCGAGAAGCAGGCCCAGCGCCAGTTCGGCGGTGGCGGCCTCGCTTGTACCTGAACCAACGGTGTTGCACACCACCACGCCACGCGCGGTGCAGGCAGCAGTATCCAGCGAGAGGTTGCGCGCGCCGGTTATGCCGAGCATGCGCATCCGGGGCAGGCGATCGATCAGAGTAGCCGGGAGCGGGGTGCGCTCGCGCATCGACAGGACAATATCGAAATCGGCCAGCTGTGTTGCGGCGTCATTCTCGTCGTCAAACGCCCGTTCGAAGAAGACCACTTCGGCGCGCGCCTTGAGCGGCGCCCAGTCGGTACTGCCTTGCGCCACGCCCTGCCAATCGTCGAGAACCGCCACCCTTGTCATGCAAATCCATCGTAGATGATCCGCACCTGTTGATATTCTGTGACAGGTCGCCGAATTCCAAATGAACGGGAAGAAATTGTCAGTTGCAATCGTGGGCGCGGGCATGGGCGGGTTGGCCGTGGCGTCCACGCTGCGCCGCGCGGGTTTTGACGCGCAGGTTTACGAGCAGGCGTCGCACTTCGAGCGCATCGGGGCAGGCATTCAAATGATGCCGAATGCGATGAAGGTGCTGCGGCGAATCGGCGTCGAGGACAAGATCCGCGCCACGTCTTTTCAGCCGTACTCGCATCTGAACCGGGTCTGGAACACAGGCGAGGTGATGCGCGAACTGCCGATGCCCGAAGACCTGTACGGCGCGCCGTATCTATGCATGCATCGGGGCGATTTGCATGAGGCGCTCCTCTCGGTTCTGCCTCCGGAGATTATTCATCCGGGCAAGAAGCTCGTCGGCCTCGACCAGAAGCCTGGCGCGGTTACCCTGAGTTTCGCCGATGGCACTCGCGTCGAAGCCGACGCGGTGATCGGCGCCGACGGCGTGCACTCTCTGGTGCGCGAATTTGTGGTGGGTCCCGATACGCCGATCCACAAGGGGCGCATCGCATATCGCGCGGTATATCCCTCCCGCTTGCTGAACGGGCGCGATATGGGGCGTTCGCGAACGAAATGGTGGGGAATCGACCGTCACATCGTGATCTACTACACCACCGCGACGAGAAGCGAAATCTATTTTGTGACCAGCGTGCCCGAGCCGGCCGAATGGCTCACGCAAGAATCGTGGTCGGCGAAGGGCGATGTGAAGGAACTGCGGGCGGCCTACGAAGGATTTCACGAAGATGTCCGCGCGGTCCTGGAGGCTTGTCCGGATTGCCACAAGTGGGCCATTCTCGAACGCGAGCCCCTGCCTCGCTGGAGCGACGGCCGGGTGACCCTGCTGGGCGACGCGTGCCATCCCATGACTCCCTATATGGCGCAAGGCGCGGCGACGGCAATCGAAGATGCTGCCGTTCTGGCGCGGTGCCTCGAAGAAGTGGAAGGCGACGACATTGAAGGAGCTTTCCGAGTGTACGAAGCCAGCCGCAAGCCACGCACGGCTAAGATTCAGGCGATCTCGAGCGCCAACACGTGGATGAAGGGCGGCGATGACGACACCAGTTGGCTGTATGGCTACGATGCCTGGAACGTGCCGCTGATTCGGGCCGAGGCCGTAACGTCTTGAGGACTGCACTGCCCGCCGTGGGGTCTTCGTTTCAGACTGTGGATGGCTGTGGCATCTCTTACACGCTGCGCGAGTCGTACACGCTGCGGGAGGCCGGCGGACCGAATCGCGTTGTTTTGATCCACTCGCTTGCGCTCGATCGCAGTATCTGGGATAGCGTAGCGGAAAAGCTTGCCGGCAAGGCATCGGTGCTCACTTACGATACGCGAGGGCACGGGCGCTCCGGTCGTGTACCCGGTCCTTACACCATGGAACGGTTCGCACAAGACCTCGCGGAATTGATGAACCATGTGGGATGGTCCTCGGCGGTAATCGCGGGCTGCTCCATGGGGGGTAACGTCGCACAGGCTTTCGGTGCACTGTATCCGGCGCGCACAGCCGGTCTTGGGCTTATCGACACTACGGCCTGGTACGGCGCCGAAGCGCCCGTGCAATGGCGGCAGCGCGCGATCACGGCCAAAGCGAACGGGCTCGGCAGCATGGTGGATTTTCAGACCACGCGCTGGTTTGGCGATGCCTTCCGCGCGCAACGGCCGGATTTGGTGAGCGCGGCAACCCGCATCTTCCTGGCCAACGATCCGGACTGCTATGCAGCCACGTGCGAGATGTTGGGCGATGCGGACCTGCGCCATTACCTGCCGGCTTTCCGCATGCCGGTTGGGGTAGTCGTGGGCGAAGAGGACTATGCGACACCGGTCGCGGCTGCCCGGCAATTGCACGAGGCCATTCCCAGATCCACGCTTACCATTCTGAAGGGACGGCACCTGACTCCGATCGAATGCCCCGATGAGATCGCCGACCTTCTGCTCAAGCTGCTCGAACGGGCGTTCCATAAAGAGATCCCGTGATCCCGGCTTCATCAAAGGCGGCGGCGAGTCCCTCCGAATTAATCGCCCGCATGGAGCGGACGCCCTTTTCGCGATGGCACATGAAGGCGCGCATCGTGATGGGGAGCGCCACGTTTTTCGATGCCTATAACGCCCTGTCTCTCGCGTTTGCGCTGCCCGTCCTTATCCGCCTGTGGCACATCACGCCGGCGCAAAGCGGAGTGCTGCTGGGAGCGAGTTACGTGGGACAACTGGCGGGCGCGCTGCTGTTCGGCTGGCTCGCCGAAAAATACGGGCGCGTTTACAGCGCGTCGGGTGCGGTCGCCATCATGTCGGTCATGAATCTGGTGTGCATGCTTGCCGGAGGCTACAACGCTTTGCTCGTGTGCCGCGTCGTGCAAGGGATCGGCGTGGGCGGGGAAATGCCGGTGGCGGCAACCTACATCAACGAACTCTCGCGAGCGCAGGGGCGCGGCCGGTTCTTCCTGCTCTACGAGATGATTTTTCCGCTGGGGCTCATGGCCACCGGGCAGATTGGCGCGTGGCTGGTGCCGATCTTTGGCTGGAAGGTTATGTTTCTGATCGGCGGGATTCCCGGGCTGCTGATCACGTATATGGTTGCGCGGTTGCCGGAGTCGCCGCGTTGGCTGATTTCGCAGGGACGATTGGAAGAGGCCGAGAGGATCATTGCGAAGATTGAGTCCGGCGCTAGTGGCAAGCCCCGGCCGGAACCCGCGCCTTTGCCAGGCGCCGCTTCGCTGGCGCCACAGCCGACGCAAGGTCGTTGGAGCGAAGTGCTCTCTCGCGCGTATCGACGCCGCACCACGATTGTGTGGGCTTTGTGGGCGTGCGCCTATTTCGTCTCGAACGGGTTGAACAACTGGATGCCGAGTCTGTACAACACGGTCTATCACCTGCCGCTTCAGCAAGCGCTCCGCGCCGCCTCGATGACAAACGTGGCGCAAGTAGCGCTGCTGCTGGTTTGCGCGCTTGTTATCGATCGCGTGGGCCGCAGGAATTGGACGGTGACGGCGTTTCTTGCGGGTGGGACCCTTCTCGCCGTTCTCGGCTTTGCAGGCTCCCGGAGCGTGATGGCCGTAATGATTCTGGCGACGTTGAGTTATGGTGTCGTGGGATCGGCCAACGCGGTGCTGTATCTTTACACGCCGGAGATTTATCCGACGCGCATGCGTGCCGTCGGCACCGGGTTCGCGACGTGCTGGCTGCGTTTGACTTCGGCGATCGGGCCGCCGCTCGTCGGCTTGATGGTCGGAGCCGAGGGGGTGGGTTCGGTATTCGTCATGTTCGCGGCCGTGAGTCTGGCTGGCGCTGTCGTCGCGCGACAGATGATCGAAACGCGCGGCCGGAAACTGGAAGAAATCGCAGCGTAAAAGCGCTGATACCCTGAGGTGTCCGGCATGCAGTGGCGCGGCGTTCCCGCTTTGTTCATCGATAGTGCGGTCCGATGGAGCGACCACAACGCTCCGCGGCTGGGCGCGGCGCTTGCGTTTTATACGCTCCTTTCCATCGCTCCGCTTCTGGTTGTCGTAATGGCGATCGGAAGTCTTGTTTTCGGCTCGGGAGCTGCGCGAATCGAGATCGCCCGCCAGGTTTATGCCGTGGCCGGGCCGATGGGAGCAAAAGTGGTGTCTTCCGTCCTCGATAGCGATCGGAACGCGGCGCGTGGCGCACTCGCGACCGTCTTCGGCATTCTCGTCCTCTTTTTTGGCGCTTCCAGCGTTCTCATTGAGTTGCGTGAGGCACTGAATACAATCTGGGATCTGCCTGTTGCCACGCGAACCAGGTTGCAGGACGCGCTCAACATCGTCCGCGAAAGACTGTTTGCCTTTCTGCTCGTCCTCTGCATCGGCTTCTTCCTCTTGCTCTCATTGACCGTGAACGTGTTTATCTCCGCGTTTGGACATCGGAGGCTCCCGGGCTCCTCTTTGGTTTTTTTGCTGGTCGTAACGGGCCTTTTCGCTGTCATTTTCAAATTTGTCCCGGACCTGAAACTTCCGTGGACCGAGGTGCTGTTCGGAGCCTTCGTAACCTCGTTACTCTTTGAACTGGGCAGGCTGGCGATCGCCTTTTATCTCGCCCGGGCCGACCTGGATACAACTTATGGAACTGCGGCATCGACGACGGCACTCCTCGTCTGGGTGTACTATTCCAGCCAGATATTTTTCTTCGGCGCCGCCTTCACGAAAGTCTTTGCCGAACGCCGGAAACCAGGCTGATGGCTCGCTGCAGCTACGCGCTCGCATCGACGAACGGGATATCCGGCCGCAAACGCATTGCCAGCGCCGCTCCTAGTAGCAACAGTGCAATCGAACCAATAAACGGGACCACCCAACTGCCCGTCCGATCCACCAGGTAGCCGAAACTCGAAGGCGACACCAGTCCAGCTACCGCGAACCCGAAGTTCATCATGCCACTGGCGGAACCGGCGTAACGTGGCGCAATGTCCATCGGAATCGACCAGATCGGCGCTACGATCAACTCGGCGAAGAAAAAAGCCAGCGAAAGGCCGATGGCCGCGATTCTCAGATCGTGAATCAGCACCACCGGCACGAGGAAAACGAAAGCCCCCAAAAATCCGGTGACAATCACGGAGCGCCGCGCCAATACAAGGCTGCCTGTCATGCGAAGCAGACGATCGGTCGCCAGCCCGCCCACCGTGTCACCGATCACTCCCGCAAAGAGGACGCCCCCGGAGAACATCGCGGAGGACTGCAGATTCAGATGATAGTTCTCGAAAAAGAACGAGGGGATCCAGCTCAGGAACAGCCACAGCGTCCAGCCATAACAGAAATCGACAATCGTTACCGGCAGGATTCGCCGGGCGAGAAGCCGCCACGGAATTACTTTGCGCCTGAAACTGCCGGGCGGGGGCAGCGTTGCAAGCTCCGCTTCGGTAAGGGAGGAGTGCTCCCGCGGGTCGTTCCGAAAATACCCGGCCCAGACGAAAAGCCACACAAAGGTCAACAGTCCCAGGACTACGAACGAGCCACGCCAGGACATCAACAGGAGCAGCCCCGCCATGATCGGCGGCGTAATTGCGTTTCCCAGCCGGGCGAACGAGTGCGTGATCCCCTGCGCGAATCCCCAGCTTCTGGCGGGAGTCCAGCTGGACATCGCGCGCGTAGCCGTCGGGAACGCGGCGCCCTCGCCAAAACCCAATGCCAGACGTAGCGCGAAAAGCGAGACAAATCCCTGGGCCGCACCCGTCAAAATCGTCGAAATCCCAACCAGGGCGCAGCACACCGATAACGTCAGCCGCGGTCCGAACCTGTCTCCAATCCAGCCGCCAATCAGTTGGAAGAAGGCGTAGGGAATGGCGAACGCCGAGAACAAGAGTCCGAGCTGCGTATTGCTGAGCTTGAGGTCCGCCTTCATCAACGGCCCGGCAGTCGAGATATTGACCCTGTTCACAAACAGGATCAGATAAAGCAGGCACAGCAGCGCCAGCACGATTCGGGGAGCGCCAAATTTTTTCACGCGGATGGGCGCGTTTCGCCTTTGATCTGCGTGCGGTGCATCACCCGGCGCGTTCCGGGGTCGAAGGAATCGCGGCGATGCATGGTGCAGCGATTGTCCCAAAGGACTACGTCTCCCACTTTCCACTCGTTGTGCCAGGTAAATTCATCCCGGGTAGCGAAAGACCATAGCTCGTCAAGTAAGGACTCCGACTCCGCCAGCGGTAGCCCGCATATGTAAGCGTTGCGCCTTCTCCCCAGATACAAACAGCGCCGCCCGGTCTCCGGATGCCTGCAGACCAGCGGATGATAAGTGCCGGGAGATGTGACAGGGTCGTCCACCGCGGTTACGCCCTGCCGGACAAATCCACCGCTGTTATACGTTCCATCGTGCTTCACTTTGAGGCCCTGAATCCGCTGCTTAAGCGGGCCGGGCAGGGACTCATACGCCAGGTACATGTTGCAGAACCACGTATCCCCTCCGCCGGGAGGAATTTCCAGAGCGTACAACATGCTGGCTTTGGGTGGATCTTCCAGATAGGACATATCGGTGTGCCAGGCCGCCTCGCCGGCGCCGAGACTGCCGATCGGCACGCCATTTTCGATTACGTTCGAAACCACATAGATCTCGGGATATCCTTCGACGAAGCGGCGGCCGGTCTCCTGGATCGGAGCCCAGTCGAGATCGCCGAAACGCCGGCTGAATGCGATGAAATCCTCGTCGGTGAGTTGTTGTCCGCGAAATAGAAGCACCAGGTGTTCAAACCAGGCACGGTGGATGGCCGCAAAATCTGCGTCGCTGATTCTTCTCAGATCCACATGCTGGATCTCCGCACCAAGAGCTTTACCGGTCGGACCGATCACCATCATGAAATACTGTACACCGAGCTGCAACTCACCGTAGACGACAGGGTGGGCGGCATGAAACTGGATGGCTTACCGAAATCCCGACCAGATGAAAGAATCTGAGCGTCGGTAACGCCGGCGGTCTCTGCCGCCGGTGCAGATTCTAGCGTGCGAACGGAACCGGCGGCAGAGACCGCCGGCGTTACCCGTGCAATCGAATGTCGCTCACCGAGGCGCCCTGGGTCGAGGTGTCCTATTTCCCCTGCCCGGCAGCGGCCTGTTCCTGCGCGCGGGCGCCGGCCAGAATGCCATAGAGTCCGTAGTTGTCCTCGTGGCATGCGTATTCGTAGAGCGGGCCCGATTGATTCCACGCGATGGCCGCCGTCCAGGGGCGGGTCCAGGTGGCAGGGTCTTCCACCGTGAACCGATAATCGATGCGGTTATCGGCAACACGTGTCCATCGTTCGACCAGGTGCATATTTTTGGTGGCTCCTTCGAAGGTCGCCTGGTCGCTGAAGTTCGTGGTTTCGACCACCAGCGTGTTGCCTTCCCAGTGTCCGCGTGAGTCTCCCAACCACTGGCGGACGCCGGCGTCGAGATGCGCACGCCCGTCGAGCGGGATGATGCGCGTCTCGTGCATCTGCTCCTGCAGGATGGCGACGTAGCCCGGAGTTTGCACGATTTCGTAATTGTTGTCGTAGCCAGTGGGAATGCGCGGCAACGCAGCGCGGACGATGCATCGCGTGTACAATTCAACATCCTCCGGGCCATTGTAAGAGCCGGCACCGGGGGTCTGATTCGCGCGCGCCTGCTCGGCCTGGCGCTTCTTCCCCTCCGGCGTCAACGGAGGTTTACGGCCGTCGGGTGGGTCGACGATCAGCGAAGTGCGTCCGTCGGAAAGGCCGCGATCCCACCAGAAGCCGTTGTAAGCGCCGTTGACGTCCTCGGGCGTGCCTGGCGCTGCACGTTTGTCGGTGGCGATGGTCGATTCCTTGTCTTGGGCGGCACGCTCCTGCTCGGTGAGAAACTCTCTCCCGCCAAATTTCGCCGGACGCTCGAGAGGCGTCGTAGTGGCGTTGGACCAGGACCCCTGCAGGTCGGGGTCGCCCCAGGGTGTCTTCCACTGTTTGGTTTTGGCCGCGGTCGCTTTCGCAACTGCAGGCGTCTGGGCAACCGCGGCGGACGCCGCGAGCAACAGGATAGACATAGCTAAGATTCGATTACGCACAAGAAACCTCCTCACTTGCCGGTCTGCTTACGGAGATGCCCGTAGACCAGCTCTTCGGAAAACGGCACGCACTTGAATTCCAGGAACTGCACATTTTTTTCGAGACGGCGGTAGAGCGGGAAAGAGATCTTCCACGGCCGCGTAAATACTTTGGGGTCCTCGATGGTGGCTTCGTAGTTGAGGACATTCGCACTTTCAGGGGTGTATCGCTCGACCACATGCAAGGCGTCGCTGTGAAAATTGCCCGCGCGATCGAACCACGTTTTGTCGTTGAAGTGGCTCACGTCCACCACCAGCGTGTCGCCGTCCCATCGGCCCACCGACCACCCCATGTAGCTATCCTCCGGGGGCAGACCGGGCTTGTCGAGCTGAATGACTCGGCTCGCGCTGGCGAACTCATAGGCAATGATGATTTTTTTGTCGCCCTGAATGATCTGGAAGGGAAACGGCATGTAGTTGGCGCGGGGCGTGCCCGGCATATAGCACTTCGCCTCCGGGTCGAGGGGCTCCAGACGGACACCGTCCGTGTTGACGCGCACGAAACGCTTTTCGTAGTTGTCCTTTTTCTTCGCGAGCGCCCAAGGTTGGTAGGGTATCTCGTTTCCCTCGACGATGCCAGTCCCGGCGGGCTCGGCGAACAGCGCGCCGAATTGCGGTGGCCCGGGCTGGGCGGCGTGGGCCTGAATATCCCAATTAGCCTCGGTGAGCGATTGCCAGATGCCGTTCAGATTGGGGTGCGCCGTGCCCTTCAGCCGCGGCGTCTGGCTGGACTGGCCCGGAGCCGGGATTACGGCAAGCGCGAGCACAGCTGCAACTGCAAGCCAGTTTTTCATGGAGACCAATCTTCAGCCGAGTATACTGCAAGCCATTCCTGGATGTAAGCGGATGGGGCTTGGCAGGTGGGGCGGACCCCTTGCTCCGCGGGGCGACTCCCCCGGTCGCCCATCCCGCGCTCGACCCCTCGATACACGGGCGATACTGACCAACCGTGCCCATACGGAACCCGTCAACCCTGTGTCAACCGCGGCGTCGAGAAGGTCCGTCGGAAAAGCCCTGCCATGTGAAGCGCCGCCGGTACAAGGTCATGCCAGGTAGTCTCCACGCTCCGGAATTCTCAACCAAGACCAGCCGACCGGGGGGTCGGCCGCGGACCAAGGGGTCCGCCCCACTGCTTTGCTGGATTTTAGGGACGAAGAACTGTGTAGAGCTTACACGCCCGAGAAAGCGAGCCTTGCGTTTTCCCTGGGAGTTTCAGCTTGCCGTTTATCCGCTCCGTTCGATTGAGGAGCGAAAGGCGGATCGCCGAAGAAACGTTCCTTCTGGGCATCGGCCGGGTGCAAATCGGGGCTTGCCTTGCTCCGGTCATTAAGCCGTTCGACCAATGAAATCACGCGCTCGAGATTCGTGTCCGATTCGATTGCCCGATGGCTTAAAGCCGTCACGAGGGCCGACTGCTCGAGTATCACTTTTTCGAGCGCGGCGATCCGATCGGAAACCTTGTCGTCGATCGCCCGTTCGAACGTGGTCAGGGTGGCGTTGACCGACTGCTGAATTTCCGAACGCAAATGCAAGCGGAGGTCGTCGACTCGCGGCGCAACGATCGATTCGAGCAGTGCGGGAACCCCTTTGGTGATATCCGCCAAGCCCTTTTGTATCACTGCGACGTCATTGGCAATCCTCTGCCGGTATTCATCCATCTGCAGCCGAAGAGCGGCGATATCTTTGGACTGCTCCTGTATCCGAAGATCCAATTCGGCCGCGGCGACAGGTAACGGCCGCGCTTCGACTGCGGCCATCCGGGATTCCATGCGGTCGAGTCGTTCGAGCGCGGGACCCGTATCGGGCGAATTCCCGCTCTCGGGATTCTCTCCGGCACGTCGGCGCTTGCTG
>JBEKTF010000131.1:0-15316 GCA_049516355.1 Bryobacteraceae bacterium | reverse complement strand
GCCGCCGACTTTGAAGGTACTCAGGCATTGCTGCAAACGCTTGCTGAGCATGAGGTGAAGTCTACCTTCGCAGTGGTCGGGAACGTCGCCCTGGATGGAGCCATCCCCGAACATTGCCCCGATCAGATTCGAGCCATTCGCAATGCCGGACACGAGATAGCATCCCATTCCATGTATCACGGATTTATACCTGTGATGCGGCGCAGCGAACTGCTCAGTGATCTCAGCGCGAGCAAGCAGGCGCTCGAGACGTGTGCCGGGCAGACCGTCCGTGGATTTGTCCCCCCTTTCAATCGTCCTTCGCACTTCCCCCAAAAGGGCTGCTTCAGCTTCTCGGAACTAACGGGCTTGCACGGGCGGGGGCGCGGGCGTCAGAGTGCAGGCAAACTTCTCGACGCTTTGGGAACCGCAGGCTTCAGCTGGTGCCGCCTGAGTTTTCAGTCGTCGGCTCGCACGCTGCTGGAGAAGATGCACCTACAGAAAATGCGCCCGCCCGTTCAGCCTTTTCTGTTTCGCGGAGTTCTGGCGATGCCGCTACACAATACCGGCTTTGGGCCGGCGGCGGTGGAGCTCTTTCGGCGCTACATGGATACCGATCTCCTGATCACTCTGTGCGGACATCCATTTCAGGCTTTGGATTCGGGCCGCGTCGAAAACAGCGAACATGTCGACGTTCTGGACAGCCTGCTTTCCACCTTTCGGGCCGAGCGGAAAGCCGGGAAGTTGAAATTCTGTACGATGGCCGAAGCCGAGAGCGAGTTCCGTACTTCCGGCGAAACCGCGATCCCGGTTCTGCAGTCGGTGGGGCAAAGCAGATGAACTCTTCCGGCTTCCGCAGAGCCTCGAAACGCAGGCTTGGAGAAGCGCTCTGGCCCTTCGCGGGACGCCTGACTTCACGGTTGTTCATCCGGCAGCAAAGAGGGCTCATCCTGGCGTTCCACTACCTGGGCAGTCCTATTACCGAGGGTGTTGCAGAAGATCTGTTTCTCACCCATGATGAATTTACGGCAACGTTGGATTTTGTCCGCACTAATCTGTGCCCTCTCGATCCGGACACGTTCCTGATGCTGCTGAAGAAAGGTTCTTTGCCACCTGGCGCCACACTCCTGACCTTCGACGACTGCGCGGAAAAGACGGTTATCGAGGCTCTTCCCGAACTGGTCTCGCGCAATCTGAAGGCGTGTTTCTTTGCCAATCCGGGTCTCGTTGACGCGGGGCGCACTGTACCCGCGCTGGAGCTCATGGATCTGTGCCGGGCAGCACCGGCGGGCGCGTATAAACTCCGCCTGCCCGAATCAGTATCTGTCGAAATTTCAGACACGGCATCCCGCGCCGCCGCGTATCGTCTCCTTTGGCCGAAAATTCTTGCGTGTCCGAGCCGCGAACATGCGGCGGTCTTCAAATCGATCCGCGATGTTTTCGGAGCCCCGGATCTTTCTCCGGACGCCCGGCTGGCTTCATGGGCTCTGCTGGAAAAACTGCATACCGCGGGAATGCTGGTGGGCAATCACACCATGTTTCATTCCACAGTGAACGCGGATGGGATCGAGCAGTTTACCGCAGACGTGGACGCCGCCTACGAGGCTCTGGAAGCGCGGTTGGGTTCTTCGCCTCGTGTCTTCTGCTACCCCTACGGAAGAACCGTGGACGCCACACCAGCCACCACTGCTGGTTTGGACCGCATGCGCACTGCGTATGGGTTCGTGACCCAGGGCGGTATCGCCAGCGCCTTCAAGACCGGTCCTCTCAACCTGCGCCGCGAGCAAGCCTCCTATTCCGCCAGTGCGGTCAAACTGGCGCCACTGCTCGCAACGTTGCGTTGAATGCCAGCACCACTACAACTGGAACTTCTCGACCGGTTTGACGACTACGCCCGCATCGAGCGGTTGTGGACGAAGCTTTCCGCCGAAAGCGACTGTTCCTATTTTCTTTCCTGGGGATGGGTACAGACCTGGATCGAAACTCTGCCTAGAGAAGTGTCAGTCAAGCTTGCGGTACTCAGCGATGGCACCGGCCCTCGTTCTGCCTTCTTTCTGGGACACGCCAATGTGGTAAAGCAGCACATATTTCGTAGTAAGGCTTATCTGGTAAATCAGACCGGGCATTGGGACTATGACCGGTTATATATCGAACACAATTCGGTCTTACAATCCAGCCGGGAGGCATGTTCGCTGCAACAGATCGTTGACAGCCTTCCTGGAGACTGGGAAGAATTGTATCTCAGCGCCCTGGCGCCCACCAGTTTTCTGGCTAACGATCTGAAGATCGCGCCACCCTACGAGGTGATGATCGCGAACGTGATGCCTGCGCCCTACGTTGATTTGAAAATGGCGCGGGAACAATCGGGCGGCTACTTGGGGCTGCTGCGCTCCAGCGTCCGGTCACAGGTGAAACGCGCCTGCCGGCTATACGAAACGCGGGGCCCGCTGGTATGCGAAGTCGCGAACAATCTTTCGGAAGCCCTGGATATTTATACCGAACTGATCGCTCTACATGAGGCATGGTGGCAGCAGCGAAAAAAACCGGGCGCTTTCCATTCCCCCTGGTTCCGCGAATTTCATCGCCGTTTGATTGAGAAGCGCTTCAGTGCAGGCGAAATCCAGTTGGTCCGCGTTCGCTGCGGCGGGGCCACCGTCGGGTGCCTCTACAACTTCGTGTATCGGGGAGTTGTCTATTTTTATCAGAGCGGGCTGGCCTTCGAGGAAGACAACCGGATGAAGCCCGGCTACATCTGCCATGTCGAAGCTGTGCAGCAGTGTGTGAAGGCGGGCTATGACAAGTACGACTTCCTGGCCGGCGTGGAGGATTACAAGGAGCGGCTCTCCACTCACCAGAGTTCGATCGTGTGGGCGCGGGTGCAGAAGCCAAGGATCAAGTTCAAAGTCGAGCGTGCTTTGAGAGAGGCGGCACTGAAAGGCGCCGCGTGGTATCGCGATCGCAAACGAGGAAAGCCGCGGGTAATGGAGAAGGCGGCATGAGTCCTCGATCGCTTCTCAGGTTCTGCGCCAGGCTGTTCCTAGTTCGGCGAAAGCTCGTGTTCGAAGCCGATCTGAACGACATTCGCCGGGCCGAGCCTCGCATTCCCGCGCGTTTCCGGCCGGGTAATGAGGACGATCTGATGCAATTGTCGCAAGGCACCCACGACTATGACGCCGCCGCCCGTGAATTCGGTATGGAGCGTCTGCAGGCGGGTGACTCGCTCACTCTTGCGGAATCGGGTAACGAAGTTGTGTTCTATAGCTGGCTGATGTTCGGCCAGCTTGATATGGGAATGAGGCGATACCTGCCGATCGCGGCGGATACCGCCTGCGTGTACCGTCTCTTCACTGTTGCTGCGTGCCGTGGCCGCAGGCTGGCGCCGGCGTGGTTCTGGTTTATCCGGGAACGGCTCAGGCAACGGAATCTGCGGCGCGTTGTTGCATGGGTTGAAGCAAGGAACCTGGCGTCGCGCCGTTCATTCGAGAGTGCGGGCTTTCGGCGGATCGGGTATATCTGGCACGTCCAATTCCTGTTTCGCATTTACTTCTTTGTTTCGCCTTCGCTCAGCGCAAGGTTGCAAAGACAGGCCACCATTGAATCCCCAGCGGAACCGCTTCAGGCGGCTCAGTGATTATGACAGACCCTTTGAAGGACATGCGGTTGCTGGTGGTCTCACACGTGACCCATTTCCGTTATAAGGGCCAGCTATTTGCGTACGGACCTTATTCGCAGGAAATCGATTTGTGGGCGGATCTCTTTAAAACCCTCACGATCGCCGCACCGTGCCGCAACGAACTTCCCCCCGGCGATTGCCTCCCGTTTACGAGAAGCAACATCTCCATGGCCCCTCAGCTGGAAGCGGGAGGAGAGACCCTCGGCGCAAAGATAAAGCTAGCGCTCGCCGCTCCTCTCCTGGCGCTGGGTCTGGCCCGGGCTATGCGGAGGTGTGATGCCATTCATGTCCGCTGCCCAGGCAATTTGGGGTTGCTGGGAGCGGCGCTCGCACCATTATTCTCCCGCCGCCTGGTGGCCAAATACGCGGCTCAGTGGAGTAAAAGTGTCGGCGACGTTTGGTCCAACCGATGGCAAAAGGCAATTCTGCGCTCGACCTGGTGGAATGGCCCCGTCACAGTCTATGGAGAGTGGCCGGATCAGCCTTCTCACGTCATTCCTTTTTTTACATCGCTGTTAACCGAAGATCATATTGAGAGGGCGCGGCAGGCCGCGGTGCGAGTGTGGGCCGGCGAACCTCTGCAGGTTCTGTTTACAGGAAGGCTCACGTGGCAGAAGCACGTGGATGTCCTGCTTCGCGCCGTTGCTAAGAATCGCCAGGACGGCTGGGACGTGCGCTGCACCGTGATTGGCGATGGCCCCGAAGGACCATCGCTGCGCGCCCTCGCCTCGGAGCTTGGCATTGCGGACGCCGTCGAGTTTACCGGTGGCGTGACGTTTGACGAGGTCCTGCGCAGGTTGGAACGCGCGCATGTCCTGGCCCTTGTTTCCGAAGCCGAAGGCTGGCCCAAGGCAATCGCGGAAGCGATGGCGTTTGGACTCGTAGCCATTGGCTCCAACCGCGGATTCGTTCCGAAGATGCTCGAGAATGGCCGCGGCCTGGTAGCCTCGCCGGGCGATATCGATATGCTGGCCAGTCTGATTTCGGACATTGCCCAACACCCCCTGTCGTACGCTCCGATGCGTCACGCCGCCGCGGAGTGGTCCCAACAATTCTCTCTCGCGGGATTGCAAAAGGCGATTCGAGAGCTGTTGCTCGAAGAGTGGGACCTCTATGATGCCAGTCCTGTCGCGGTAAGCCGAGCCGCCGGAGGCGCAAATTAATGCCTCGTGTCGCCGTCATGCACGTAGTGGACGCCCTCAGAATCGGTGGTGCTGAGCGTGCGGCAATCAATCTGTCGAATCTGCTGCCGCGGGATTGCTACGACGCGTATCTTTGCACCACCAGAGAAGAGGGCCCGCTGGCAAACCTGGTGGCCCCGCATGTAGGACGGGTATCACTTGGCCGCCGGTCGATTCTCGATCCGTCGGCCGTCCTGGCACTCGTCAGATTTATTCGAGCCCGCCAGATTCGAATTCTGCACGCGCACGCTTCGGCGTTGTTTTTTGCACGCCTGGCTTCGCTGTTTCCTCCTTTTCCCGCGGTCGTTTGGCACGATCACTATGGGCGCTATGCATTCAACGATCGGCCGGTATGGCTTTATAAGCTAGCCACGAAGAGTATCGGGGGCGTGGTCGCCGTGAACCGTCCGCTGGAGGAGTGGTCGCGGCGCGCATTGGGTGTGCCATCCGAACGCGTCCGGTACATTCCAAACCTTGTGCAGCTCGAAGGCGGCTCCGGACTCGATGCTCCCTTGCCAGGGAACCCCGGGCAACGCATCGTTTGTGTCGCGAACATTCGTCCGCAGAAGGACCATGCAAATCTCCTTGAGGCCATGCGTCTGTTGACCGCCGACGTACCGGAAGCCCACCTCCTGCTCGTCGGGGATTACGCGGACAAGGCATATTGCGATTCCGTCCTTCGCGAGATTTCTGCTTTGGGCCTGTCCCGGAACGTGACCTACCTGGGGGCACGGCGCGACGTCCCGGCGATTCTTCGCGCCTGCGCAATAGGCGTTCTCGGGTCGCGGTCAGAAGGTTTGCCTCTCGCGCTGCTTGAATACGGAATGGCTGGTTTGCCCGTCGTGGCAACCAATGTGGGACAGTGTCCCGAAGTTCTGGACGATGGCGCCGCCGGTCTTCTCGTCCCTCCTTCTTCTCCACAATCGCTGGCAGAGGGGCTGCGTTATTTGCTGGCTTCTCCGGGAACCAGGGATGAATTGGGAACACGGCTCAAGGCGCGAGTCGAATCGCAATACAGCGCCGATCGCATTATGGCCCGGATCTGCAAGGTCTACCGGCAGGTCCTGGGAGACGAAAGCGCCGATGGCGACGAAGATTATGTCGATGTCAAGATAGCGAGCGCCACCTGATGAGCCTGGCAACAGATCTCTACAAGCATCTCCCTTTGTGGGCTCAGCACAGCGCCGTCAGTACTTATGGGGCTTACTGGCGCTGGCTGCGTTTCGCCCCTCCCTACGGAACTTATGTCCGCGAATACCTCCAGCGGGAAAGCTTCAGTCCCCTGGAATGGCACAGATGGCAACAAGCCAAAGTGACGGAGTTGCTCCGCGTCGCCACGACCCGGGTACCTTACTACAGGAACACCTGGAGCCCAACCCAACGAAAAGCCGCGCTCGCCGGCGACCTCAGGAGCCTGCCGCTTCTGCCGAAAGAACCGACGCGCGCCGAACCCGAGTCCTTCTTGTCCGACGGGGTAAGGTCGTGGCCACGCTTCACCTATCACACCAGCGGTTCCACCGGCACACCCGTTCGCACCATCTGGAAGATCCCGGAGATTCGCAACTCGCTGGCGCTTCGGGAAGCCCGCTCGGCGCGTTGGGCGAGCGTGTCGTTCCGGATGCCAAGAGCCACCTTCTCGGGCAGAATGGCGGAGCCCGATCCGCTCAGCCGTGGTCCGTTTTACCGCTACAACGCCGCGGAACGGCAAGTGTATTTCTCTCCCTTCCACCTGCGCCCCGATACCGCGCGGTTTTATGTCGACGCTCTTCGCAAGCATGGCATCCAGTGGATGACGGGATATGCCGTTTCCTACTATCTGCTGGCTCAGCTCATCCTGGATCAAAAACTTCAGGTACCCAAACTCCGCGCAATCGTCACCACCAGCGAAAAGCTCACCTCCGACATGCGGGACATTATGGAGCGGGCCTGGCGGACCAGAGTATTCGAGGAATACAGCACAGTCGAAAGTGCGCTCTTTGCAAGCGAATGCCAACGGGGCCGGCTCCACCTCAGTCCCGATGCCGGCGTGGTCGAGATTCTAAGACCTGACGGGACACCGTGTGATCCCGGGGAACCGGGCGAGGTGGTCACCACCTCTCTTATCCGCAACTATCAGGTGTTCATCCGCTACCGTTTGGGTGACGTGGCGGCGTGGGATGCGGAGCCGTGCCCTTGCGGCCTGGCGATGCCCGTTATCAAGGAAGTGGTTGGCCGCGTCGAGGACGTCGTGGTCGGCCCGGATGGGCGCTTGATGGTGCGTTTTCACGGAATCTTCGCCGATCAGCCGTACATTCGCGAGGGGCAGATCATTCAGGAAGCGATCGATCACATCCGCGTCAAAGTAGTCCCGGCGGCGGGCTTCGGCCAGGCTGATATCGACGATGTGGTCCGCAGAATCCAGCAGCGTTTGACCAGTTCCGTAAGGGTCAGCGTAGAGGAAGTGCAATCGATTCCCAGGAACAAATCCGGTAAATTCCAGGCCGTAATCAACCGCGTTCCTGGCCGCAACGCGCAGGTGGAAAGCGCAGTAAGCCAATGAAGAGTTACTCTCTCACAAGCCCGGCCCCCGGCTCATCCGCACCCGAGACCATCGCGGTCGCAATTACCGCGGCAGATAGCCAGTCTCCGACCGAATCAACCAGACACAACCGGTTGCTGAGGAAGATTCGGATTATCTTCTGGCTGTTCGCCATCGCGGCGGGAGCGTCGCAGGCCTGGACCGCCCGCGATACGATGGCCACCGACGGAATCTCATACCTGGACATGGGAGACGCTTTCGCCCATGGTCATGCGGGAGCTTTGATTAATGGATATTGGAGTCCCCTCTATCCGGCTGCGATCGGCATCGCCTTCGCCTTGACCCATCCGTCGCCCCGCCACGAGTTTGCCGTCGTGCACGGTGTGAACTTCCTCATCTTTCTGCTGGCAGCTGCGAGTTTCGAATTTTTCCTTCGATCTCTGTTGACCGCTTGTCGGGACAATCGCGAAAACCCGCCCGCCTGGCTCGTCCAGGTGGCTGGCTATGTCATATTTCTTTGGACCTCCCTTTGTCTGATCACGGTGAGTGTTACTTCTCCCGACATGCTGCTCGCAATGTTCGCGTTTCTGGCCACGGGAATTCTTGTTCGAATCGCCTCCGGATCGATAGCCTGGCCTTATTTCGCGGGTCTTGGCGTGGTGCTTGGTTTGGGCTATATCGCCAAAGCTCCGCTGTTTCCGCTCTCGTTTGTCTTTCTGATGGTGGGCATAATTCTGGCCCGGAGATCTCATGTACCGGTTCGGCGATCTCTTCTCGCTCTCCTCTTGTTCGTGGTGCTGGCCAGCCCTCTCGTATTCCTGCTCTCTTCGACGAAACATCGCCTCACCTTCGGTGATAGCGGGAAATTGAACTACGCCTGGTACGTGGATGGGGTGACCTATCGTCATTGGCAAGGTGAACCTTTGGGCACTCCATCAGAGGTGGCGCCGCACTGGACGGCCGGCCCCGTGTCGACCGGGATAGCTGCGCATCCCACCCGAAGGATTCTCGATTCTCCATCGGTATTTGCATTCGCGGGATCTACGGGCGGCACCTACCCTGTCTGGTACGATCCTTCGTACTGGAACGAAGGTCTCCGCGCTCCTTTTGATGCACGCCAGCAGCTCCGCAAAGTCCTCAGCAATGCGAGGTATATGTATGCGCTTTTGCTGAACCTACATGCCGTACAGCTGTTTCAAAGCGGGCATGCCTATCTGCTTTTCTCGCCGGTCCTGGTCCTTTCGTGGTTGGCTCTGATCTATTGCGGCGCACGTCCTCGTATGTCTGCGTTCCGGAGCGTCACGTTACCCGTCATTCTCCCCGCTCTGGCTGCTTTCATAATGTATTTGCTGGTTTACTCGGAGCCCAGGCATCTGGCGCCTTTCGTGGCGTTGCTTTATACAGGTTGTTTCGCTCTGCTCCGGATTCCCGCCCGAATGGCGCCAGGGTTCCGGTTGAAATCTGCTTCCTGCGCGATTGTGCTCGCGTTCGCTTTGACCGCCGGCCTGCCAAGCTCTCACACCGCTTTTGCCGCGACGCGTCCGGAAGCATCCCCGTCGGAGGACTGGCAGGTAGTGGAAGGATTGCGGCAAATCGGCGTGGGAGAGGGAGCCCGAGTCGGTTCTCTTACCTATTCCAACCACGATCACGTCAAATGGGCCCGGCTCGCACGGGCGAAAATTGTCGCCGAGCTGTTTTCCGGAGCTTACGTCACCAGCGAAGACAGCTTCTGGAAGGCGGACGAGGCCACCAGGAGCAGAATTATCGGCGCGCTTGCTCGCGCTGGTGCAGAAGTGATCGTTTCTCGAAGGCTGCCTGAAGGAGTTCCTCCGCCCGCCGGCTGGCAGCGAATTGGCGCGACCCGGTATTTCATTCTCCATGTTCCTCATGCATAACCTGGTTCAAAAAACGGTGACGTTAGTCGGCGCCTCCGGGCTCTCGCCGCTGAACCTTTGCATTATTGCGGTTGTGCTGGCATTTTTCTGGTTGTATCCGGCGGTCTTTCGAAGAATGTTCCGGCGATGCGCTTCCGTGTCGGGCATGTTCGATCGCCATCGCGCGGCGACCGTTTTACTGGTAGCCCTGGTTCCGATCGCCGGCCGTCTCCTGCTATTGTCTTCACACCCTGTTCCGGTACCCAGGATACCTGATGAATTCAGTTACCTGTTGGCGTCCGATACCTTCTCCCAGGGAAGAGTTACTAATCCTGCGCACCCCCTCTGGCAGTTCTTTGAAACGATACACGTGCTTCCTTTTCCCACCTACATGTCGAAGTATCCCCCGGCGCAGGGTCTTCTGCTGGCTGCGGGACAGGTTCTGTTCGGGCATCCCTGGTGGGGAGTGGTCCTGAGCATCGGCCTTATGGTGGGCTCCGTATGCTGGATGTTGCAAGGTTGGTTGCCGGGGCGATGGGCCGCATTGGGAGCTCTCGCCACGGGGCTCCAATTCGGAATCGGTCACGCGTGGATGAATTCCTACTGGGGCGGGGCACCGGCCGCAATCGGCGCCTGTATCGTGTTGGGCGCCCTGGCTCGACTGAAACAATTTCGCCCGTTTCCTTGCCGGCCCGTACGCTACAGCTTGTTATTTGCTTTAGGTATAGTCATCCTCCTGAACAGCCGACCGTGGGAGGGAATGGCCGTCATTGTGCCCGCCGCAATCGCCGTTCTTCTGTGGATGTTCGGCAGGAGCGGGACCCAACTGTTCGAACGAGTCCGCGCTGTACTGGTTCCGGCGAGCGTGTTGTTGTTGGTTGGTGCGACAGCCATGTCGTATTACAACTGGCGCGTGACGGGAAATCCATTGCACCTGCCTTATACAACCATTCATAAGACCTATTCCGTCGTGCCGCTATTCGTGTGGCAGTCGAGCACGCCCGCCCCGTCATTTCGGCACACGGTCTTGAAGCGCTACTTTCTCGAAACCGAACCGCACTATCAAGCTGCTGACACTCTGGGTACCTTGCGTGGCTGGGCGGCCGCGCAGCCCTGGCGATTGCGGATGGCGAAGGATCTCCTGTTCGGAAATTTCTTTCTTATGCTGTGCCTTCCGATGGTATTTATATACGCTTCCCCGCCGCTGCGTTTTCTACTGGCAATCCTGGGAGTCTTCATCGTTGCTCTCGCCCTGGAGTCGTGGAATCAGATCCACTACTTTGGACCAGTCATCGGTCTGGCGGCAGTGCTGAAGATGAGTTCGCTCCGCTGGCTTTCGGCGGTAAAGATTCACCGGCGGAAAATAGGAATCGCGCTGTCGACCGGCGTGATCCTTTGCTCCGCTCTCAACCTGATTCAGGATTCCATGGTCTTCCCCCAGCGGGATGTGTTTTCGAGCGAGCGTGCCGGCATTCAAAAAGAGCTGGAATCCACGGACGGTCTCCACGTGGTGCTGGTCCGTTACGCAGACGATCACCCGCCGGTTCAGCAGTGGGTGTATAACCGGGCAAACATTGACGCTTCTAAAGTAGTTTGGGCTTGGGAAATGTCGGATCAGGAGAACCGGCGTTTATTCGACTACTTCAAGGGGCGCACGTTCTGGCTTCTCGAGCCCGATGCAGCACCACCACACCTCAAGCCCCTTTTTGCCGCCGGTCAGCACGGTGACCGGGGACCCGTTTCATTACTAAATGGCCCCGAGCCCCTGCAGGAGAAGTGATTCCAATGGCTGCAATATCCCCACAACTCTCAAATATCCCGCCCGAACCGGCGCCGGAAAACCCTGGCTCCCTGTTGATCGTCGGCAACTTTCTCTCTAAATCAATCGGAAATCGCAGCGTATGTGAAGATCTGGCGGAACGTTTGCCCAGCTGCGGGTGGCAGGTAAGCACCACGTCGCACCGGCCGGGCAGAGTGCGGAGGCTCGTCGATATGTTATCCACGGCGTGGCGCACCCGGGATGGCTACTGGATCGCGCAAGTGGATCTTTACAGCGGGCCCGCTTTTTATTGGGCGGCCGCCGTTTGTGGTCTGCTGCGAATGATGAACAAACCCTACATTCTTACTCTTCATGGAGGGAACCTCCCCGAGTTCGGCCGGCGCCATCGCTGGTCCGTGAAAAAACTGCTGCAGTCCGCCGCGGCGGTAACGGCGCCCTCGCGCTACCTGTTCGAGGAAATGCGCGAGTACCGGGCGGATATCCAGGTGCTGCCGAATGCAATTGCCCTGGCCCACTATCCGTTCGTGCCTCGAGACTCGGCCCGGCCGCGGCTTGTATGGATCCGGGCATTCCACCATATTTATCAACCTGCGCTTGCGGTCCGCGTTTTAGCCCAATTAAAGGAGCGATTCCCGGATATCCAGCTCACCATGGCGGGGCCCGACAAGGGCGACGGAAGTCTGCAGGAGGCCCGGTCTCTTGCCAGGCAACTCGGCGTCGATAATAGAATTCAATTCCTGGGACAACTTCCCAAGACCGAGATCGCACGGTGGATCAATTCCGGAGACATTTTTCTCAATACCTCTTCCGTGGATAATTGCCCGGTGACGGTAATCGAAGCAATGGCGTGCGGTGCTTGCGTTGTCACCACAGAGGTAGGTGGGATTCCTTACCTGTGCAGTCACGCCGCCGATGCCATGTTGACTCCGTCTGGCGATGCGGACGCCATGGCGGCAAGTGTGGCCAGTATTCTGAGCCAGCCCGGGCTGGCGGCAACGCTTTCGCGCAACGCGCGAAGCCGCGTGGAGTTATTGGATTGGTCCGCCATCCTGCCGCGTTGGACTTCGCTTTTGCGGCGGGTTACCGATCAAGGATAGTTGCATAAGAACGAGATGCTATAGATCGAAAGTCTGTTTTGGAAGGACATATCATGAAACTGTTGATCGCCATTCCGGCCTATAACGAGGAACAGAGCATCGAACCGATTATTCGCCGCTCCCTCGACGCGCGCCGGCATATTTTGACTACCTCCCCAGTGACCGGGGTTGACATCGCGGTCGTCAGCGACGGCTCAACGGACCGAACGTTGGAACTGGCGCGGAAGCATGACCACGAAATCACGGTCATCGGTTTCGAGCATAACCGCGGGTATGGCGCGGCGATTCAGGAAGCCTGGCGGCAATCCGACGCCGAGCTGCTCGGATTTCTGGATGCCGACGGCACCTGCGACCCACGGTTCTTCTCCACTTTGTGTTCCGCGATCGAGGACCAAAACGCCGATGTCGTGATCGGCTGCCGGATGAATGCCCAGAGTCAAATGCCTCTGGTGCGCCGGATTGGAAATACTATCTTTGCTCTTCTGCTCGGTTTGTTCTCATCCACTCGGGTGCGCGACACCGCGAGCGGCATGCGAGTCGTCAGGCGAAAGAGCCTCGGGAAACTGGAGCCGCTCCCGACAGGAATGCATTTCACTCCCGCCATGAGCGCTCGAGCCATGCTCGACCGCAGTCTCAAAATCCGCGAAATCGATATGCCTTACGCCGAACGCGAGGGCCGATCGAAGCTGAAGCTGGTAAGCGACGGACTAAGGTTCCTGAAGGTCATCATAGAAGCGGCCTTCCTCTACAGGCCTGAACGTCCTTTGAGTCTTATGGGGCTTGGTTGTCTGACGGCGGCGTTTGTTCTTATGATCGGGCCCGCCGTGTTCTATCTTACAAACCATTTTGTCGAAGAGTGGATGATCTACCGGTTCATCGTCAGCCACCTTGCCGCCATTGCGGCTTGCCTTTTGTTCTCAGCTAGCTATGTCACTTCCCGGATCATTGGCATCACGCTGGGTAGTGAACAGACCGGACCATTCACCGCAGCGGCGAAATCCTTCCTCCACGGCCGTTATTTCTGGCTGGTTCCCACTCTGCTGCTGCTTGGCGGCGGTGTGCTGGTCGTGCCAAGTTTCCTCCAGTTAGTGCGGACGGGAGCCACCTACGAGCACTGGTCCCGGTTCATCGCCATGTCTCTGTGCTTCTCGGTAGCCATTATTCTCGCGACCACCCGCGCTTGCGATTATATCCTTGGACTGCTGGAGGACCGCCTGAACTATCTGCGTTCGCATGAGCCCGTTATGCAGGCGGTGGCTGCGTCAAGATGAGCGAGACTCTTTTTGATCTGAGCGAACAGTATGAGGAGATGCTTCGGATGGGCGTCAGCCTGTCTGGAGAAGACCCTTCGTACTTCATGGGGGCGCGCGTCGACGACCTCCGGCGGAACCTGCCCCGGGCCTGGAATCCGTCCCGCATCCTCGATTTCGGCTGCGGGACAGGAGAGACGGCAGCCCATCTTGCGAAGACTTTTCCCGGTTCGACAGTAGTTGGTGTGGATACGTCTGAAAATGCGCTCGAATTGGCGAAGCAGCGCCACGGAACTCCTGGCATCCGGTTCACGGTACTGGAGTCGCTTGAGGACGAAGCCCCTTTCGATTTGTGCTATGTGAACGGTGTTTTCCATCACATTGAACCGCCGGAACGTCCAGCGGCGGTGCGCGCCATTTTCAAGTCGCTGGCTCCGGGCGGCCACTTTGCCCTGTTTGAGAACAATCCGTGGAACCCCGGAACGCGGATGGTAATGCGGCGCATCCCCTTCGATCGGGATGCGGTGACGCTGTCCCACCTGGAAACCCGGACGCTCCTCAGGCAAGGCGGCTTTAAGATATCCGGTTCAACGCGATTCCTGTTCTACTTTCCCCGGTTCATCCGCTTCATGCGCATTATTGAACCGGCGTTGACGGGCCTCCCCCTTGGAGCGCAGTACTACGTGACGGGAGTCAAGCCTTGAACTGTCTGCGGATGAATGATAACTATCTGCGTTCTTGAAGCCGGTCACAGAGCCTTCCGCGTAGCCCGGAACTTTACTTCCGCTTCAGTAGGCGGTGGTGTACGTAAAGATCCAAAACAATCCGGTAAAAACCTCGGCAAGCGGCGGGCTGATGCTAATAAGCGTGTATACTTTAAGGAGTTTCAGGGCATTTCGATAGTGGCTGCAGGTTCGAGGATATCTGGAATGAAGCTGTCGGACTTGCGTAACAGCGCGATAACTATAACCGCACTTCTTCTGGCATGCACGACCGTAGATTGGGCACAGGTTACGGTGAAGGCTCCGGGAGCCCCGGGTTCTCCTGCAGATACCGCAGTTACTAATCCGCAAAGCTTCGGGCGATATCGGCGGGTACCAGTCGTCCAGGCGCCGCCTGCGCCGGCCGTCCCGGGAGCGCTTGCGGATTGGACCTTTGACACCGGTACAATCACCGGCACTACCGTCCTGGATACCTCCGGAGACAACATCTACGGCAACATTGTCGGCAAGGTCACTCCCGTTCCCGGCGCGGTCAACCAGGCTCTCAGCTTCGATGGCAGCACGAATTACGTCTACACCAGTCCCACGACCAGTCTGAGTCTGCGCAACGACATGACGATCGCCGCCTGGATCCAGACGACCAATTCCACGCGTACCGAGGCGATCGTCGAAGACTACAACACCGACGGCAGCGAGGATGGGTATATCTTCGAAACCACAGCCGCCGGTTACCTCGCGTTGCACCTTGGCGGAGACAACATTGCAGGCACCGTCAGGGACTTCGTCGACGGCAGCAACGCAATCAACAACGGGAAGTGGCATCATGTTGCGGTGATCATCAGGCCGGGACAGGATATCTCGTTCTATGTCGATGGCGGCCTGAGCTCGGTTTATTACCTGACGATTTCCGATGCCAGCAGCGTCAACTCCCTGGGGCTGGGAGGCCCCTCGTTGGGTGGAGCTTATTTGTTTACCGGCTCTCTGGATGAAGTGCGAATCTACGCGCGCGCTCTGAGCACCAGTGACATCGCAGGTGTCTACGGAGGAACCGTCACGACCATACCTGGTGGACAGGTTCTCTATAACGGAATCGCGATGCCGAAGAATTTCCCGCCTCCCACGACGCCGACCCAGGCACTGCGAACTCCGTATTACATCAACAATCCACCTCGGGTCATACCGATCGACATCGGCCGTCAGCTCTTTGTCGACGATTTCCTGATCGCACAGACCACCCTCCAG
>JBEKTF010000130.1:0-15561 GCA_049516355.1 Bryobacteraceae bacterium | reverse complement strand
TCGTTTCCCGTAAATCTGCTCCATGCTCTTCACGAGATTCAGGCTGCGGACGATCGGCAGTGCGCGCAGCTCTTCGAGCATCGCCTCCCACGCCGGCGTGGTCACTTCGAAATACACCCGCGCGCCCGCGGCGGTGTTCTCGATAATCGAGACGGTGCCGATATCGCCGTGATGTCCTGCAATGACGCCGGTGAGACCGTGGAGAATGCCGGGGCCCGCGTCGGCGTCGATCAGAAGGCCATGACTTTGCGCTTGCATACAAGAAGTATCATCGCAATTCGCCGCGTGAGAATGATCGATAAGACGGATCTGCTAGCCTCAGGAATGCTTTCCAGCCGATAGCGATGACGCGCCCGACTACTTTGCTGAAATCGCTGACAGCCGCCTTTTACGTCACCGCATACCGGATATTCCACTTGCTCCATTCGGGGAGCCAGGCTCTGTTTGAGGGCTTCTGGCTTGGATTGCTTCCCGATTCCGTTACGGACCTGGTTTCAGAGTGGAGCTACGGCGAGGGAAAGGAATATACAGGGGCAGCCTACCTTGACTCCGGCTTGCAGTTCTGTGAAGAAATTGCCATCGACCGTTTCTTCACTCCCGGATGCAGCATGCTCGTAGCTGCCGCCGGAGGAGGCCGCGAATTGATCGCATTGGCCCGCCGGGGCTATAGGGCTAAGGCTTCGACTGCTGCCGCTCCATGGTTGCCGCGGGCAAACGAGCGCTCTCCGACCGGGGAATCGAGGCGCGGATCGAATGGGCGCTCCCCTGCCAAATCCCGGAGAACCTGGGGACCTGGGACGCTGCAATTATCGGATGGAATGGCTACACGTACATCTCGCCGCGCCGGCGCCGGATTGAATTCATGAAAAGTCTCCAGCCTCATCTTTGCCCAGGCTCGCGGGTTCTTGTATCGGGCGCAATCCGGTCCGGCAAAGGCGCCCAGCTGACCTGGACGCCACGTATCGCCAATACGGTCCGTAGACTGACGTTTCGCCGCCCCGTGTTTGGCATAGGGTCGTGCTTTCCGGGACGCCCCAGACATCAATTCACCAGACGCGAACTCGAAGAAGAACTCTCGGAAGCCGGGTTCTCTCCGGTCGCATTCTGGAGATGGGGGCCGTTCGGAGCCGTTGTATGTACGAATAGCACGGCATCTGATCCTGTTAGACTCGTTAATTGCCAGTAGAGGTGAAAAGCATCCTCATCGTCCGTCTGGGAGCGATGGGCGATATTGTTCACGCCCTGCCCGGAGCCGCGTCGCTCAAACACAGTTTTCCCTCGGCGCGCGTCACATGGGTGGTTGAGCCCAAGTGGGTTCCTTTGCTCGAGGGTAATGGCTTCGTCGATCGCATCGTCGTTTTCCGCCGCGACGACCCGCTTTCCTGGCGGCGCACCAAAGACGAATTGCGCGCCGAGCATTACGATCTGGCGGTCGATTTTCAGGGCCTGACCAAGTCCGCATTAATCGCTCACCTCGCCCGGCCCGAACGCATTGCCGGATTCGGCTCTCGCGTCGTGCGCGAGCGTCCGGCGGGATTATTCTATTCGACGCGCGTCCAGAGCGGCGCCGTTCACGTGGTCGATCAGGCGCTCGACCTTGCGGCAGGTGCCGGCGCAACAAACCTCGTGCGCGTATTTCCTCTCCCCCAGGGGGTCCCCGAGGGCCACTTGCCCGATACACCGTTCGTGCTCGCGAGCCCGCTCGCCGGCTGGGCTTCCAAGCAATGGCCGCTGGAATATTACGAACGCCTCGCCGCGATCCTGCATCAGAAACTGGGTCTTCCACTCGTGCTGAATGGACCACCCGGAACGGTCCCGACGGTTGCCGGGACTCTGCCGCACGAAAGCGGGATTCCAGGCCTGATCGATGCGACACGCCGCGCCGCTTTGGTGGTCGGCGTCGATAGCGGCCCGCTGCATCTCGCCGCGGCATTGAATAAATCGGGCGTTGCCATCTACGGCCCAACCGATCCGGCTCGCAACGGTCCCTACGGTGGTGATTTCCAGGTCTTCCGCACGCCTGGCGCGCGCACGACCCACCGGCGCGGCACGGCGATCGACCCGTCCATGCGGGCGATTACACCGGAGCAGGTTTTCGCCGCATTGGCGTCGCGCGTCAGCTGTCCTGTGGGCAGCTAGACCCATGCGGCGGCACTGGTTTCCCAAACGCTACGCCGATACTGTCGCCCGCTTGCGCGTCACCGCCGGATTCGTCATGGTCGCGGCATTCGCCTGGTTCTCGCATCCCGACGCCATATCGCTGGCCATCGGGCTCCCGCTCTCCGCCTGCGGACTGGCGTTGCGCGCCTGGGCCGCCGGGCACCTCAGGAAAGACCAGCGTCTTGCGACTTCGGGACCTTATTCGTTCACGCGCAACCCCCTCTACCTGGGAACTCTGGTCACAGCCCTGGGGCTTGCGGCCGCGGCTCGCAGTATCGGGCTGGCGTTCCTTTTTGCCATTCTGTTCGCGCTCGTCTACCTGCCGGCCATTGAACTGGAGGAGCAGCACCTGGCGGCGATTCTCCCCGGCTATACCGACTTCGCCGTGCGCGTGCCGTTGTTGTTCCCTCGATGGCCCTCGCAGTTCGGCCCAGACCATTTCTCTCTCGCGCTCTACCGGAAGAATCGCGAGTATCAGGCGCTGCTGGGTTGGTTGATCGGCGCCGCCTGGCTGATCGTTCGCGCTGTGTGGTTCCCGTGCAATCCTCAAATTTCCTAATGGAATGACTACGCCGATTTATTCGGCGCTTATGCGTTTTTTGATACGGTGCGAATTGCGGACGTGGCTCGTATTCGATGGACGCATAAAACGGACGCATAAGAGTGTTCGGGACAGGAGAATGAACCCGATGAAGTTATTTCTGAAAGTAGTCTGCCGGTTCAGGTCTCACCAATGGCCTCTCGATCGCGGAGTCTGCAAACGGTGCGGGGCGGTGTGCCCCCACAAGGTTGCAATTCTCGATCTTCGGTGGCATCGGGGCATGTGCCGGGAGTGTCTGTCTTTGATGCCTCCTCGACGGTAACCGTCCCATCGCCAGGCCTCATCTGGTAGTGTTTAGTTGAGATGGCATATCCTCAACAACTCCTCATTCCCATGCGTGAGGACCTCACGCGCTATGGCGTGGAAGAAACGCGCACGCCCGCCGATGTCGATCGCGTTCTCGCCCCTGAAAGCGGTACGGTTCTGATGGTAGTGAATTCAGTCTGCGGATGCGCCGCGGGCAAAGCGCGCCCAGGAATCGGGATGGCGTTGCAGCACAGCGTCCGGCCCGATAAGGCGGCTACAGTATTCGCGGGCGGAGATGACGCGGCGGTAGCACATCTCCGCAATATTCTTTCCGATTATCCGCCATCCTCGCCGTCGATTGCGCTGTTCCAGAACGGCAAACCGGTCTATATGATGCACCGGAGCGATATCGAGAGGCGCGATGCGTTTCAGATCGCGCAGGTCCTAAAGGAAGCATTCGACCGCTTCTGTGCCGGGAAAGAAGTTCCAGTCGCCTGACCCAAGGCAGGTGAATGTCGCCGCGTTCTACGAAGCTGCGACGGGCTCGCGTGAAGCGGGCTCGCTCACGAGCGCAAAACGATATCCGACACCCGGCTGCGTTGTGATGAATGTCGGCTTGGTGCCGGGTGGTTCGATTTTCTTGCGCAACTGATTAATAAACACGCGCAGATACTCGATCTGACTGCCATATTCCGGCCCCCAGATCGCGTGGAGCAGACGCTGGTGCGAGACGGTCTTGTTGCTATGTGAGACCAGGTAGCGAAGAATATCGAACTCCGTCGGAGTCAGCCGCACCAGAACGCCGTTGGCAACCACCCGGCGCAGTTCGAAATCCACTTCCAGATTCGGAACCGAGACGCGCTTCGGGGTCGTGTCCGTGGCAAACCCGGTGCGCCGCAGTGCTGCCCGGATTCGTGCCATTAACTCATCGACGCTGAAGGGCTTCGACACAAAGTCGTCCGCGCCGGCATCCAGTGCCTCTACTTTGTCGCTGTCCGAATCGCGCACGGAGACGATGATAATGGGGATGTCTTTCCCTGCGCGAATGGCGCGGCAGGTCTCGAGCCCTCCCATTCCCTGCATGTTCATATCGAGCAAAATCAGGTCGACGGTGCACTTACGCAGCAGATCGAGGGCCTCTTCGCCGCTTGAGAGGTCGATGACGTTCGCCCCTTGCGAGAGTAGTGCGGATCGCAGAACGCGGCGTATCTGAGGTTCATCGTCGATAAGTAATATAGTGCCATTCTCGATCATATTGAATCGTGTGTGGCAAGTTAAGAGCCTTCCCAAGTCACTGAAAACAAGGGAGAACGACAAATTAATACTGCGCCTTTTAACGCAAATTGCGTCAGTAGACGCGACTTGAACTTGAAGTCGCTGTTCCGCTATCGTGCGCCGGTGTAAATGACGCGCCAGACCTTACCCTTCTGGCTATCGGCGATGTAAAGGGATCCGTCCGGCGCCTGCGCCACTCCATCCGCGCGGGCGGCCGCCTTTCCGGGTTGCATCAACGGAGTTGCGCCTGCAAACCCGTTGGCGAAGACTTCAAACTTGCCCGATGGTTTTCCGTTGGCGAACGGCTGGAAGGTCACGTTGTAACCATCTTGGGGCATCGGGGCGCGGTTCCACGACCCATGAAAGGCGATGAACGCGCCGTTCTTGTAATGCGCCGGGAATTGCGAGCCTGTATAGAACATGATGTCGACGGGCGCCCAGTGGGCGGGAAAGCTTGCCACCGGCGGGGTAAACTGGCCGCATCGGTCGGAAGTTTTTCCGTCGCCGCCATACTCCGGGTTGGTCAGGAACTTCTGTTGCCCGTAATCGAAGAAGCAATAAGGCCAACCAAAGTTCGAACCCTGTACCGCACGATAAAGAGGCTCGGCGGGACGCTCCGCATTCTCCTCCGCCGTGAAGGCCGTGCCCCAAAGGGTATCTAGCGAGTCCCGGTTGTTCATCGCAATGTAGACCGCGCCGTCATGCCAGGTGATTGCGGGCATCTGACGCAGACCGGTAGCGAAGCGCATGCCGTCTTCAATCTTCTGATTCAACTTGTTCTCGTCGAACTTCCAGATGCCGCCGTGCTTTTCGAGTATCGGGCAAGGGTCCTGGCCCGGCGATTTCGCGGTCCGATCCTTCTCCTGACAAGCGTTCGAAGGGGCTCCGATATTGATGTAAAGCGATCCCTTTCCATCGAACGCGATGCCCTTGTCGCCATGCTGGCGTTCGAAAGGAATGCCCGTCACAATGGTTTCCGGATCGCCGGACGGCGATAACTTGCCGGCCGTCATCTTGTAGCGCTCAACGCCCGTAGGCGTGGCGATATAGAGATATCCGTTATGGAGGGCGACCCCGGTCACGCTCTCCGAACCGAAGTGTTCTTTCACTTCGAATTTACCGTCGCCGTTGGTATCGCGGAGAGCCACGACGCCGCCTTTTTCCCCGGTTCCCTGCAGCGCCACATAAACATCGCCGTTGGCTGCGACCGCCAGATGCCGGGTGGTGCCAAGATTGTCGATGGCCACCAGCGCGCAGAAGCCGGCGGGGAGAGTGATGCCGCCATTATCGGGATCGCACGCCGGCGCTTTTTCAGCACCTACGGCACTCAGACTACAGACAAGCAGCGCACCGAACGTGGGCGCCAAAAAACGATTCTTCAGGTTGATCATCGATTTCTCCGGAACGAGAGCAATTGACCGTAGAATAGCAGTCTTACTGAATCTGCTGCTGTTCGCGCGCATTTTTCTCGAGTGCATCGCGCACGATCCGCCCGAGCTGCATAAAACCCGCCAGATCGCCCGGCTTTTGAAAATAGCCGGTGGCCCCGAGCCTTGCAGCGGTCTCCCTGTCCAGCGGAGAGTCCGACGAAGTGATGATGATGATCGGAGTCCTGGTGCAGCGCGGGCTCTGTCTGATTCGTGTCAGGACCCGGCTCCCCGTAGCGCGCGGCAGATTTAAATCCAGCAGCACAAGATCCGGACACACCACTCCGTCGTCGGCGTCCGCCTCTTCCATGAAATGGAGGGCGGCCTGACCGTCTTCCACAACGATCAGTTTGCAATCGAGATCGTGTTTCTCCAGAGCGCGGCGCACCAGAAATACATCCCCTGGATTATCCTCAGCCAGCAGTATTGTAAAAGGTGCGCACGTCTTCACCAATATCCACCCCCGGCAGAGTAAAGAAAAATGTGGAGCCCTTGCCCGGCTCCGATTCGGCCCAGATTCGCCCCCCCGTCCGTTCCACGATCTTCTGGCACAGCGCCAGGCCGATTCCCGTTCCCTCGAAAGCCTGCCCGTGCAGACGTTTGAAAATCCCGAAGATCTGCGTCAGATACTCCTGCTCGATTCCGATACCGTTATCGGCTACGGAAAAGAGCCACCAGCCGTTGCTTTGACACCTGGCCGCGATCCTGATGCTCGGCCGTTCACCCTGCGGGTACTGCTCTTTCCGGTATTTAAGGCCGTTTCCAATCAGATTCTGGAAGAGCTGAACCAGATGGATCTCCGGAATTTGGACAGTGGGCAGATCTCCCACTTCGATCGCGGCGTTGGTATCTTCGATGATCGTCGAAAGGTTGAGCAGCGCGGCCGCAGCCGCGGGACCCGCGCCCGTCTTCTCGGACGGTTGCGCGGCCGCATTCGCAACCCGGGAATAGGTGAGCAGCGCTCGCAGCAGATTCGACATGCGGGCGGCGCCGTCCACGGCGAATTTGATGTACGACGACGCCTGGTTGCCGAGCGCCTCCCCATGTTCCTCCTGCAAAAGCTGGCTGTAAATCGAAACCATGCGGAGCGGCTCCTGCAGATCGTGGCTGGCCGCGTATGCGAATTGTTCCAGATCTTCATTCGATCGTTGCAGGGCCTGGTTGGCCAGCTTCAATTGCGTGGCACCCTCCATCTGTTGCTGGACATCGGTGCAGCCGCCAAGCCAGCGGATGATCTTGCCGCCGCGGTCCCGAACCGCAACACTCCGGCAGACGAACCATCGGTAACCGCCGTCGATCGCGCGGCGCAATCGGAACTGCGCCTCAAAAGTACTGCCGTTTCGAAGAGATTGGTTCCAGCGCTGTAAATAATCTTCGCGATCTTCCGGATGCAGCAGATCTTTCCAGGGCTCTTGCGGAAGATATTTCTGCACCTCGTCTCCGGACGCCCAGCCCGCGTAGGAGATCCATTCCTGGTTCACGTATTCCACGTTCCCTTCGGCATCCGTCGCCCAGATCAACTGCGGGAGCGCGCTCGCGAGTGTGCGGAAGCGCTGTTCACTTTCCCTGAGTGCATCTTCAAATCGTTTACGCTCAGTAATATCCGAACAATAGCCCGCCCAGAAATCCCTCCGGCCGTCCTGGAAAGTCGTCATGTCGATCAGGCTGGGAAAGACGGTGCCGTCCTTCCGCAAGTGCTGCTGTTCGAACATGTGACGGCCTTTTTCGCTCGCAGTACTCAGAGCTATCGCGAGATCGTCGCGTAATTCCTGCGGTGTGAGCGCAGATAACGGGGTTCCCAGCAATTCGTTGACCGAATATCCATGCATCGCCGCGAACGTGGCATTCATGTCGACGATCCCACCGCTCCCCGGATCGATAACAAACATCCCGAAGCCCGCGCCGGAGAAGATCTTCTTCCAACGCTCCAGTTCCCTTTCGGCAATCCGCCGCGCGGTCACATCCCGGAAAACGAGCACTACGCCCAACACCTTCGCGGCGGCATCGCGAATCGGGGCGCTGCTTCCTTCGATCGGCACATCCGTCCCGTCTCTTGAGACCAGCACACCGTGCCCGCCAAGGCCGCCTTCGCGCTGCACTGCCCGGAACGGGTTCTCGATAGCTCTTCTGGTCCGCTCGTCTACAAGCTGGAATATCTCCTCCAGAAGCATGTGCTCGGCGTCTTTTGCCGGCCATCCGGTCAGTTTCGCCGCCACGCGGTTCATAAAGCGGATAGCGCCCCCGGCATCGGTGACAATCACTGCATCGCCGATGCTGGCCAGGGTGGTCTCGAGCAGTTGCCGGGATTCCTCGACATGCCCGGCAAACTGTTCGCGTTCGAGAACCACTGCGTCGACGGCCGAACCCAGCCTGAAGAGCAGGAATACCAGCCCGATACAGCCCACCAGAACGATAATCCGGGAGCGGTTGGCGTTCAGATCCACCGCCTTATCGGTTTCGTAAAGTCCGGCCTCTTCGCGGCTGACCAGCACGGCGCCGGCGGCGCGTACCTCGTCCATCGTAAGCCTGCCTTCACCGGTCCGCATGATGGCCATGGCGGCCTCGTCGCCTTCGAGATCCCGGACTTCAATGGTTCTCTTTAGTTCCGCCAGCTTGTCGTTCACCAGGGTTCGGATCCGGGCGACCTGCGTAGCCTCTCGCGGCGCTGTCTTCGCCGTTTTCGAAAGGTCGTCCAGTTCGCGGGGAATCTCGGAGAGGGCTTTTTCGTAGGGTCCGAGGTATTTGCGGTCCCCGGTCAGAAGAAAGCCGCGCTGGCCGCTCTCCGCGTCTTTGATTGAAGAAAGCAGGCTGTTGGTTTGTCCGATAAATTGCTCTGCTTCGTCACTTTGCCGGGCGGCATCCTGGTACGCACGCCAGTCAGCGTAAAATAAAACGACAATGACGAGGACAATGGCGATGGCGAGGAATCGCCATGGACGATCGATCCTCCCCTGTAACCCGATTGCCACTGATTCCATTCTAAATCCCGGCCGCCTGACCACATGAGTTCCTCAAGCGGCGAAGACACTGATTGGGCGGAATTTCTGGACCGGCTTGTCCATGACATGCGTGAGCCTTTGCGCTCGGTCCATGCGTTCACGGAGCTGCTGAGCGAAACGGCAAAGGACCGGCTCGGCGTCGAAGGCGAGGAGGCATTTCGCGAAATCCTGTCCGGAACGACGCGAATTCGCGCGCTGATCGACGGTTTGTCGGGTTACTCCCTGGCCTTGCGCGAGTCCGCCGATTCGCCCGCTTCACAAGGTGTTTCTTTGCAGCTGGCGTTCGACATTGTCCTTGATGCGCTGGACAATGAGATCCGTGCTTGCGGCGCGACAGTCACGGCGGAGAATCTGCCCAAGGTGAGCGTAAGTTTGGAAAGGTTGACCCAATTGCTGGAGAACCTGATCGGCAATTCTCTCAAGTTCAAGGGAGATGCTCCTCCGGTGGTCAGGGTCTCAGCTCGACCCGAAGCTACCGGGTGGGCTATTGAAGTGGAAGACAACGGCATGGGTATCGACTCGGCGGATATCGAGAAGGTTTTTAAGCCTTTCACGCGGGTTCAGGGAAGGAGGCACCCTGGCGCGGGCCTTGGACTCCCGGCGTGCCGCAAGATCGTCGAGGCCCACGGCGGCGAGATACGAATGAGACCGCGTGCCGATGGGGGCTTGATCTGCGCGTTCTGGCTTCCCGCGGCCTGAGCACCGACTAACGCGGCTATACGTGGTCGACTTCGCGTAACCACTCGGGCCGCTTCAGCACCTCCCTCGGCTTGCTGCCGTCCGGCGGACCGATGATCCCGTCGCGATGCATCATATCGAGAATGCGCGCCGCGCGGCCATATCCCAGCCGAAGCCGCCGCTGCAGGGTTGAGGTCGAAGCCTTCCCCATCTCCAGCACGACTCGCAGCGCTTCTTCGTACATCGGATCCTGGTCGCCCGGAATCGCATCCTCCGCCTCGGCGTCCCCTCCCTCCTCGCTCGGCGGGGCGATGAGATAGGACTGGTCATAATCCGGCTTGGCTTGAGCCTTCCAGAAATCAACTACGCTGTTGATCTCGGTCTCGGTGACGAAGGCCCCGTGAACACGAGTGAATCGGGACGATCCCGGCGGCAGGAACAGCATGTCGCCTTTACCGAGAAGATGCTCCGCTCCCATGCCGTCGAGGATCGTGCGGCTATCCACGCGCGTGGCAACACGAAAACTGATGCGAGCCGGGAAGTTCGCTTTGATGATACCGGTAATCACGTCGACGCTGGGGCGCTGCGTCGCGAGGACGAGATGCATGCCCACCGCGCGCGCCATCTGCGCCAGACGCGTCACCGATTCTTCCACATTGCGCCCCTCGAGCATCATTAGATCGGCCAGTTCGTCGATGAGAATCAAGACATAAGGCAGCGGCTTCACTTCTTCCGCGACCGGTTCTTCATCCTCAAAGAGGCTTCGCGGCTCGGCTTGTAATTTGCGGATTTTCTTGTTGTATTGATCGATGTTTCGAGCGCCTTGTTCGGCCAGCAATCGCAGCCGGCGCTCCATTTCGAGCACGGCGTTCTTCAGCGCATTGGTGGCTTTTTTCGGATCCGTGATAACAGGTGTGAGCAGGTGCGGGATGCCTTCATACATTCCCAGTTCGACCCGCTTGGGATCGACCATGATCATCTTGACTTCGTCGGGCGTCGATTTGTACAGGATCGACATGATCAGCGAGTTGATCATGACGGACTTGCCCGATCCGGTGGAACCGGCGATCAACAGGTGCGGCATCGAATCGAGAGCCGCGACTTTAATGCGCCCATTGATGTCCTTGCCCATGGAAATCGTCAAAAACGAGCTTGATTCCTGGAATTCGTCGGACTCGATGACCGCGCGCAGGCTGATGACTTCGCGTTTGGTGTTCGGAACTTCGATACCGATGGTCGGTTTGCCGGGGATGCGTTCGATCAGGATCGATTCAGCCTGAAGGCCCAGACAGAGGTCCTCAACGAGAGTAGTAATGCGGCTGTATTTGATGCCGGCTTCGGGTTTGAACTCGAATGTGGTGACGACCGGGCCGGGATTGATCTGGACTACCGAACCGAAGACGTTGAACTCTTCGAACTTCGCTTTGATGGCGGCAGCGGTGTTCTTGAGTTCCTGTTCGTCAAACGCGGAACGGACCGGGATCTCATTGAGCAACTCAGTTGAGGGTAACTGGTAAATCGTCTGCCGTTTTGGAAGCGTATCGCGCCTGATGGGTTGACTGAACGGGAATTCAACGAGATTCGCCGCTGCCGGTGGAGGCGTTTCGGCCAGCTGGCAGATGGGGATTTCGCTGCTCGTTTCTGCCGGGAGCGGTTCTGCCGGCAGATCGTCCCACGGGAGGGTCCCGGCAACCGGTTCAGGCTCGCGGCGGCGCGTACGCTGCGTGACAGCGGGATCGGGTATCGGAAGCGTCGCGGTCGCTTCCTCATACTGGAGCCGCTGTTGCTCCAGCGCGCGGGCCTCGGCGGCCTGCCGTCTGTCTTCCAGCTTCTGAAGCGCCTCCTCGCGGCGCCGTTCCATCGATCTGCGCCAGTTCTCCCGCATGCGCGCGATGACGCCGAAGAGCGGAGAAAACCAGCCCCTGAGCTTCGCCAGCGTGAACGTGGAGACCAGGTAAGTGGAGACGACCAGGGAAGTCGCGAGCACCACGGCAGTGCCCGCCAGATTGAGCGAGTGCTTGAGCGAATCGGCGATCAGGAATCCCGCCGTGCCCCCGAGCAGGATCGTATGATCGAAGACGCGCCAGTCCGGCAACAGCGCTGCGGCGCCGCAGACCGACGCCACCAGCATGGCGCTGCCGAGCAGCTTGATTACGGGCGCCTCCAGAGCTTCGGAGCGGATCCATTTCCAGCCCAGCGCGAAGATCAGCAGAGGGAAGAGAAACGCCGCAAGGCCGAACGACTGCAGGAAAATGTCGGCGATATGCGCGCCGATGGGGCCGATGAGGTTATAGGTCCGCGCCCCACCGGCAGCGGTGTCCCAGGAGGGGTCACGCGGATGGAACGACGCTATGCTCAACAGGAATAGAATTCCCGCGGCAAGGAACACAAATCCCGTCACCTCATTGAGGCGTCTTGATTGACCAGGAGTGAATAGCCTCATCCGACTGGCGGGCGGAAGAAGCGGAGCAGTTTTATTATCGCAGATCGGCGGGCTATTTCCCGGGGATGATTGCCGTGACTTCGCATTGCACCAGCATGGACCCCGGAAGGTCGGGTGCCGCGAAGGTGTGGCGGGCAGGACGGGAATGCGGATCGGGGAACATCTCCAGCCACCCTTTGTTGAGGTGAGGACGCTGGGACCGGTCTTTCATCCAGACGGTCATTTTCACTACGTCTTCGGGGCTGCCCCCGGCCGCTTCGAGGATCAGGCGGACTGTGGCGAACATCCGCTCGCACTGCGCCTCGATTCCTTCCGGCATTTTGCCGGTAAACAGCTCCTTACCCGAGACTACGCTCGTGGTCAGAAAGGACCCGACCCGGCAGGCTGCGGGAATTGGAGCGTCGTGCTCGAAACCTGGTACTTCGATGCTGACTCGTCTGCCCATGCGTTCTCCTGCAGGCTAATATACGCTACGCGTGCCTGTGGCCGGCAGGCTGCTCTCGGAGCAAACGAAGCGAATACTATGAGAGTAAAATTACGATATCAGAACGGGTGATGGTGACAGCAAAAACTGCGTGGTTCGCACTGACGGTAGCTCCCCGAAAGGAGAAAGTCACAGCGCAAACGCTTCGGGCGAACGGCTTCGAAGACTTCCTGCCGCTTTATTCGTCGCGCCGCCTGTGGTCGGACCGGATCAAGAGGATCGAGAGACCGTTGTTTCCGGGGTATGTCTTCTGCCGTTTCGATCCGCGAGTTCGCCAGGCAGTTCTCAAGACTCCGTGCGTCGCTTCGATTGTAAGTTTCGGAA
The DNA here is from genome assembly GCA_049516355.1 of Bryobacteraceae bacterium. Classification (GTDB taxonomy): domain Bacteria; phylum Acidobacteriota; class Terriglobia; order Bryobacterales; family Bryobacteraceae; genus BOG-234. The sequence goes on along the minus strand of JBEKTF010000130.1, from coordinate 2,924 downwards.
AGATTCCGGAACCGGTTAGCGACTCGGAAATATCGGCCCTTCAAGCCGTCTGCAGTTCCGGTCTTACGGCAACGCCGTATCCAACCCCGAAGATCGGATCGAAGGTACGGCTCAATGAAGGTCCTTTGAGGGGGCTCGAGGGAATAATGGTGGAGGACAAAAAGACCCGCCTCATTATTTCACTCACGCTGCTGCAACGTTCGGTGGCCGTGGTAATCGATCCTGCCTGGATCGCGCCGATCGAGGCGCTCGTCTATTTCAATTCGCACTGACTAATAGGCTCCCGCGCCTGTCAGAACAACACGGGCGGTCCGGATCAGAAGGTAGAGATCCAACCATAACGACCAATTCCGGATATAGTAACTGTCCAGGGACTCCTGCACATCCAGATCCCCGTCGCTGCGGGCGCTCACCTGCCACATCCCTGTCAGTCCCGGACGTACCTGCATTCTTAACGTCCTGAATTCGGGATCGAACCGGCTGTTGTGATAGGCAGGGAACGGCCGCGGCCCAACAAGGCTCATCTCGCCCTTGAGGATGTTCCAGAGCTGCGGAATTTCATCAAGGCTCGTTTTACGGAGTAACTGCCCGATGCCAGGAATCACGCGCGGATCGTTCTTCAGCTTGCAGAACTGATCCCATTCCGCGCGATCTTCGGGATTCTCAGCCAGGTGGCGCTCGAGCATCTGTTCCGCGTCCGAGTACATTGTACGGAGTTTGAGAATGCGGATCGGATTGCCATTCTCTCCCTCTCTCTCCTGAACGAATAAGGCCCGGCCGGGACTCGCGATCCTGATCCACAGCATCGCAATCGGGATCAGTGGAGCGATCAGCACCAGCCCGAGCGCGGAAACACAAATATCCACGGCGCGCTTGATCCACCGGTTGACAGGCTTGAGAAGATTGTGCCGGATCTCAAGTCCCAGCACGCCTCCGAGATCCCGGGTTTCGATCCATAGGCTCGCGATGCCAAAGAGATCGGGGATGATGACGATATTCGGGAAAACGGTTGACCAGGTCCGGAGGTGACTGGTCAGCCTCGACCTCGGCATGCCCGGCATAGCGACGATCGCGTATTCGATATGCCACGCCGCGGCGATTGCCGGTGCGTCGCGCAGCGCGCCGACTACCGGCACGCCTTCACACTGGCTTTGTTTTTCCGGATCGTCATCCAGGCAAACAACGGGCCGGTAACCAAGGACGCGATACGTATTCAGATTACGGATGACGCGGCGACCGGTTTCTCCCGCTCCGAGGACAATCACAGGGACGCCCCACCAGGCCCGCGGCCCGAAAATCTGGCCGCAGAACCAGCGCGCCGAGGGAACGAGTGCGAGGGAGAAGGCCCAGGCAAGAGTGAAACCACCGCGCGAATCCGCCCAGGACTTGTCTTTCGTTATGAACATCGCCGCGGTGAGCATCAGATATACCAGCGTGATGCCCCTGAATACACGCCGGATGTGCTCGACTGCTCCCATCCCAATGCCTGGATAGAGATTCTCAAATGCAAACATCGCGGCGCAGAACAGAGGCGCCAGGGACATGACCAATTGGAACGGCGGGATGGTCGGGTTAATCATCGACCATACGCGAAAGCCGGCAATCACAGCCAACCCGGTGGCGCAGATGTCCGCCGCAGCCAGGGTGCCGGCCATCAGCAGCGGACGAGCCGAAGGACGAGCTGCGGTTCCCAGCGATTTACGCGCCGCTGCAGTAGATGCCATGTTCAGCTTTTTTGTCCGGCGACGCTTTCAGTGGTCTGAATGGTTACCACAGGTTGAAGCGATCCATAGAGAGTTTCCTCTACGAGTTCGCACAGAATATGACCGATGGCGATATGCGATTCCTGAATGTGCTGCACAGAGTCACTCGGAACAAGTACAGCCAGATCGACTAACTGCAAGAGCTCGCCTCCTGTACCCCCGAGTAGGCCGATCGTCAGAATCTCTTTCTCCCGGGCGCGAGCCACCGCGCGTACCACGTTGCGGGACGTTCCGCTGGTGCTGATTCCGATCAGGGCGTCGCCCGGCCGGCCCAGGCTGTCAACGAGGCGTTCAAAGACGTCTTCAAAGCCGTGATCGTTTGCGCGAGCGGTCAAAAACGAGGTATCGGTTGTCAGTGCAAGGGCGGGGATCCCCGGACGCTCCATCGATGCCCGCAGCCGGCTGGTGAATTCGGCCGCGATGTGCTGCGAATCCGCCGCACTGCCCCCATTCCCGCACAGCATAATCTTTCCGCCGCGCGACACGCATCCGGCGAGTTGCCGGGCCACCTCGACGATCATGGGAGCTGCATCCGAGTCCGCGAGTTGCAGCTTGACGGCCGCACTTTCAGCCAGGTGTTTTTGTACCAGTTGAAGGGGAGACATGGCTGTTCCTTTGTATTATGCTGCAGATTTGTTCGGCCGCCGTCCGGAGATCGTCGACAACGTAGTGCGGCTTACAATCGCCGGTCTGCTCGGTATTCAGCCCGTGGCCCGTGCGCACAAGAAAGGTGATCGCTCCCACGGCCCGGCCTGCCTGAATATCGGAGCATTTATCTCCGACGAGAAACCGGCGGCGAAGACCGCCGGCGTTACCGAATACCCGCTTGGCTTCCTCGATGAGTCCGGTCTTCGGTTTGCGGCAGGCGCAGGCATCACCCGGCAGATGCGGACAGGAGTAAATCCCGTCCACGGTTGCACCTTCGTTCGCGAGGAGATCGATCATGCGTTGATTGATCGCTGCCAAAGTTTCAAGAGAGCAATCCCCGCGGCCAACGACGGTCTGATTGCTGACAATCACGACCGGACAGCCGAGTTGATTCAGCATTCGAATCCCTTCGGCGGCTCCCGGGAGTAATTCCATGCCTTCCACGGAGGCCAGGTGATGCCGCTCGACGTTTATCGTTCCATCGCGATCGAGAAAGACGATCACGCCGGATGA
>JBEKTF010000129.1:0-15648 GCA_049516355.1 Bryobacteraceae bacterium | reverse complement strand
GCCAGTTCCGCGCCTTTCGAAGCAGCCGTGGACGAGACCCGGATGTTGTTCGAGACGGATATGTTTTCCCCCTTTGGTCGTTCGCTTGTAGACGCCCGCCACTTCGCGGAGTATGAAGCGCTGCTCGCGGCCGCACGGCGCTACGCCGCCGACCCATCGATTGGGCTGGCATTCATCCACTTCAATATTCCGCACATGCCGTATTTTTACAATCCGGAGATCGGACGGTTTGGGCGCAGCGGCCATCCGGACGATCTCTACATGGATGCGCTCCGGTGGGTGGACCGCTCCGTGGGCGAAATTCTCTCCTCGCTCAGCCGGGCTGGCCTCGACTCGAAGACAGCGATCATTCTCAGTTCCGATCATCCAGCGCGCCTTGTCGGACAACCGGACCCCCACGTCCCGTTCATCGTTCACCTTCCGGGGGAGGAATACGGAATGTTCTCCACTCAGGAATGCTCGGCTCTCAGGACTGCGGATCTGGTCCTGGCAATCGCCCGTCGCGAGGTTCAATCGCCGGCTGACATCGAGAAATTCCTCATCCGCGATCGATAGAGTACTGGCTGACCGGCTTGCGGAAGAGAAAGTCCTTGCTGCCTGCGCACCCATTTCGATGCGCGTGGTATGAAGTCGCCTCCGCCTTCGCATTATCCGGCAGGACTCACGCGACACCGGACATTGAGTGAAGCCGGGCATCAATATCGGTAGCGGTATTGCACGGTCGGTCCGAGCCTGTACCCGAATCCCTCGCGCAACGACAACTTCCTCGTCTGGACTCCCACCCGATCCTACTGACGATCCCACCCATTGCGCAGCTTGAATTGCCGCAGTTGAGAATCCCAGCCACAGTTGGTTTTCGACTGCGCACTCACCTTTGCGGCAGGCGGTAGACCTCCAGCTTGATTGCGTCGCGCAACAGAAGCAAGTAGTCATGACCGCGGCTCGTGGCGAGCCTGGAATCTATTGACTGATTGAACGGAAGGTGAACGACTAATACGCGCTTTCTGTCAGCCACGGAGAAAACTTCGCTGGCGCGATAGAAAACCTTCACTCTCAAGAAAATGGTTATGTAGGAAAACTCGCAGCGGTAGTCCGCAAACCTGTCCCCTTTACTCACATCGATGAAGGTGCAGTGGTCCTCTGGACTCCAGCGGCGATCCTTGGGATTTACTCGAACGATGGCATCTGGATCCACGTACTGTGCGATCCGGAAACCCTGATAGTCGAAAAGCCTGGAGCTAAGTTCATCGATAGAGGATGCACTCCCGGCCTCAAGCACTGCGACACAATCTGCATTGGCCTTCCTAACTCTCGCTAAAAAATCAGGGCGGGTTTCCTGGGGAAGAATATATAACCTTGTGTAACTGCAGGATGCAACGGGCTTGAGAGCGGGAACCGTGAACACTCCGTCCCCATAAGTCCCTGCGTCCATGGGTACTCCGTTGGCTACTATCCGCGAAGGCTTCACCAGACCGTCCGCGATGAGGAGGCCGTTCTTGTTGAAACGCCACGTGCTCGCGGCGATGAGAGGATCGGTCGCGACGCGCCGGGAAATCACGGTGAAGGCGCGAAGATCGATCAGGGTGACAACAGCCTCGGGGCCCGCGCCCCCGTCCCGTCCACTCAACTCTACCCAGTTGATCCGGTTGAAACAGAAGCGAACGGCGAGAAGGTCTCCCGCCGGATCTATAGTCAGGTCGTTATGGTCCGCCTGGCCAGGTTCGTTAGGCACCCTGCCGTCGAGTGCAAGTGTCTCTTCATGCGGGGCGACCGTGTCCCAGCCGGTGATGCGCTTCAGTAACCATTGGTTATCCTTTCGCGACAGGAGGACGATCAAGGCATCGTCGGGCGTAATGGCGACACTCCCCCGATTCGTTGTGTCCTTCTGTGCAGGCAGCGTATACGTGAAGTCGGGTGTGGGTTCCTGGCCGAGGCAGACGGTCCTCAAGAGCGCAGCGACCAGAACCATATACGGACGGGCACGCATGGCGAAATGGTAGCAGAAATAGTTTCGCGGCTTCCATTCCAAGCCGTGGCTAAAGCATTGGAGCAGGCTTTCTGACGCCCCATAAACGTTGACGATCACCCGTAATATCGGTAGCTATTTCTGGCTCGTGCAGGGGCGTTGGACCCGAGGGCATTGTCTGCTGCGGCGCCAGCATAAATTCTCCCGTATCGCAGGCCAGCAAGAGCTGGGCGCACGGTGCGGACGTAAAAAAGCGGGCGCTCAAATAATCTTGTCGCCCGCCAACAAGGAGAAAGGAGAAGTGCTTTGTGCTAATTCAATTTCAACAGAACGAAGTTCGATTGACAACGGCGTCGGTACTGGGACTGAAGCAACAACGTGTTTTTCTAAATGTGGGCTGTCTCGGCCTGCGCTATTGAGTTGCCACGGCCTTGGCTTCCAGAGACTCGGCTATCCTCTGGTGATCAGCGGCAAGTTTCAACGCTTTCTTCAAATCCGCGCGATACATGCCCGTCAGTGCTCGTGCACTCCAATATGGATTCGGTATCTTCGTGCGGTCAGCCATCCAACCCCAGTACTTCATCTGCTCTTCCTCCTCCGTCAGATTGGCTTGCGCCTGCCGGGCTTTGGACCGATAGTATGCTGCGAGTCGTAGATGATCGGCCGCAGTCCTGGCTTCTCTTTCAGCCCGCCGCACTTCCTTTGTAGTAAGAGCTTCGCTCGATGAGCGCCCGGCATCTGCCGTCAGCTGCAGCGGGACGCTGGCCACGACCAGGACCGCGAGAGCGATCTTGAAATGTATGAAACGCCTCATGCGCTGTAACGTAGAGATGCGACCGGCGCACGACGTGGCGCTGTTTCCTGGAGCATATCAATTCTACTTTTACGTCGTAAGGCCAGGACTCCACCGTCGGAGTGCCTGGATGGCCGGCGATTCGGCGAGTTGTTCGTCCAGTTGGGTGGGAGGCGGGGTAGCTTACTCCGGCAATGGCCGGCCCCGGGTTTCCGGAACAAACCACGGCACGATCAGGCCGAGCAGATAAATCATTCCAATGGTGAGCGCGGCGCGGGAGGCTCCGCCGAAACTCCGGATCATGGTTCCGGCGAGGATCGGGAAAAGCCACGCGATGAGACGCGTGCTGTTGAAGACGAAGCCTGCGGCGGTGGAGCGCACACTGCTGGTGAAGAGTTCTGCCGGGTAGATGGCCATCCAGGAGAACGCCATACCCAGGGTGAAGAAGCCGTTGACATACGCGACGAACATCATGACTTCGGGCGAAATGGTCCAGGCGTAGGTGACGGGTGTCATGAGCAGCGATCCGGCGTAGGTGATGAGGAGGAACCGGCGGCGACCGATGGCGTCGATGAGGAAGCCCGAGAGCAAGTACGCGGTAACGGCGCCGACGTTGTAGAGGATCGCGGCGCGGTTGCCCCACTCGACGGGAGCGGCCTCGCCTGCGGCTCTGGCGATTTGTTCGGTATGTGTCGGCAGCAGGGTTGAGATGGCCCACCAGCCGACCATGCTCGACAGCGACATGCAGAACGTCAGCAGGATGCGGCGGCGGCTTTCGGGTTCACGGAAGATTTCGGCGAGGGTGAACGGGCGGCGGCTGGATTGCGCGACAGTATTCCCGCCCGCTTCGGTCGCTGCCCAGCGGCGTTCGCGCACGGCTTTCAGCCAGCGTTCGGATTCCTTCAGCGCGCGGCGGATGTAGAACGTAAAGAAGGCGGGCAGCACGCCGATGACGAACATGATTCGCCAGGACCCGGCACCTGCGGGGTTGGCACGGCTGATGGCCCACCACGTGAGGGCGGCGAGCAGCGTGCCCCAGCCAAAGCCGGACTGCAGGAACCCCGCGCCCTTGGAACGCGCGCGGTCGGGCCAGGTTTCGGCGACCATGGCGACGCCAGTGCTCCATTCGCTGCCCATGGCCATCCCGGTGATGAAGCGCAGCGCGGCGAAAACCCAGAAAGTCTGACTCAGAGCCGTAAGACCGCTGAAGACAGCGTAGAGGAAGACCGACCAGAGCATTATGCGACGGCGGCCGACGTAATCGGCGAGAGTACCGCCGATGAGGCCTCCGAGGCCCCAGCCGAGAAGGGTGACACCGATTGCCGTACCGGCCCAGACGGGTGTAGAGCGGAGTTGTTCGGGGGAGAGGAGCGAGCGCAGGACGAAGGGGATGGTGACGACCAGGGCGTAGGATTCGTAGCCGTCGAAGATCCAGCCAAGGAAGGATGCAGAGAGGACGCGCCAGTGGGTGCGAGTGAGGCCGTGGTGCCAAGGTTGCCGTGCGTGCGCCAATTGCATAGGCCTCTTTCAACAGTGCCGAGTTGTAATAGTCTACTGGGTGCGCCCCAGACAAACGGTGTGCTCTCAAGAAGGCGCCCGCCGACCTCACCAACTGGCAGCGAAAGCACAGCGGCAAATTACCCGATGGGCGTGTGATGCGCTGCATCAGCGGGGATTATCTGCGACACCGCTGGGAACCGACGCGTCTATTTCCAAAGTTACCTTTACATTCGATCCGACAAGCCCGGAAAGGTGCGAGAGGACTTCGTCGGCGATGCGGCCAGCGTCGCCGCCCACACGAGACGCGTCGAGCGTAACGCTTCCGTAGAAAACGGGTCAGGCGTTTCTTCGGCTGAGGTCCTCATCTTTCCCTCCTCCCGCCCAGCCCGGTATCGGCGGTGTTCCACCCGTAGCCGTTCCAAGCGTTGCTGCTCCTGGGCCGGGCTTGAGTGTCTCAGCCTCGATTTGTTGCAAGGCGGCATCTGGGTCCACCGGAGCCGACGTTGACTATTCGTCCCTACATTCAGTCCGATTCGTTATGAGTAATAGGCTCTGATGCCAAGGGATTGCGTCTATGGAAAGCGGGCCATTAAGGTATTGTGTTCTTGAGATCAGTCAGAGGCAACTCTGCCCCCATTAAGTGCGGAGAGCCCGCGCATCCCGCCTGGCGTCCAAAATGGACTCCAAGTGGACTCAAAAAGAGGGGTTTGGATGATATCCCTGGCTGTAAGTCTTTGAGGAATTTGGTCGGGCCGCCGGGATTTGAATGCGGCAGCTCGGCCTGCACCGCGCGGCAACGCGCGGTAACCCTTTGATTCCACGACACCGCCCGAAGGCGATCTGGCAACCAGAAGCAACGCCAGCCGCTGCCGTGGCTGCACGTTGGCTGCACGGCCTTGTTACAGTTCCGCCCCCGGTGAGCCAGTGACAAGCAATACCATGGAAGCGGGAGGACCCAATGGATAAAGGACATCATCCGAAAGTCGTCCGAACATGGACCGTGGAACGAGTCAAGGCGCTGCCCGGTCCGGCGGAGAAGCACAGACCGCAGTCGAAGCGGCGGCCTGAAACCGGACCTCGTTCGCCGCGGAGAGGGCAAGAGTAACCGCATTGGCTGTAAGCCGCGTGGGCTGAAATGAGTTTGCCGTTGATACATGCACGGACACCCCTGCATGTTTCAACTGCACATTTGAGCGGGTCCACCGGGTGGTTGCTCGACGGGCGGCGTGAGCATTGGTCAGCCGGAGTTTGAGCGGGAAAACGTCCAATGAGGCGAAGGAGATGGCGGTGGATGTTCAATCGGTCAGGGGTACAGCCGAAACGCCTGCTGTCCCTGGGTGACCGGAACGAACACAAGGATCTTATCGAAGAGGCCCACATCACTCCCAATCCGCAGAGCCGCTGCTTTTACCGCCTCGGGGTATCCGAAATCGATTCCGAGCGCCGGCGTGTTGTAAACGAACGCTTTATCGTAGTGGACAAGCAAATCGAATTCACTCACACCCGGAGGTTTTCCGCCATATTTTGCTACTTTTGCCTCGATGCATTCGCATAGTGCATCGACGGCCCAATCCGGGGAATAATTGCCGCCCGGCATCGGAAATGACAGCCAGTGGACACCACCCTTTTTCATCGTCGAAGGCCGTGATGGCAAACGCGGATGCACGGTAATCGCGTCCGGATACTTTTTGAGTGCTGGATATGCACTGAAGTCATCGACCTGAAATCCCTGCGGTGTCTGCCATTCCGGCTCGTTATCAAATCGCGCATCGATATCTTGCATCAGCCTCAACAGCTGTTCCCGAAAGGCGCTCCCGTCTCGCGTTGGCAGCCGGCGTTTTGGGAACATCCAGATTAATTGAATGTGCTCTGTTTCGTTCGGCGGCTCTGGCTTGATCGCGTAGCGGAATGAATCTTCCATCATTTCTTGTTTTCTTGCGCGACCGATCTGGCTTTCATCCAGCCAGGATGTCAGTTGAACGCCCACTCTGCGACCGTCCACCAATTCGCATTCAATATCCGCAGGTTCCTCCTTCGATGAGCCCCAATCCTTGACGGCGACACCAGCGAACGCCGGATCGGCGGCCAGGAAGCCTGCAAATACGTCCCGTTCTCCTGCTGGATTCCCCATAAATCTGGGTCTAACTATTATCTCGAAGACTCTTGCGGCTGCGCCTTCTCAACCGGTGACCGGGCCGAATGCTCCCCACCACCCGTCCATCCAGTTAGCCTCGTCGAAAGTTCAGCGCTCCAGAGCCTGTTGAAGGTTCCGGCCCGCGGTGATCCCGTGACAAGCAATACCATGGAAGCAGGAGGACCCAATGGATAAAGGACATCATCCGAAAGTCGTCCGAACATGGACTGTGGAACGAATCAAGGCGCTGCCCGGTCCGGCGGAGAAGCCAAATGAACGGCTCAAAGGAAATCGTGCTGATGGCGCGCGCGATAGACCAGTCCGGTGGCTCTCTATCCGAAGCAAACTTGTCGTAGCCGCCTGGCCTTTTCACAGCATGAAATGCCCACGATGCAAGCTTGAGAATCCCGAAAACGCCCTTCGCTGCGATTGTGGCCATGAGTTCGCGGCGGCATTCGCCGGGGGTTCGTCGGCCCGATTTGCACCGACGGCCATGACCGACCCGTCCGTCTCGCTGCACCTGCGATCTATTGACGGCTCATTGCGCACAATCAAATTCGTTGTGGTTGCATGGGCCGTGCTGACTGCTATCGGGTTCATCTGCTGGTTCTTTGGGGTTGCTGCTCGACACTAACGGTTGGAAAACCCGTCGATGCTTCTCCGCATCACGGAAATCGAACACCAGCTCAGACCACCAGCTCCAACCTGATCGCATCGTTCGGCGCATGGGCCAGATCCTGCTTCGTTCCGAGATACCGTTCGGTCGTCTGAACCGACGAATGGCCGAGCAGCAATTGGATCTGTTCAAGCTCCCAGCCCGCAGCGTGGCACGACTTCGCGGTCGTGCGACGAAGGTCATGGGGCGCGATATCCGGCAGGCCGGTGCCCGCCACATACGTTTTGAGCAACTGCCAGACGACCTTCTCGCTCATCCGGTCCCCGCAAACCTGATCTCCCCGGTTGACGGGCCGGAGCAGATTCCCCTCGGTCACGCCTGCTTGAAACGTCCATGCATCGATCGCGTCTTCGTCTACGCCGGCATTGGGATCGTCCGCACTCTCCCATATTTACCGATGAGATCCACGATGCGCTAGCGGTTTTCGCGCTGCTTAACGTGCTTCATCGTCAGATTCGCCAGTGCGGACCGGCGCAAACCTCCGACAGATACAGGGGATCGTCCTAATCTACAGTGAATAAGGTACTCATGAAACCAGGCATCTGGGTCGAAATTCCGGGATTCGGAAAGATCGAATTCCGAGCCATTGTCAGCGACTACACAGGGACTCATTCACGTGGAGGCAAGTTCACGCATGGAGTCGAGCGCCGTCTGATTCACCTTTCCGAACTCGTGGATATTCATATACTGACGGCTGACACTTTTGGCACGGCCGAGCGCGAACTCAAGGACATGCCTGTTTCGATTCACCGGCTTCTCGCGGAAGAACAGGATGTGCAGAAGATGGAGTTCGTGAGAGGCTGCCAACCTCAACACGTTGCAGCTTTCGGCAACGGTAACAATGATCGCCTACTCCTGAAGACTGTCAGGGAGGCCGGAGGATTGGCAATTGCAGTAGACAATGGCGAGGGCTGCGCGCTTGAGACTTTGCAGAATGCAAATCTGTTCATCGTTGGTGCTGAGAACGCGCTTGATCTGTTGATCGAAACCAAACGCCTCAAGGCAACCCTGCGATTCTGATAAGGCGGCGGCTGATTTTTGGCGGGAGCGTTCCAACGGCTTGCCCGATCGGGACGCGAATCCTTGCCGACATTTCGGTTATCCTTGGGCAAATGGCTGAAACCATAGAGTTCCGCAGCAATGGGCGAGTCGCGTCGGGGTATTTCGTCACGCCGTCAGTTGGATCGGGTCCCGGAGTCCTGGTCATCCAGGAATGGTGGGGTCTCGATTCCGGCATCAAGGAGATGGCCGATCGCCTGGGAGCCGCTGGGTTCGTAGCGCTCGCGCCGGATCTCTATCATGGAGAACTGGCCGCCCACGATGAGATGGACAAGGCGGCGCAGCTCATGCAGAGCCTTCCGCCCGAGCGCGCCGCCCGCGACATGAGCGGTGCCGTCGACTATCTCTCCAGCCATCCCGCGGTTAACAGCGACGGCATTGGCGTGGTGGGGTTCTGCATGGGTGGGATGCTCTCGTTTATCATCGCCGCCAATCGTCCCGACAAGGTCAAGGCGGTGGTGCCCTTCTACGGATTCCCGCAGGGCGAAATGGAGCCGGACTGGTCGAAGCTGACGGCGTCCGTCAGCGGGCACATGGCGGAGCATGATAACTTCTTTCCTCCTGCCGCTGCCCATGCACTCGAAGCCAAGCTGCGCGGCATGGGCAAGAACGTGACGCTGACCGTCCACGCCGGTGCAGGCCACGCCTTCATGGCGCCGCACAATGCGTTGGGGACGTTCAATGCCGCGCTCGCAGCGAAGATTTGGCCGGAAGTAGTATCGTTTCTGAAGCAAACCGTGCGCTAAACCGGCACTCGCCGGCGAGTAATGACCGCACTGTCGCCGAGAAGCGTTGGCGGTGCAAGCCCACTAGCTCGCGACACAGAACCAAAGCGCGATGTCGCGATCAAAAGGCTCTGGATTCGATCAAGGCCATTGGGAGGATTTGGATGAGCGATTTTCTGCAAGGAAAGAGAGGCAAGTCCGACTTGCTGCGCAAGCTGATCGCAGGGCGGGAAACGATCGTCGCGCCGGGCGCTTATGACGCCTTGACGGCGCGCATTATCGCGCAGGCTGGTTTCCCGGCGGTCTACATGACTGGATTCGGCACCGTCGCGTCGCTCCTGGGACGACCCGATGTGGGCCTGCTGACAATGTCGGAGATGGTTGACAATGCCCGCCGAATGGCGCAAGCGATAGACGTTCCCCTCATCGCGGACGCGGATACGGGCTACGGCAATCCACTGAACGTAATTCGCACGGTGAAGGAGTACGAGCTTGCCGGCGTGTCCGCGATTCATATCGAAGATCAGATCACGCCCAAGAAGTGCGGCCACATGGAGAACAAGCAAGTCGTTTCCACTTCAGAGATGATGGAAAAGATCCTTGCGGCCATCGAGGCGCGCATCTCCCCCGACTTCCTGATCATCGCGCGCACGGATGCACGCGCCGTTGAAGGCCTGGACAGCGCGCTGCGCCGCGCGCGCAAGTATCGCGAGGCAGGCGCCGATGTCCTCTTCGTGGAAGCGCCGCAAAGCGAACAGGAAGTGGCCCGGGTTGCGAGCGAGCTGGCTGATGCGCCTCTCTTGTTCAATTTCGCGGAGGGCGGTAAGACGCCGCCCATTCCATTGGACCGGCTCAGGGAACTCGGCTATCGGATCGTCATCTTTCCAATCGGAGCGCTGCTCGCGGCCGCCACCGCCGTCCGAAAACTGGCAGCGGAAATTCACGCTCACGGGACGCCGATCGCTCTGCTCTCAGAGATGATCTCCTTCCAGGAGTTCAACCAGATGATCGGGCTTTCAGAGATTCGACAATTGGAACGTAAATTCCCTTCCAAGACGGCGTGAGAAGAAAAATCCGTGCGTACGGCAAGACGATGGGCGGCAGAGGCAAGCTAAATAGGGCAATAATATAGTTGACAAAGGACGCGGTTCCGGTTAAAATTAAAGCATGGAACAAGAGCCAACCACACTCCAGGAAGCAATCGTATACTTCTCAAATCCGGTCAATTGCCGGGAATATGTGGTAGCGCGGCGCTGGCCTAACGGCGTGACGTGTCCGCGCTGTGGTAGCGCCAATGTCCTGTTCCTTGAAAAGTACAACCGCTGGGAGTGCCGGGAGAAGCACGACGCCAAACAGTTCACGCTGAAGACCGGAACTGTTATGGAGGATTCCCCGATCACAGTTGACAAGTGGCTCACCGCAATGTGGCAAATCGCCAACTGCAAGAATGGCATCAGTTCGTATGAAGTTCATCGCGCTATCGGGATCACTCAGAAATCCGCCTGGTTCATGGATCATCGGATTCGGATGGCGTTCCACGGTAGCCTGCGCGAACAGTTCTCCGGCGAAGTGGAAGCCGACGAAACTTTCATCGGCCAGAAAGCCCGCAATATGCACGCTAGCGTTCGCGCCCGCAAGATCACTGGAACGGGCGGAAAAGACAAAACCGCAGTCATGGGCATTCTGGAGCGCGGCAAGGACGGGAAGCATAGCACTGTCCGCACGACCGTAGTTCCGAATCGCAAAAAGAGCGCTCTCCAGGCTGAAGTCCGCAAGCACGTTCAGGCCGGATCGGCCCTCTACACTGACGATCTGAATTCGTACAAGGGGCTTGATGAGTTCCAGCATGGCGTTGTGGATCATGCCGTCCAGTACGTTGACGGCGCAATCCACACGAATGGTCTGGAGAACTTCTGGTCACTCCTGAAGCGGGGGATCAGAGGTACCTACGTTTCAGTCGAACCGTTCCATTTGTTCCGCTACCTCGATGAGCAGGTTTACCGCTTCAACAATCGGAAGATGACCGACGCCGAACGGTTCGACCTCACCGTCAAGGGGATCGTCGGCAGACGGCTGACATTCGATCAACTCACCGGCAAGGAAATGGACGAACGAGCGGCAAGCTAACAGGAAAAGAGAAGGAACGGCAGAAGCGTGGCAAGAAGGTCGTTTAGACCTTAACGCTCTTCTGCCGCATTATGTCTTCGGTTATCGTAGCTGTTGCACTTGGTATGATACGGCCCATTATCTCGTTGAGATGCCTGGCCGATTTATCAGAGAAGCTCCTAGTCTTACCCCACGCCAGCATATCGGCTGCCTGAATGGGCGGGTTTCTTTCCATATCTACTTCTTGGATATCGGCGATCAAGTCCCAAAACAAACTAACACCGCCGGGCGTGATCTTCCCCGGCGGTGTTCTTTCTTTCAGCCATCGTGATTTGAAATCATCGACGAACTTCTCCCCGCGATCAAAAAACAGGTAATGCAGGTCAAGTTCTTTATCCATACTCCATTGAATAAAAAGCCCGACACACATCTCCACGCAGATCGTAATCGGATCGGACACTTTATAGCCCTCGCCGATCAGGCGGTCACGTCCAGAAAGGTTTACGCTACAGAGAAAAGAGCGGAATTCACCCTTGTCCATTTGCTGAAGAATATTCAAGGCATCAAAGACCAGTGCATCCACAAGAGTTTCGTTCCATCCGGCGGGACCTCGTTCAAACGGGTCAGTGCCGGAATAAATCTCCCACATGTGGATATAGGGAGCGACGGGGTAGCGCTCCCGGAGCATCCTTTCCCACCTGTCGTTAAAAACCTTCCATGCGGCATCTGAGGTAGCGAATCCGGCAAGCGTGATCCAGGTATCGCCGTCCTGGTGTTGCCCCTCGCTACCATCGAAATAACACTTCATGGCGACCAGCAACTCCGAACCGTCGAAATAATTGCGCCCTGTGGAATTCCCGAGAGAACTGAGCGTGCCGTCCAAGTGTGCTACCCTACCTTTCAGCAGGGTACACTTTGCCCCTCCCATAGCCGTTTGGGATTCGGAAGTCTTGCACACGACCGAAGCCGGAAGCTATGCGCGAGGTTCAGATTTAAGGCGCAATTCCATTTGACCACAAAGGAGAACTGCGCGTGGAGCACCCATCAATCACAGATTTACGTCGCGACCACCGGATCGGGAACGCGATGCTGACGAACAATGAGACAGCCGCTATCGTGGAAGCGATAACCGCGCTTGAATCTGGTTTATCTTCCATTCCGTTTCCCGTTGGTGTTGTTCCAGCCCTTGTGCCAGCCGGATCAATCCATGAAGTGCGAACCACTGCGGATCGTTCACTGCCTGGCCGGACGGAGAAAGCACACTCAGCGCTTCGCGGAAATGGGTAACGGCTGTTTCGTAGTAGTTGTCGTGAGGCGTCATCCCGGCATTCTATCGCTCAACGATCCACGCGATGATACCGCCGACCAAGAAGTACGCAAGCAGCCCCAGCGTCACGTACAGAAAACACCCGAGACATCCGCGCGCTGCGTAGATCTTATGGGCACGGTCGCGCAGATTCTTCCGTTGCCACCAGAAAACCAGGATGGCCCCGATAACTACCAACACGGATTGTACGCCGCCTGTCACGCCAGTGTTGATGATCTCAAAATCATTTTCATGCGCTACCTGGTGCTCGCCCTGCGCGACAAACGAAAGACCTGATTCAGCGGTATGATGTGACCAGATGAAGCCACTACCAGCGCCGGACGTTCCGGGCAGTACGGAGTTTGAGCGGTTCGATAACCTCTTCCGCGCCGTGATCGCCGTCCCGAAAACGACGGTGGACAAGGAAGATGCGAAGTGGAAGCGGGCGCGGGCGAAAAAAAAGCGGGCGACTAAACCCGCTTCATGAAAACGTCGCCGTTCGCCTGTCACGTCTGGATTTCAGGCTATCGCGCGGGCGTTTCCTTTGTCAACTATATTATTGCCCTAAATAGCGAGATATCCGGCGCTCGACTCGGTCGGGCATGTAGGTATTGGCTTGCCGTGGCCACTGATCGGTGCCCCAATGTTGCCTGCACGAGGTGAATCGGTGCGCCCGTGTCCAGCGCGTGGGAAGCGTGGGCGTGCCGGAGCCAGTCCGCGGCGACTGTCCCTCCGATTGGCTTTGCCGGAAGTCATTGAAGGAACCGATTACCACTCAGTTTGAGCGGGGCCGGGCGCCCTCCTCGCGACAACCTATCGGAACAGCTTCAGATCGAGTGCATCCGCGATCTTGTGCTCTCCAGCCTCGTTGGGCGCGAAATTGTTCGCGGTGTGCATATTCGCCAGGAACTTCGACGGGCTGGCCGGATCACGCATCATCGCGTCGAGGTCAATTACCCCGTCAAACGCTTTGCTCGACCGGATCCATTCGTTCAGCGCCACACGCAGCTTTTCCTTCTCCGGCGAATAGAACCCCGGGAACGGCACGCCCTCAAAAGGCATCAGCGTTGCCGCTATGGCCTTCACACCCCGCGCCCGTGCCCTGGCCGTCAGCTGCAGGTAGGCCGCCTTCAGATTCTCAATCGTCGGCATCTCCGTGGCGGGCACCACGTTGCCGCCAGGTTGCCCGATGTCGTTGATGGCGTCTGCAATCACCACGTGCGTCACGCCCGGAATCATCAATACGTCGCGGTCAAAGCGTGCCAGCCCCGCATCGCCGCCGCCCGGAAACGCCCGCAACAGAGGATTCGCCACCAATGAAGCGTTCACCACTGCTACCGGCTTTCCACTATTATTCAGGCGCTCCGCAAGGAACTGCGGCCAGTGCCCGGCGCCCTCCGTGCGCGTCGTGCCCATCACCACAATCGTTCCCGCCGCCTGGGGGGCCAGCACGTCTACACGGGTCAGGAACAGATAGGCCGACGCCGTCCCGCCCGCGATCTTCGGTTGCATCGTGAAATCGCCCGCGCCCGATACTTCCGCGATGGGCTTCGGCGCGCCCGGCTGATCCTGATTGGCAAGCAGTCGATGATACGTCTCCGGCATCGTTTCTTTCGGCAGGAACAGGCTCACCGCCAGCGTTCCGAATGCCGGCGCCTTCAGGTCCACCATGTCTGCATAGGCGGGCGCACCAACCGGCACCTGAATCGAATCCACGCCGCCAAACGTCAGCTTGCGTAGCGTCGCCGCATCCACAGAGCCATCGGCCGCCACCACGCCCACCGTCGCCGCGCCAATCGTCAGCGGCTTCGTTCCATATTCATTGCTGAACCGCACCCGCACGCGCGAACCGCCCGCGCTCAGCGGCACGTACGCCCGCACCGTCTGGTTCGAGAGCGCCTTCAGCGTCCCGATCTGCTGTTGCGGACCCGCAGTCCATGATGCAATCCAGCCTTTTTCCGCGTTCTGCGCCATTGCGGCGAACGCCGTACATGCCAATCCAGTCAAGAAAATAGATCGATTCATAATGCCCGGCAGCGATCTTAAACGATTCGTCGAATTTTATTACAGCAGCAAACCTCCTGCGGGCCGCGGGTGATTAGCAGCACCGACTACATATACGCCATGCTGTACGGAAAACGACCAGGTCAAGGAAGGCTAGACCGCAATGTACCCCGCGCTCGACTCTCCCGGCCGCGCATGTAGGTATTGGCTCGTAGTGGCCACTGATCGGTGCCCCAATGTTGCTTGGACGAGGTGAATCGGCGCGCCCCTATCGAGTGCGTGGGAAGCGTGGGCGTGCCGGAGCCAGTGCGTGCGTCTCATCACGCCACGCACCAGAACGAGCCTTCGAGTTGCTCGTCGCCCGCAGCACCGCTCCATCGACTGCCCTCTGCGCCCCAGTTCATCACCTCCCGAAAGCCCGGCGCAACGTGAGGCAAGGCACCCAAGGCGGCGACGAGTGCGTCGGCACGGTCGTAAAGCGCGTCGCCCGGACGCTTGACTCCCTTTACCCCGTGCTTGAGATACCGAAGAACCGCCTGAACCTCCGGCAGGGATGCCAGCCGCCCCAGTGCGCGCTCGACATCAGTTTCGCGCCTCTGAGCCCGAAGCACCGAGATGGTCGCTGTGGGGAAACACTCACGGATTACGATTCCCGCTGAATCACAGCGAGCAAATGTCCCGCTCTGAAGAGCTTCCATCCAGTCCGCATTCGTGAGTTGCCCGCGGTGCAGGCACGCGGCGAACGCGATCATGCCGTACACGAGCCAGCCCCGGTCGCCTCCGTGCTCATTTCCGCAGGCGATTGACGGCGTGGACTGAAAGGAGACTCCCGTGAGGCTTCGCTTCTCACAGAGCCGCCCATGACCAAGCCGGTTGCGAGAAAAAGCGGATGGCGAGTCGATGTGTATGCCCACCGCACCGAGTCGTTGAATCTCCTGCCAGAGAGCAGCTGCTGTGGCGGACGCCGAGGCTTGCGTTGCTTCCGCCAAGCCAGCAAGGTCTCCGTGGCGCAAAAGAGCGCGGAGAAACGAAGTCGGCGGCAGCGGTGTTGCGTGCGGGAGACGTTTCCACCGGACGGCATTTAGAACCCCGCCCACCCACTCCGTTATGCAGAGATCGAATCCCTTCTCCCGCCGGCCACCGATATCGATTCCGACGTGGACGCCATCGCGGGCTATCAATGTGGACGGCAGTTCCTGCACGGCACGAACGATCGGGGGCGGGGCCACTGGGCGTTCGGTAGCTGCTACCGGGCGTGCAGGCACGACGGGAGCGGATGCCTGGTGACGCCCGTCGGATTCCAGTCTCGACAGCGAGTTCTGGTTCCGATACGTCAGTTGGCCGTTAAGCGGTTCACACTCATCAACAAAGATGCCAAC
>JBEKTF010000128.1:0-15789 GCA_049516355.1 Bryobacteraceae bacterium | reverse complement strand
CTTATTCCGGTAGCGTGAAGCTATACAGTACGTTGCCCGCCGAGATGGCAACGTACTGCTTGCCGTCTACTGCGTAACTCATAGGCGATGCGCCGATCCTTCCGCCTGTTTGAAAGCGCCACTTGAGCGCACCGGTCTTCGAGTCAAGAGCGATCATATTTCCGTCGCCGGCGGCGGCAAAGACAAGGCCGCCGCCAGTGGCGAGCACTCCGCCTCCCAACGATGCTCGCGAAATCAGGTAACGCCACTTCGCCTCTCCCGTTTCAACGTCGATCGCCATCACGCCAGAGGACGCAGCCTCCCCCGGAACCGGCATACCTCTGCCGGACCAGTATTGCCTGCCCGATACAAATTCTTCCGGCTCGCGGACGTATTTTTGACCCGACTCTGTGAACACCAGATATATCCAACCGCCGGCCGGGTCACAGGACGGCGATCGCCAGTTGTTTTCCCCGCCGCCGGAAGGATAGACGATGGCGCCTTCTAGACTGGAATCCGTACCAGGAACGATCTTCGGCCGCCCGTTTTCATCAAAGCCCGCATTCCACGTTTGATGAACGAATGGCTTACCAAAGACAAACTTCCCGGTGGTCCGATCGAGGGCGTAGAAAAGGCCGTTGCGATTGGCCTGCACGAGTAACTTCCGGTTTACTCCATGAAACACCCGGTCCACAAGGACGACATCCTCAGTCGCATCCCAGTCATGGCTGTCGGCCGGGGTGAATTGATAATGCCATTTGCGTTTGCCGGTTGCCGGGTCGAGAGCCACCACGGAGTTAGAGAACAGATTATCGCCTTTGCGAATCTCCGCGTCGCTGTCCGGGCCAGGATTGCCGATCGGCCAATAGAGGACGTTGAGTTCCGGATCGTAACTGCCGGTCAGCCAGCCCGGAGCGCCGCCGTGCTTCCAGCTTTCACCCAGCCAGGTATCGTGTCCGAACTCGCCCGGACCCGGGATGGTATCGAATCTCCACAGACGTTTCCCGGTCGCCGGATCGTAAGCGTCCACGTATCCAGGCGCGCCGAACTCTCCGCCGGTGACTCCAACAACAATTTTGTCTTTGATCGCGAGCGGCGCCGACGTAAAGCTGTAGCCCTTCATCGAGTCGCCTGCCTGAACTTCCCAAAGAGGTAGCCCGGTACGGGCGTCGAGCGCGATCATGGCCGCGTCCAGAGTGCCAAAGAAGACGCGATTCCCAAGTACCGCAACGCCGCGGTTAAAAGGATTGATCTGGTAAGGGTTGACCACCTTCTGCTCGCGCTGATATCGCCAGATCTGCAACCCGGTCCTGGCATCCAATGCGACCACGGTCCCTGGCGAACCGGTGGTATACATGATGCCGTCCACCACTATAGGCGTTGCCTCAAGAGTCGACTGACCCATCAGTTGCACGGCCCAACGGGCCTGCAGACGGTCCGCATTGGATACGTTGATCTGTTTAAGCGATGAGTAGTGCCGCCCCTGGTAGTCGCCCCAGTAAGTGAACCAGTTTTGAGGTTCGGCTGCGGAATTCCGCATCCGCTCATAGGTCAATCCGCCCGGGATGTCGGCAAGCGCCGTTTTCGCCGGATCCCTTCCGTTTAGCGTTTTCAAATAAGCCACGACATCCTGCATCTCCCCGGGCGACAGGCGCTTTCCAAAATCGTCCGGCATGAGCGATTTGAATTCGTAGCGTTCGTCTTTGATGTGTGCCTTGTCGATCAAGTGGAGCTTGCCGGTCGTATCCATCACCTGAAGGGAATAAGTATCTTCGAGGCGGCGCGTCCCCCTGATTTCGCGGCCATCGTCGGTCTTCACCACGACAACCGGCGGGCCGCCACCCCGGCTGCCCGCGCTCGACTGTGTATTCGGGTCCTGAATCTTTGTTCGAAGCATTTGCGCGGGGGTTCCCGCCGCGCCGGAGAGATCCGGTCCCACGATTCCGCCACGTCCATTGACGGCATGGCACGAACCGCAAGTAGCCTTACCGTAAAAAAGTCTCTCGCCCGCCCGGGGATCTCCCGGGACGACTTCGTTCTTTCCGGCTCTTCCGCTCAAACTCCGGATGTAAGTCACCAGTTGCCAGATCTGATCGGCGGTCAGCTCGGGGAAAGCTGGCATCTCCGAGCCTGCAATCCCGGTGCGGATGTTACGGAAGATTTCGTTATCCGTGCTGCCATGGGGAAGATCGCGAGTGGTGAGCGCCGGACCTCGATCACCGCGGGCTTCGCCGCCGTGGCAGGCTTGGCAAGCCTGACCGTAGAGCTTCTCTCCCGTAGTTACTGCCGCGGCATTCCCTGCGAGTGGATTCTGCGCCACAGCTACTCTGGCAATTAAGAAAAGGGCGATTATGCAGCGTGTTCGAATTGCAGACGTCATAGGCTAAGGATAGCCGCGAAAAGAGGAGCACTTGAGGGCACCCGTATAGAAAGACCGGGTTCTGCAAAAGTGGCTGGCCCTGAACCGGGGTCAATCCCGTCGCTGATTAATGTATACTCGGTCGTATTCATGCATCGGCAGTGAATCCTGGCTAAGGAGGCAAGCTTATGATGCGTATGATTCTCGCAGAGTTGGCAATCGCAACGGCCGTCCTGGGAGCCGATCTATCCTCCCCGGTGACGTTCTCGAAGGACGTGCTTCCCATTCTGCAGAAAAACTGTCAGAGCTGTCATCGGCCAGGTCAGGTTGCGCCGATGCCGCTGTTGAGTTATCAGGACGCGCGTCCATGGGCCAAGGCGATCAAGGCCGCCGTGACGACAAGAAAGATGCCGCCCTGGTTCGCGGACCCGAATTACGGCCATTTCGTGAATGACCGTTCGTTGAAGCAGAGTGAGATCGACACGCTGGTGAAGTGGGCGGATACCGGAGCCGCGCCGGGCGACACCAAAAACGCACCCGCTCCCGTTCAGTGGCCCGCCGGCGGTTGGGGCGTCCAGCCGGAAATCGTCATGGATCTGCCGCCCCATGATGTGCCAGCCAAGGGGGTTCTGGAATGGGAGCTGATCGCGTTACCGGCGCCTTTTAAAGAGGACACCTGGATCACGTCGATGGAGATTCTGCCGGGCGACACATCGGTGGTGCATCACATTTGCTTCAGTTTTGAGAAACATAAGCCCACCACGGTTTACAACAGGTACGAATGGGTGCAAGTGCCGCGCGACGAGACCGGCAATCCCGCACCGGGCAACGAAGGATTCGCGGAACTGCCGGGAATGACCATCGCTACCCGGGACGTGGGCAGCACCGAAGTGAAGCTCAGGCAGGGCCACCCGACCCTGAAGCAGACACTCGATTTTTGCTACCTTCCGGGCACAACCTATGACGACTACCGAGCTTGGAACGCCGGAAAGTTCGTACCGGCCGGATCGGATATCATCGTGAGTCTGCACTACACGACGAACGGTAAGGCCGCCGTGGACCGAACGAAAATCGGCTTCACGGTGGCGAAGGCGCCGCCAGCGAAGAAGTTCATCGTGCAGGGTTCCGGCGAGGACGCCCCTGTCACTGCGAAAACACCCGCCAGCGAGAGGGCGGCTTTCGCGGCCACTTACAATCCGGAATTTAAAATTCCGCCGAACGATAGCAACTATCTGGCTCCTCCGATGGATATCACGTTCCTCAAAGACGTCGAGATTGTGAGTCTCCGGCCCCATGCGCATGTTCGCGGAAAGAGCGCGCGATACACAATAACCTATCCGGATGGACGAGAAGAAGTCGTGCTGAACGTCCCGCGCTACGATTTTAACTGGCAGCTTGCTTACGGAACCTCGCTGAAGTTACCGAAGGGCACGCGCATGCATTTCGAGTTTCGCTACGACAATTCCGTAAATAACAAGTACAACCCCGATCCTGGGAGATGGGTGTATCAGGGATTCCAGAGTTGGGAAGAAATGATGGCCCCCAACCTTGGCTTCGTTCTGGACCGCGACGCCGATGTGAGTGGCCTCATGTCCGTCGAGAATTGAGAGTGATCCTATCCGACTGGTTCAGAGCAGTGACCGGTTTTATGACTCACACTGAACGGAAGCATGCGAGATGCTCAAGGCACCGCCGCCGGTGCGGTCGCGCGGATGTCCGACCGGATCATCGATTGCCCCGCTAAGGCGATCGTTATCGGAGCTGACTGCGGGCTCTGGGCAGCGGCCATCGCGCGCAGATTGCGAGCAGAACGGCGAGGCTCGTTCCTCCCGCCAGGAACTGGCTAGTCTTCAACATTGTTGCCATTCGCGTTGACCCTCGCATGTTTCCAATCTGCACAGTGCCATTTACAGCGCCGGGATGAGGAAACCTCCATCCACCACAACTGTCTGGCCTGTCACATACGAAGCCCGGTCGCTCGCGAGCAGAAGCGCCACTTCGGCGATCTCCGACGGCTTACCGATACGCCTGATAGGCTGCTTGCCCAGGATATCGGCTCTGCGCCGTTCGTCTTTCCAGTAGTATTCGCTGAGGACGGTTTCAATAACCCCTGGCGCGATCGCATTCACCCGCACACCCGACGGTCCTAACTCCATCGCGTAGGAGCGCGTCATCATCAGAAGAGCTGCTTTCGTCATACTGTAGAGCAAGCTGTGAAATTGGGGTCTTATACCCGAAATCGAGGCGATGTTGATGATCGAACCAGATCCACGCTCGCACATTCCCGGGGCGATGCGCTTAATCAACCGAAATGCGCTCTTAAGATTGATTTCAATAGTCTTATCGAACTGGCCATCATCCATCTCAAGGCAAGGGCCCTGAGCGACGTTTGTAGCTGCGTTGTTGACAAGAATGTCGATCTGGCCGAAGTCTCGTACGGTCGAGTCGACTAAGTTCTCGATCTGATCCGCTCGTCCTACATGACAAGCCAAGGGCTTTACGGACGACCCGATTTCCCGCGCCACTTGATCGAGGATTTCCTGCTTGCGTCCGCAGATGACGACGTTGGCCCCTTCACGCGCAAACACCTCAGCGATGGCTCGGCCGATGCCGCGGCTCGCTCCGGTTACGATTGCCGTCTTGTCTTTGAGAATGCCCACACTTAGCTTCTCAGTTCCCGCTCGATACGAGTCTGGCCTCACTTGGAGCCGTTCTCGGAAATCCCGGCAAGGGTCATAGCTAGTTTGAATGCACGGGATGGGTCGTAGGCCCGCAACATAGCCATTTTCTCCGCCTCGATGGATCCCTCAGCATGAATTGCCAGCACCGCTTGATAGCCGCCGTAATGGCGTGTCGTAAGCTCGCCGATAAGATTCAACATGGCGAGTCGGTGATCCGCAGGCCACGCTCCCTGGTAATATTTCTCAAGCACGGGACGAATCGTCGGCGATCCCCAATCTCCCGCAGCCGGACCGGTTACCAAAAGGCCACCCGCTAAATCCTGGACCGTCTCGATTGCTCTGTGAAAATCCCGAGCAAACGTCCACTTTGCCATATTGGTGGTGAAGACGTGTGGATAAGCAACGCCTTCTTCCGTACCGCATCGGAGAGCCGCCAACTCCGCCAAACCACGTACGGTTTCGGCATAGCCGCCTAGCCAGGTAAGCTTGTCGCGCACATGCCCAGCCTTGTCGATACCGTTCGCCTTGGCGATCGCAATGCCCGCCCCGAGCAGCGCGTCGACGAGTGGCAACTTGTAGCTGACAGCAGTGAATCGATGAAACTCGACGAAGGTGAGGGCCGTGGCACCGGCGAGATCGGGACGATTAACATAAAAGACGCGATCCCACGGCACAAAAACGTCATCGAATACCGTGAGGGTCTCGATCATCTTATGCTTCGTGGAAATAGGGCGAGTGAATGGATCGTCGGTACCATGAAGGAAATCCGACGCATACATACGCAGGCCAGGTGTTGCCGCGGGAACGGCGAAGGCAAGTGAATACGCTTCGTCTTGCGGTCCCATGCTCCGACTAGGCAGAACGATGATCTCATCCACATATGGCGTACACGAGGTATGGCACTTCGCGCCACGAACAACGATACCGTCAGTTCGTTCTTCCACGATTCGCACATACAGATCAGGATCGGTCTGTTCGCTCGGCCGCTTACTGCGGTCGCCCTTAACGTCGGTCTGGGCCACCGCCAGTGCAAGATCACCGTCCTGGCAGCACTTATGAAACGCTTTTAGGCGCTCGATCCCCCTCGTCTCCTTGTGCCGTGCAAGCACTCGTCTCAATGCAAAAAGCGCATCGGTGCCAATCTCTTTGATCAAAATCACAAGCGTGGCACCTTCAATGGTGCCGGCCTCGATCAACTTCATCCGCGCGAGAAGATCGGATGAGTTTTGCGGGATGTTATAGTACGCTGAGTAAACTTCGATACCGTCGTTACATACGGCCAGATCGCGGACCTTGGAATTCTCGGCAAGGTCAAAATCAATCGCAGCATGTCTGGCCGCTACCCCGAGTTCCGGATGTTCCGGAACCACGCTGACCCTCTCTCCGCGATAGTAGACCTCTCTACCATCCTTCAAACCAGCAAGAAATTGTTTGGATGTACGTAACCCCACATCATACCCTTCCTGTCGACCATTCGCCGGAGAAGTTTCCTGGGCTGGTAAATGAAGGTCCACACGTTTATTCCAATATCTTATAGTACAAATCCGCATCAGCGACCACTATGAACAACCTGTGCGAAAACGGGGTTATTTCACGCGAAATGATGAAACCTCCTGACGACAAGGCTCCCTGCTTGGTTCTAAGACCACATCTTAAAAACCAGGGTCGGATGCGGAACGATATCAATATTCTTTCCGTTACTTCCCGACCAGGTGTGTGGCATCCTTTTCGTTTTCCAAACAAATATAATCCATCAATTCCGTATTGAGCACGATGCCCTGGTTGAGCTGAATCGTCCACGGCTTCGTGTATGCTTTGGGGTCGTCAACCGTGAGTTCGATTGCCAGCGTTCCGTAGTTCGGGCGCCGGAACTTCTCTGTCATGCGGGCGGCGCCGGTCAACGGGCTGCCGGCGCGGTCGAGCCATTGTCCGTCGAGAAAGCCGATGGTCTCGACGATCAATGTGTCACCGTCCCAGTGTCCTGCTGAGTAGCCATTCCATGACGGGTCCGGATCCTTCGGTAAAGGGCGCCCATCGGTGAAGATCTGCCGGTAGGATGCGTTGCGCTCGGTCAGAAAAATGAGGAGCCCCGGGATCTGAATGATTTTCCGCAGCAAGGCACTGGTGTGGAGTTTCGCAACGCCACCCGGAAGACAGTGCGTGGTGGGATCGTCTTTTCCGTTCTCCGCCTTGCGCGCCTTCACAATCTCCGCTGCCCAGGGCTGGTAGGGCAGGCCACCCTTGATGTTGCGGCCAATGTCCCCAAACACTTGTGGCACGGCAAATTCGGGCATACACAACACTGTTCCGCTAGCGGTAGGGCAGTAATTACCCCATAGTCCGGAGAGATCGGGCTTGCCATCAGCCGTCCTTGGTGTTGGCGCCGTCAGGTTAGGCGATCCGTCGACTTTTTTGGGAACTCCGGCGGTCGGGTACTTAAGCCACTCTTGCGCGGTGCCGGGCATTGGAATCACGCTCAACAAACACGAAGCAGCAATTAGGTGAAGCGTTTTCATTTGGTCACCTCTTCGGGCGGTAGTTTATCAGATTTATCTACTTACCATCCGGGGGAAAGCCAACAGGGGAAAGCCAACAGGAAGAAAACCGGCAGTACATTCCCCAGCATGGCATTTCCCGAATACCCTGAGGTGACGCAGAGCATCCCGCCGGCCGACTACCTGAGGCTTCTGCACATCCGGCCGATCACGCTCCAGTTGCTATTGCTTGTCGCAAACGAGCTCGTTGTTAACTGGGGGTTCCGAATTCGGTTCTTCGTAGCTGATGACTAGCGTTCTGCCCTCGTCGGTAATGAGCCGCCTCGCTACAGCGACCGTCTTGCCCGCGTGCTTCATTGTTGCCTCGGCCATGTAATCGTTAATCCGCACAAGTGCCAAGGCGTCCGCAATCTCGCTCCCTTTCATCGGGTAATCCTTGCCGTCGTACCTGTCAGGGAATTCAATTGGTTTCGCCGCGCGTCCGTTGGCACCAATTGTCTGAATCGTCACTTGAACCCCATCCGGCGTCTGTACGTACGTTCGGGTCTGGCTGCGCGGCGCAGGGCCAGGATTGAACTTCGACTTCGAAAGATTGAGTTTCCAGGTCCCGAGGATCGGATCCGGCGGGGCGGCGGCCAGCAAGGCAAACAGTGCGGTCGCCATTACCAGCGTTTTGCAAAACATTGTTCCCTTCAATGGGATGGCCTGTGTCCGCTGGAATCATACATCCCGCTATAGCCCGGGGCAAGGATGCGTGAGCAGTTGCGTGAGCAGTTCCCGGAAGCTGCGCACTGTCGAGCTTCGCAGATTCGGTGCCCTGCGACGTGGGCGTTAGCAACGAATATAGGGAACGAAAGACTCGCATTCCGTCCACAATTCATATCGCGGAAGCGGACGACCATCCAGACATAATCCGAATGGCTCCCTTACCGATGCCAGATAAAGATTTCCGACGGGCCGGGTTATCGTCATGGGAACAGTGGCCCGCGCGGTCTCACCGAAGATCGTATACGCGGCTATATCCGGCAGCGTCAGGGCGAGAAGGTATCGGGACGAACGATCAATATGGAAGTGGGCGAGTTGAGCCGGGCCATCGGCCACCCGTGGTCATTGCTCTGGCCAAAGGTGCGGAAGATGGAAGAGCGGAAGAACGTGGGCCGTGCTCTATCGTCAGAAGAACAGCATCGCCTTCTGGACGGCCTGAAGGATCGGCGAACGCCGCATTTATCAACTCTGGTCCCGTTGTTGCTTCTGACGGGCATGAGAACGGGCGAGGCGCTGTCTCTCACGAGGGGCCAGGTTGATCTGATCGACGGGACCCTGACTGTCGGGCGGGCGAAAACCTCCAACGGCACTGGCCGGACGATTCCCATCAATGATGAACTTGGAGGGGGTCTGGCGGCTCATCGGGTTTGGTTCGTGAAGCACTTCGGCGAACCGAAGCCGGGTCACCATCTTTTTCCGTGGGGCAAGCCAGTACCCTCTGACCCGGCACGGCACGCGACAGACATAACTTGGGGATGGGACGAGCTTCGGAAGGGCACGGGAGTCCGCTGCCGTCTGCATGACTTGCGGCACACGTTCGCAACGCGGCTTGCCGGGAACGGCGCCTCAGAGTCTACGATGCTCGCCCTCATGGGGCACATGAGCCGTGCGATGCTGGAGCGCTATTCTCATATCCGCATGGCTGCAAAACGGGACGCCGTCTCCGGTGTCACGCTCCGACAGAAGATAGGAAATTCAGAGGTAGTCCCTGTGGAAGTCCCTGTAGTGGCACAGATCGCCACAATTCAGTGATCCGTAAGTGATTGATTTAGATGGTGAGCGCGGAGGGAATCGAACCTTCAACCTACTGATTAAGAGTCAGTTGCTCTGCCAATTGAGCTACGCGCCCGAACCCACATTCTAGCACCATATCCCAGCCTGTCAGTCACTTTCGCCGACACAAATTCACCATCCCCATTCGATTTCCTCTATCCTTTGAAAGGCGCCTCCGTGCGCCGTCTATGCACCTGCTGCCCACTCACGATGAGATCGTCCGTATACTCCGCGACACCGGGGCTCTGCGCGAGGGTCATTTTATGTACGCCAATGGCTTGCACTCGAACGAATTCCTGCAGATCCCCCTCGCGATGCGCTATTACCAGCACGCGAAGACGTTCAGCGTGGGGTTGAGCCGTCTGCTGCGCGCCAACTCCGAAATCCGGGCGATCATTCCCGAACTTTCCATCGTCGCTCCCGCTACCGGTGGACTGCCGGTCGCTTACGGCGTCTGCGAGGCGTTGCAGGCGAAGCGGGTCTACTGGGCCGAACGCGATGGAGGCGCCCGCCCTGACCAGCCGAGTTCCAATCGCCCCTGGAGATTCCGCCAGTTTATCGAGCCGCTTCCCGGTGAACAGGTCGTTCTGGTCGACGACAAACTCCGCTCCGGGGAACAACTCGCCGACATGAAGATCCTGCTCGAAAGCTATGGCGCGATCGTCGTTGCGCTCGCGGTTGTCATCTATCAGCCCCACCCCAACGTACGCAACTTTGGCGATATTCCGCTTCTCCATCTCACCCGCCTCGAAGCCAGCTATTGGGCTGACGCAGCATCCTGCGAACTATGCAATAAATCCATACCCCTCGAAAAGGTTTGGGTATAACTTTAGATTTGCCGTAAAAATAGACGGGAAATGTACCGGTATCAATTATTTACGCCGACAAAACCGATTGTGCTGAAGGAATGTGCATTGTGTTACATCCTGGTTGCGAATAGGAGGATTACGGACATGTTGGCCTCGTTTTCCGCAGGTTTTTGCACAGGGTCGGATGAAAAGCCGGGAGTCGCCGGTTGAAACTGACCCCTGTCGATTGGTGCATTATCGCCGCGTATTTTCTCTTCAATTTATTAATCGGCTTCTACTACAAAAAGAAGGCCGGATCGAACACCACCGAATTCTTCCTCTCCGGCCGTAATGTGCCGTGGTGGCTGGCCGGAACGTCCATGGTCGCGACGACTTTCGCCGCTGACACGCCCCTGGTCGTCACCGGGCTGGTCGCGCGCAACGGAATCGCGGGCAACTGGCTCTGGTGGAACATGGTCGCGAGCGGGATGCTCACCGTTTTCCTCTTCTCCCGCCTTTGGCGCCGATCCGGCATGACCACTGATATCGAACTGGCTGAGTTGCGTTATTCCGGAAAGCCCGCGGCGTTCCTGCGCGGCTTTCGCGCCTTGTATCTCGGGATCCTGATGAACTGCATCATTCTCGGCTGGGTGAACCTCGCGATGGTGAAGATCCTGATGCTGGTTCTCGGGCTCTCGAAGGACGGAGCGCTGTGGCTTGTCATCGGTATCATCGCCCTGACGTCGTTTATTTCGACTCTCTCCGGCCTCTGGGGAGTACTTGTCACCGATCTTTTTCAGTTCGCTATCAAGATGACGATGGTCGTCGTGCTCGGAGTTGAGGCAGTGCGCGCCGTGGGCGGCATCGATTCCATGAAGGCGAAGCTCGGCGGCGAGGGTAGTGCATTTCTCAGCTTCGTGCCGGATCTCCATTCGGTCTGGATGCCCGCCGTCACTTTTTTCGTGTACATTGCCGTCAACTGGTGGGCCACCTGGTATCCTGGCGCTGAACCGGGCGGCGGCGGGTATGTTGCCCAGCGTATGTTCAGCGCGAAGGATGAGCGTAATTCACTTCTCGCCACTCTCTGGTTCAACATCGCGCATTACGCGCTTCGCCCCTGGCCGTGGGTTGTCGTCGGAATGGCGTCGGTAATCCTTTACCCGCACTTGCAGGATCCGGAAACCGGCTACGTGCGGGTGATGATCGACTACCTGCCCGCTTCGCTGCGCGGCCTGATGGTCGCCGCCTTCGCCGCCGCATTCATGTCGACGGTTGGGACGCAGTTGAACTGGGGCGCAAGCTACCTCGTCAACGATTTCTACCGACGCTTTGTCGCGACTTCCGAACCCGAACGCCATTACGTGCGGGCTTCGCAAATCGCGACCGTTCTCCTCACGGTCGTCTCCGCTGTGATCACGCACTATATGGATTCGATCGCCGGCGCATGGAAGCTTCTCATCGTCACCGGTGCGGGTACCGGCGCCGTGCTGATCCTGCGCTGGTATTGGTGGCGTATTAATGCGTGGAGCGAAGTTTCTGCCATGGCCGCCGCGTTCGCGGTTTCTATCGTTCTGCAGACCGTGTTCCACCTCGATAGCGACAACCCGGTCGAGTTCGCGTATCTCATTCTGATCACCGTTGCGATCACAACCTTCGTATGGCTCACGGTTACGTTTCTCACGGCTCCCGAAAACGATGCAACGCTCGTCGGGTTCTATCGTCGTGTGCGGCCCTCGGTGCCAGGCTGGAAGAGGATCGCGAAGCTGGCGCCAGAGGTCCATGTTTCGAGCGACCTCGGCTGGAATCTGCTCGACTGGCTCTGTGGCTGCATCTTGATTTATGGAGCGCTTTTCGGGATCGGTAAAATCATCCTGAAGGATTATGGAAGCGGCTTCGCATTCATCGCCGTCTCCGCTGCCGCCGCCGGAGTGATTTTTTGGGATCTCTCGCGCCGCGGCTGGTCGTCTGTAATGGAGTAGAAAAGAAAATGCTCTCACGAATACTTCTTGTTCCGGTTTTGTTGACTTCACTTTTTGCCCAGACGCCTCTGCCTACGGGGGAGAAGCTCGCCCCTTACTATCCGACGCCAGCAACCATCGTCGAACGGATGCTCGAACTCGGCGGGCTGAAAGCAGGCGAGAAGATGTTCGATCTCGGCAGCGGCGACGGCCGCATCGTGATCATGGCCGCGCAGAAGTATCATGCCGACGCGACCGGCGTCGAACTGGATAGCGATCTGGTGCAATCGAGCCAGGCGAAGATCCGCCAGCTCGGCTTGCAGGATACGGCCCGGATCATTTACGGAGACATCCTGAAGCAAAACTATTCGTCGGCGAATCTAATTACGGTGTATCTTCTTCCCGAATCCAACATCAAGGTGCGCCCGGTTCTGGAGGCGACGTTGAAAAAGGGCACCCGAGTGGTCGCGCACGACTTTGAAGTCGGCGGCTGGACTCCCGTAAAGACAGTTGCGATTCCAGACGATGGCGAAGGCCGCGCCCACATGCTCTACCTCTATGTTCGTTAGCGGGACCGTACGGGTGATGGCTTGAGAATCGGGATCACCTGCTACCCCACTTACGGGGGCAGCGGGATCGTTGCCACTGAACTCGGCCTGGAACTGGCGACGCGCGGCCATGACGTTCACTTCATTACATATTCGAATCCGATTCGTCTCGATCCGGGCGTTCCGCGCATCCATTACCACGAGGTGGAAGTTTCCAACTACCCCCTGTTTCAGTACCCTCCGTATTGCCTCGCGCTGGCTTCGCGCATGTCGGATGTCGCCGAAAGCTACGACCTCGATCTGCTGCATGTCCACTACGCGATTCCGCATTCCATCTCCGCGCTTCTTGCTCGCCAGATGACGGCTCCCAGACGGCGTCTGCCTTTTATCACGACACTGCATGGCACCGACATCACGCTCGTCGGAGTGGATCGCTCTTATTTTGGGATCACCAAATTTTCGATCGAGCAATCCGACGGCATAACGGCGATCAGCCACGATCTTCGGCGCGAGACGGTGGAAGTCTTCGGCGTGGAGAACGAAATACGAGTCATCCACAATTTCGTGAACTGCGAGACTTACCGGCCCGATCCGGAACGGATTGGGCTCGCCGAGTTCGCACCTGCGGGTGAGAAGCTTTTGATCCATCTCTCTAATTTCCGGCCAGTGAAGCGAGTGCTCGACTGCATTCGCATCTTCGCCGAAGTCCGCAAGCATGCCAACGTGCGCCTGTTGATGGTGGGCGACGGACCGGAGCGCGGGCCGGCCGAACATCTGGCATGGACGCTCGGCGTCAGCAAGCACGTCGACTTCCTGGGTAAACGGAATCAGGTGGAGCGGCTGATCCGCCTCGCTCACGTCATCCTTATGCCGAGTGAAATGGAATCGTTCGGCCTCGCCGCACTGGAAGCGATGGCTTGCGGCGTCGTGCCGGTCGCGACCCGCGTGGGTGGCGTGCCCGAACTGATTACCGATGGTGAGGACGGATTCCTCGAAGAAGTGGGCGACATCGCCCGCCTCGCGGAACGAGCGACACAACTAGTGACTGACGCGGACCTTCACGCGCGAATGGCCGTTGCGGCACGCAAGACCGCGATGACCCGCTTCAGTACCGAGAAGATCATCCCGCAATATGAGGCTTACTACAACGACGTCTTGTAGTGGTTCAGGAACTGAATCAGCGGTTCGAGCCTGGCTCGCATCTTCTCTTCATTTCGGGTATGGCATTCCCAGATCTCGAATACACGCCATCCTTCGGCGCGCAATGCGGCCCGGTTACGCCGATCCCGTTCCACGTTCGATCGCCGCTTCTCCGCCCAGAAACTCACATTCGTAGCAGGGGCCGGCTTCCCGTACTTGCACCGGTGCATATGCCAGAAGCACCCGTGTACAAAGAGCACGGCGCGCGCTCCGACAAAGACCAGGTCGGGTTTCCCTGGAAGCGTTTTGCCGTGGAGGCGGAAGCGGAGCCCGAGGCCGTGGAGCAGCTTTCGCACGCGCAGTTCGGGCTGCGTGTGCGCGCCGCGAATACGCGACATGTTGTAGCTGCGCTGTTCAGGAGTGAGTACGTCGCTCACGCCACTATTTTGATGCCGCGTCGACCTTGGCCCGCGCGCGTTCTATACCGTCCAGGTCGTCAAGCTCAGTAGCCTTGCTCAGCTGCCGGCGGGCCTCTTCGACGTTGATCTCTTCCTTGCGTTCCGCGAAATCGACGAGTATTCGCACGCGGTCGGCCTGCACTTCGACGAATCCGCCATAAACCGCGATGACCTTTTCGCCCGCTGCCCCGGAACGGTACGTCAATACGCCGCCCGCCTTCAGTTCCGAAAGCAGCGGCGCGTGGCCAGGCAACACTCCCAGGTACCCGTCAAGACCGGGGATCTGCACTTCATCCACCTGTTCCTCGACGAGAACCCGCTCCGGACTCACGAGCTGCAGCAGGAACACTACGCGTTACCCATCTGTTTGGCTTTTTCGATCACGTCTTCGATCGTGCCCTGCATGTAGAATGCCTGCTCCGGCAGTTCATCATGCTTGCCTTCCACGATCTCCTTGAAGCCCTTGATGGTATCAGCCAGTTTGATGTACTTGCCGGGGAAACCGGTGAACTGCTCGGCGACGTGGAACGGCTGCGAAAGAAACTTCTGGATTTTGCGAGCGCGCGCCACGATCAGTTTGTCTTCGTCGCTCAGTTCGTCGACGCCCAGAATGGCGATGATGTCCTGAAGGTCTTTGTAGCGCTGCAGCACGCCTTTGACGGCCTGCGCGGTGTTGTAATGATCCTCGCCGATGATCAGGGGATCGAGAATACGCGAAGTCGAAGCCAGCGGATCGACGGCGGGATATATTCCCATTTCCGCGATCGGACGCGAGAGGTTCGTGGTGGCATCGAGGTGCGCGAAGGCCGTGGCGGGCGCCGGATCAGTGTAATCGTCGGCGGGCACGTAGATTGCCTGCACCGAAGTGATCGAGCCCTTTTTGGTCGATGTGATGCGTTCCTGCAGTTCGCCCATTTCGGAAGCGAGGTTCGGTTGGTAACCCACGGCGCTCGGCATGCGGCCGAGGAGCGCCGAGACTTCCGAACCTGCTTGCGTAAAGCGGAAAATGTTATCTATGAAGAGCAACACGTCCTGGCCTTCTTCATCGCGGAAATATTCGGCGACGGTCAGACCGGTCAGGCCGACACGCAAACGCGCCCCGGGCGGCTCGGTCATCTGGCCGTAGATCAGAGCGACCTTCGATTTGGTGTAATCCTTCGGATCGATGACGCCGGATTCCTGCATTTCCATCCAGAGGTCATTGCCTTCGCGGGTGCGCTCGCCCACGCCGGCGAATACCGAAACGCCGCCGTGCTTCATGGCGATGTTGTTGATGAGTTCCTGGATGATGACCGTCTTGCCGACGCCCGCGCCGCCGAACAGGCCAATTTTCCCGCCGCGGAGATAGGGTTCCAGAAGGTCGACCACCTTGATGCCGGTCTCGAACATTTCAAGGCGGGTGGACTGGTCTTCAAATGACGGCGCCTGACGGTGAATGGGATAACGCTTCTCGGTGTTAACCGGGCCCATCTCATCCACTGGAGCACCGAGCACGTTCAACACGCGGCCAAGCGTCTGCTTGCCGACGGGAACGCTGATCGGGCCGCCGAGGCTGATCGCCTTCA
>JBEKTF010000127.1:0-15849 GCA_049516355.1 Bryobacteraceae bacterium | reverse complement strand
AAGGAAGTAACCGAACCTTCACCTTCAAGCGCCAAAGGTAATGAGGCAAGTTGAAAAAAGCGGTATTATGATGTCCAATACGCCGATGGAACAAGGAAATTCGAGTGAACACCGTCTCGACGAACTGTTTCGGGCATATCGCCAGGCCTGCCCGGATCCTGAGGCGAGCGTAAACTTCATGCCCGCTATATGGGCGAAGATTGAAGCCCGGGAGGGTTCGACGACCTGGTTCAGGAGAGTGGCGAAGGCTTTGGTAACGGTCGCAGTGGCTGCGTCCGTAATTCTCGGCCTGATGGTATCGCCCCTGGTATCTTCCGCGAACCATCCGAGCGCATTTTTCAATGCAACTTTTGTCGATGCGCTTCAGGCGGATCAGGTGGCGGCTCTGGAACCGCTTCATATCGACCGCATCTCCGGGTTGGAACCGCATTAAGAGAAGATTATGATGCCTCGTTCGCGTCTGACTATCGCGCTCTATCTGATTCTTGTGTTCGCCAGCGGCGTTCTGGTGGGCGTTGTCTCTCACCGGTTATACGCAACTACGACGACCGCAAGCGCGAACAACTCCCCGCAGACGTTCACCGAGTTTCGCCGGCGATACATCGAAGGAATGCGCACGCAGGTTGGAGTGTCGGAAGCGCAGCTTACCGAGATCGTCAAGATCCTCGACGATACCAGGAAGAAGGTCAATGAACTTGCCGCGCAGGAGAAGCCTCTGCACGACAAGATTCAGCAGGACCACATCAATGAGATCAAGGAACTGCTGAGCCCTCAACAGCGGATTGCCTACGAGAACTGGCGCGCGGCGCGCGAACGCGCAAAGCGGCAAGCCGAGCAAAGCACGAGATAAAGAACCGGCGGCAGAAAGCGACCGCCGGCGTTACTGGGTAGCGAGCTTGGCGGCTTTTTCGCTGCGCGACTTCTGGTATTTTCTCTCGAACTTATCCACGCGACCCGCAGTATCCACCAGTTTTTGTTTACCGGTGAAGAAAGGGTGGCAGCTGGAGCAGATTTCGACGCGGATGTCGCCTTTATGGGTGGAGCGCGTCTTGAACGTGTGCTGGCACGCGCAGATGACGTTCACCTCGTTGTAGGCAGGGTGTATTCCGGATTTCATATCTTTTTCTTTGATCTTAATCGGATCTTTCGGGGAAATTTTATCTTAGCACAGAGCGGCAAAACCCCCGTGAGCCGTAGCGTGGCTCACGGGGGTTCGGCAGCCTTATGAAATACCTGAGGCAGTTACTACGCACGCAAAATTACTACGCAACGAGGCGACCGGTCCACAGGAACATGACCCCGCCACTGAGAGCGGGAATCGGCAACGTTAGAACGGTCGACTCAACAGTCGGCCACCTCGCGCGGTCTACTACTTGGATTCATTATTTCTGGACCACCTCCTTCTTCAGTGATATCTACAAAATACGCCCGGTTTCGTACGTTGTCAAGAGATGTTACAAGCGATTATTCTGTTTCACGCTATTAGTAGCGCAAGAGTATATTTGTTACTCAGAATATAGCGTTGCAGGTGCGGGTCCGCGTCGGCATAGAATGGGAATCTTGTATGGCAGACGTGTTCATTTCTGATGGGGTCCGTACCCCTTTTGGCCGCTATGGCGGCGCCCTGGCCAATGTTCGCACGGACGATCTGGCGGCGATGCCGATTCGGGCGCTGATTGAACGAAACCCGGGAGTGGATTGGCAGGCGCTTGACGATGTGATTTACGGCTGTGCCAATCAGGCGGGCGAAGATAATCGCAACGTGGCTCGGATGGCGCTGCTGCTGGCCGGATTGCCCAAGGAGGTCACCGGATCCACCATCAACCGCTTGTGCGGGTCGAGCATGGATGCCGTGGCGGTGGCGGCGCGCGCCATCAAATCGGGCGAAGCGGAACTCATGATCGCCGGCGGCGTGGAGAGCATGTCGCGCGCTCCGTTCGTAATGGGCAAGGCCGATGCGGCTTTCAGCCGGAAAGCCGAAATTTTCGACACGACAATCGGCTGGCGTTTTGTGAATCCGCTGATGAAGAGCAAGTACGGCGTGGATTCGATGCCGGAGACGGCTGAAAACGTGGCGGAGGATTTCCACGTGTCGCGTGAGGACCAGGATGCGTTCGCCTTCCGCACGCAGCAGCGCTGGGCTAAAGCCTACGCGGCCGGCTTCTTCGCGGATGAATTAATTCCGGTGTCTTTCGCCCAGAAAGGCGGCGAGCCCAGGAAGGTCGATACCGATGAGCATCCGCGGCCGGACACGACGCTGGAGGCGCTGGCGAAGCTGAAGCCCGTGGTCAAGGCGACAGGCACGGTGACGGCGGGCAATGCTTCAGGGGTGAACGACGGCGCGTGCGCTTTGCTGCTGGCGTCCGGGGAGGCGGTGAAGAAGTATGGCCTGACGCCGCGGGCCAGAGTGATCGCGACTGCGGCGGCAGGGGTGGCCCCGCGGATCATGGGTTTCGCGCCCGCTCCGGCGACGCGGAAAGTGCTGGCTAAGACGGGGCTGTCGCTCTCCGATATGGATGCGATCGAGTTGAACGAAGCCTTTGCGTCCCAGGCGCTGGCGGTGATGCGCGACCTCGGGCTGCCGGACGACGCCGAACACGTGAATCCGAACGGGGGTGCGATCGCGATCGGACATCCATTGGGAGCGAGCGGCGCCCGATTGATTATCACGGCCGTTTCGCAGTTGCGGAAAACCGGCGGGCGGTACGCGCTTTGCACTATGTGTATCGGGGTCGGCCAGGGGATTGCGACGGTACTGGAACTCTTATGACCGCCGACGGATTGACTGTTTTTGTTCGATAAATTACACTTTATTTATTAATTATAAAGATTTTTTTATCGGAGGAAATAGATGAAAGGGATTTATGCCCTTCTGGCGGTTTGGTTCGCCCTGATCGCCGTGGGAAGCGGCCAGGCCCAAGCCGGACCTGTCGAAGCCGGAACCGTTTTCAATGTGGCCGAGGGTGTATTTGGCGACAGCAATTCGCTTTTCCGGCACGCTCACGATCGATACAATCGACGGAACGGTTCTAACCGGCGATCTTTTCGTAGGTTCGGTGGGTGAATTCAACGACATGGTCTTTGGCGGCAGTGCCGTCAATTTTTCCAGTACCGACACGCCCGATTACGTTTGGGCGGGAGTGAACTTCCGCTCCCTTGACGCCGGCCTGTCGAATGCTACCCTGCAGCTCGATATTTATCTCGGAGCGACAAACAGTTTGGTGGGGTATTCGGGTGGGCCTCTCTGTGTCAACGAAGGAGATTTTTCCGGCAATTGCGGGAATTATCTCAGCAGCTACCAGCTCAC
The DNA here is from genome assembly GCA_049516355.1 of Bryobacteraceae bacterium. Taxonomy (GTDB): domain Bacteria; phylum Acidobacteriota; class Terriglobia; order Bryobacterales; family Bryobacteraceae; genus BOG-234. The sequence continues at coordinate 12,542 of JBEKTF010000127.1, read as the reverse complement.
CGCAGATCCGGATCTGACCTCAGGCTCGCTTTCCGCAGCGGGTGCTCCCGAGCCTTCTTCGTTCCTGTTGATGGCGGGGCCAGTGATATGGTTTGGGGGCCGGCGCCGCTTTCGCTTTGGCCGGTGAGCGCCGCGAGTTTCTGTTCCAGATGACGGAGCGCGGATTCCAGCTGCTCCCGGCGCCTCGGTTGAGTCGCGGCTTCCAGATCGTTGAGTACTCGCTTTCGCGATAGTTCCAGGCTCTCACGCTCGCTCTTGATACGGAGTTCTTCGGGCGTAAGCGGAATTTGTTTGGAGGTGGCTCGCCTTAAGGCTGCTTCCTCCATCTGGGATTCGACGTCCTTGCTTTCCCAGCCCCGGGACATGCTTTCATTGTCCGTCATTTGCGCCCGACGTTGTTTTCGGCCCGTCGTTTGTATTAGAATCATAGTTTCGGCCATTCGCCCAGGCGTTGAAGTGTGCGCCGGGCAGTCCAACCGGATATTCGGGCCGGATATTCAGGCGAGGTTCATTTCCCAATGCATGCAATTATCGAAACCGGCGGAAAGCAGTTTCGCGTCGCTCCGGGCGATGTGATCCGGATTCCGAAGCTGGCCGCCGAAGTCGGAGCGGAAATCGCGCTCGGCAAAGTGGTCGCGCTCTTCCCGGATAGCGGCGAGTTACTGACTGGCGAGAACGCGGGTGCTGTACGCGTTAATGCAACGATATCGGCGCAGGATCGCGCGGACAAGATTCTGGTGTTCAAGTTCAAGCGCAAGAAACAGTACAAGCGCACGCAGGGCCACCGGCAGCCGTATACGGAGGTTCGCATCCGCGACATCGTTGCTTAAAGCAATGCGGCGTAAGGCGAGATTTCATTCATGGCACACAAAAAAGGTTTAGGCAGTTCCAAAAACGGGCGCGATTCGAACGCGCAGCGGCTGGGCATCAAGGTATTCGGCGGCCAGGTGGTTCCGGGCGGGTCGATCATCGTGCGCCAGCGTGGCACGCGGATCAAACCGGGCGAGAACGTGGGCTGGGGCAAGGACGACACGCTGTTTGCGAAGATCAGCGGCATTGTGGAGTTCCGCGACCGGGGCCGCATGGGTAAGTTCGTTAATATCAGAACCGCTACCGTCGAAGCCGCGCAGTAAATCGGCTTCAGGCCGTTCGCACTGAAAGAATAGAACCCTGGAAGAATAGAAAGAGTTGGGCCGCTGGCTTCAGCGGCCTTTTTCATGCTTGTCGACGAAGTAAGAATCACGATCAAAGCCGGCGACGGCGGCAACGGCTGTCTCGCCTTCCGGCGGGAGAAGTATGTTCCGCACGGCGGGCCCAGCGGCGGCGACGGCGGGCGCGGGGGCGACATTGCGATGGTCGCGACCAAAGATCGCAACACCCTGCTGCATTTCCGATTCAATCCCGAATACACGGCGCAGCGCGGCCGCCACGGCGAGGGCAGCAACAGGACTGGTCACGATGGTACAAGCCTGACCGTGCAGGTACCCGTCGGGACGACCGTATTCGACGACGAGACCGGCGAGCAGCTATTCGATTTCACGGAAGACGGGCAGACCTGGATTGCGGCCAAAGGGGGACGCGGAGGCAAAGGCAACGCGCGCTTCGCCACTTCCACACACCAGACTCCCACCGAGCATGAAGATGGCAAGCCGGGCGAGTTCCGGAAGCTGCAACTCAAGTTGAAGCTGCTGGCCGATGTCGGGCTGGTGGGGTATCCCAACGCGGGCAAATCGACATTGATCTCGCGGATTTCGGCCGCACGTCCGAAGATTGCGGACTATCCGTTTACGACACTCGAACCGAATCTGGGCGTGGTGCAGTTACCCGATCTGCGCAGCTTTGTGGTTGCCGATATTCCGGGGATTATCGAAGGCGCGCACGAGGGGCGCGGGCTGGGGATTCAGTTTCTGAAGCACATCGAGCGCACGAAGGTGCTGGTGCATCTGGTGGATATGTCGGAGACCGGCCGGGACCCGATCCACGATTTCGAGACATTGCTGGTGGAACTGGAAAGCTTCGACGAGAGTCTGGCGCGCCGGCCGATGCTGGTGGCGGCGAGCAAGATGGACGTGGTGCAGGATCCGGACAAGGTGAAAGAGTTGCGGGAACTGGCGGTGGCGCGCGGTTTGCCGTTTTTCGAGATATCGAGTGTCACGGGGCAGGGAATCGAAGCGCTGAAATTCGCGCTTGCGGAACGAGTGCTACCGGCTGCCAACGCCGGTTAACGAACCCATGCCGGCTAACCCCATGAACGATCCGCTGAATCCCGTCGAATTACGCGTGCTCGGCGCGTTGATCGAAAAAGAGAGCACGACGCCCGAGTACTATCCGATGTCGTTGAATAGTCTGGTTGCGGCCTGCAATCAGAAGACGAACCGGTGGCCGGTGACGGAGTATTCCGACGACGATGTGATGGCGGCTCTCGATGGCCTCAGGGCGCGCGGGTTTGCGGCCGCCATCACGGGCGGCAGCAGGGTCACCAAATTCGCGCAACGATTTACCGAAAAGCTCAACCTGGGACGCAGAGAGACGGCGATTCTTTGCGTATTGATGCTGCGTGGACCGCAGACAGTCGGTGAGATCAAAGGACGGACGGAACGGATTTATAACTTCGCGGACCTCGATGAGACCGCGACCGTCCTGCAGAAAATGATCGACATGCCTGAAGGCGAGCTGGTGCAGAAACTGGCGCATGCCCCAGGAACGAAAGAACCGAGGTTTGCCCAGACATTGGCGGGAGCGGTGGAAATTGCCGCGGTGGCGCATTCGGCCGCTCCAGACCGGTTTGCGTCGCTCGAGGCCGAAGTTGCCCGATTGCGCGAAGAAGTGGCGGACCTGCGCCGTCGGCTGGACGAGGTTCTGTCGTAGAATTGAATTGTTCCGGCAAAAATTGAGTGATATCCGCCGAAATCGATAAGACAAAAAACCGATTGCTTCCCCTTGCGCAATTGCTTTATTTGAAATTAACATAAAGAATATCGAGCCGGAGGCTGTCACTCGTCTTCGCGGAATTCTTATGGATCTTTCGGTCACGTGCGCGATACGAGAGTTAAAGTGCCTCAATTATTGCTGAATCCCCCAGTCCCGTCCCGGACTACGGGAATGCAAACCATACTGCTGGTGGAGGATCAACCCGCCATCCGGCAGCATATGGTGAATTGTCTCGAAGATCTGCGCTACCAGGTATTGGCGTCGCCCGATGGCGACTCCGCGCTGAGGACGTTGCGACAGCACAAAGGACGCATTGATCTGCTGCTGACCAATTTTTCCATGCCCGGCATGTCGGGACGGGAGCTGGCACGAATCACCGAAGCGGAGCGCCCCGGGATCAAGGTGCTGTACATGTCCGGACATCCGGAAGAAATGGTTTGGGCAGGGGAGTTTCTGAAGCAGGGGCCGTCATGGCTGGCCAAACCCTTCACAAAGCAATTGCTCGCGGCCGGGTTGAGGAAGTCGCTGGGAGGGCAGCGCCGGGTTATTCTGGTTGTCGACGAGGATGCCGAGGTTCGGAATTTCCTGCGCGAGCCATTGCAAAGCAACGGCTATCAGGTATTTGAAGCTGCCAATCTCAAGCTTGCAAGAGAAGTTCTCGACGTAAATCGCGTCGATCTCGTTATCGGCGATCTGGCCCGGTTCGAACGGGAGGGTGAAGGAACCGTGCGTAAGCTACGGCGTTCCTACCCCGCCGCAGAGGTCCTTGCCATGACGGGGAATTTTCCCGCAGTTTCGAAAAGCCTGCCGTTCGTGCGGGCACGCAGCCGGCGCACAGTGGAAACCGACCATTTGAAGGCGCGATGGCTGCGCGGCGTGGATGCGACTTTGCCTAAACCTGTCTCGGTGGACCTTCTGCTGGAGACGGTCAGGAAACTATTCCAGGACTAGCGACTCCTAAGTAACAGCCCGCAAAACGGAGCCTGCGCCGCTGCAGGGAACCAAGCTGTTGCTCCCGGGAATTGAGGGCCGCGACGGGCCCTTTGCGGGCTTATAAAGAACCGGCGGCGAAAGGCGACCGCCGGCGTTACAGCGTTTCAATCCAGCCGTGGCGGTCAGGAATCCGGCCGAATTGAATTCCCTGCAATTCGGAATTGAGTTTTCGCGTTACTTCGCCGGAAGTGCCGTTGCCAATTACCAGATGGCGGCCGGTTTCGAAAACCAATTCTTTTATGCCGACAACAACTGCCGCGGTGCCGCAGGCGAAAACTTCGGTCCACTGGCCGGCCTGGATTTTCGCGGTGGCGTCGTCAATCTGTATCGGAGTTTCCGCGACGGTCAACCCAAGATCCCGTGCCACCTGGATCACCGAATCGCGCGTGATTCCGGGCAGAATGGTCCCGTGCAGAGGGGGCGTGTAGAGGGTGTTCTTTTCCACGAAGAACACGTTCATGCCGCCCAATTCCTCTACTTCGCGGTGTCCGTTGGAATCGAGGAACAGCACCTGCGAGCAACCCCGTTTTTTCCCTTCTTCGATAGTGCGCAGGCTGATGGCGTAGTTTGCGGAAGCTTTGACGTCGCCGGTTCCACCCTGGGCGGCGCGAGAAGTGGTTTCGGCGACATAAACGGCGACAGTCCCGGCGGCGCTGGCGCCCGCTTCCTTGAAATATGCGCCGGAGGGTAGGGCCAGAATGAAAAAAAGGAATTCATTCGAGGCATGAACGCCGATGGCGGTTTCGATGCCCATCATGGTCGGCCGTATATAAAGCGTGCCTGGCTCCCGGGGAATCCACTCGATATCGGTGCGCACCAGGGCTTTCAGAGCTTCCACGAAAAATTCAGGTTCGACCGGGGGCATGGCCATTCGCTCGGCGGATCGCGCAAAGCGGCGCGCGTTATCCTTCGGCCGGAACAGCGCCACCTTGCCATTCGCCCAACGGTACGCCTTCATTCCTTCAAAAATCGACTGCCCGTAGTGAAAGACGATGGCTGCTGGATGAAGCGAGATATTGTGCAGCGGTTCGACTCGCGAGTTCTGCCAGAGCCCGTTGCGATACTCGGAAACGAACCAGTCGGGCGCGAATGTTTTGCCGAATTCCAGCTTGGCGGGATCAAGATCGACTGCGGCAGCGCCGGCGTGCTGCGCGTTGATCTGAATATCCAATGTGGGCATATATGATTATAACCCGCGCCGTACGGGCCATCCCCTCATTAACCCCGCGGGATCGGCTAATCTGAATCCATAGCAATGAAGAAAACCGGCCTTGCCTTCCTGTTGATGCTGACCTCCTGCGCGCGAAATCCACAGGCTAATCTGCAACGGGCGCTTGACACTATTAACGCCGACTCCCTGCTGGGCGAAATCAAGACGCTTTCGTCGGACGATTTCGAAGGCCGTAAACCGGGCTCGCCAGGCGAACAGAAGACCATCGCTTACATGCAGGGGCAGTTCCACCAGATGGGGCTGAAGCCGGGGAATCCGGATGGAACATACTTGCAGAAAGTACCGCTCGCCGGTATTACATCGAAATCGCAGCCTGACATCGAAGTCAGGGGCAAGAAGCTTTCGATGGTCGATAAGAAAGACTACATCGCGCTATCGAGCCGTTATGTCCCGGAGGTGGAAGTCAGGAATTCCGGTATCGTTTTCGTCGGCTATGGCGTAGTTGCGCCGGAGTACGGCTGGGACGATTACAAAGACGTGGACGTCAAAGGCAAGACGATCCTGATGCTGGTCAACGACCCCGCGATCCCGGATCCGAACGACCCTTCCAAGCTGGACGAAAAGATGTTCAAGGGCGTGGCCATGACTTACTACGGGCGCTGGACTTATAAATACGAGATTGCTTCGCAGAAGGGCGCGGCGGCAGCCATCATCATTCACGAGACCGGTCCGGCGGGCTATCCGTTTGAAGTGGTAGCGGGAAGCTGGGGAGGGGAGAATTTCGGGATTCAGCGCCCGGACATCAACGCCGGACGTGTCGCTGTGGAAGGATGGATGACCTGGGATAAAGCGGCCGAACTTTGCCGCATGGCCGGCCTCGATCTGGCGGCGCTCAAAAAGGCGGCCGTCGGGAAAGATTTCAAACCGGTAACGCTCGCGGGCGCGACGGCGAGTTTCAAGATCGAGAATACGCTGCGCAAGATCGATTCGAATAACGTGGTGGCGAAGCTTGAGGGCAGCGATCCTGCTCTCAAAGACCAGTACGTAATCTACACCGCGCACTGGGACCATCTGGGGCGCGATCCGGAGTTGAAGGGCGATCAGATTTATAACGGAGCAGCCGATAACGCGTCCGGCAGCGGCGGGCTGCTCGAAATCGCCCGCGCGTATACGAAACTATCGCCGGCGCCGAAGCGGTCGATCCTGTTCCTTTCGGTCACTGCCGAAGAGCAGGGTTTATTGGGCGCGCAATATTACGCGGCGAACCCGCTGTATCCGCTGAAAAACACCCTGGCGGAAATTAACATGGATGGTTTGAATACCTGGGGGAAGACAAAGGACCTGACAATCATCGGCCTGGGGAACTCGACGCTCGACGACACGGCTACCGAGGTCCTCAAGGAGCATGACCGGACCGTGTCAGGCGACCCCGAGCCCGAAAAAGGATTCTTCTATCGTTCCGATCACTTCGAGTTCGCCAAACAGGGCGTGCCCGCGCTGGATCCCGACTCGGGCACGAACTACATCGGAAAACCGGCGGAGTATGGCAAGCAGAAGCGCGACAACTACACGGCAAACGATTATCACAAGCCGTCCGACGAAGTGAAGCCGGACTGGGACCTTTCGGGCGCGGTAGACGATTTACGCGTGTTTATGGAGATCGGCTACAAGGTTGCGCAGGCCCCGAACATTCCTGAATGGAAACCTGGCACGGAATTCAAAGCGAAACGCGACGCGATGATGAAATAATGTATTAATCGCGATGTCTATCCACCGCTACTTTCTACATAACGGCAGGATCCGGGACGCTGCCGAGGCGAGCCTGTTCGCCGGGCAACTTGGGTTGCTCTCGGGGTGGGGCGTTTTCAGCACCTTGCGCGTTGTGGATGGGGCATTGTTCGCCTGGGAGAGGCACTGGGCGCGGATGATGCGCGATGCGCGTCTCCTGAACGTCAAGATGCCGGCGGATGCCCATGCTGTCGAGGGGGATCTCCTTCGCCTGGTCGGGTCGAACGGCGCGACGAATTGCACTCTGCGGCTTGTCGTTGTGCGGAACGGCGGCGGTTTGTGGGAAGGCCCGGGGAGCGGGCTCGCCAGCGACACGATTGCATTGACGGCGGATACGAAGCAATGGGGCGACAGCGTCCGCCTGGGCGTTCAACCGCATGCCCGGTACGCCGCGGGCGAGTTCACGGGGGCCAAGATTCTGTCCTGGGCGGCGAACCTGCGGTGGGCTGAGCGTGCACAGGAACAGGGTTTCGACGAGATGCTCCTGCTGAACGAAAGGGACCGGGTGGCGGAATGCACGTCCGCGAACGTGTTCGCAGTATTCGGCGGCAGCGTGCTTACGCCTCCGCTGGGCGATGGCTGCCTTCCCGGGGTCACTCGGGAGGTACTGCTCGAGGAGATTCATTTGCCGGGTGTCGAGGTGGTCGAACGCTCCCTCACCATCGAGGAACTGTACCGGGCGGACGGAGTTTTCATCACTTCCACGACGCGCGGTTTACTGCGGGTGCGCGAGATCGCGGGCCGCGGCCTCGAGAACCGCGGCGATGTCGGCGAACGCCTGGACCACGCCTTCGATACTTACCTTCGCGGCGATATTGCGCGGCGGAAGACGGTTCCGGCAGCCGTGTAGGGATATGTCGGCAGAGTGTCCGAAGTGTGGAAGCAGGTATCTGCGCCCCTCGCGGGCGCGCAATTTTTCGGAACAATTGGGACAGCTTCGCTTTCGTACGCCGCTGCGTTGTCTCGATTGCGAGACGCGTTTCATCGGACGCACATTCGTCTGGGATGATCTATTCTTCGCGCGGTGTCCTGTTTGTCGGCGGATGGACCTGAACGCGTGGACCGGAAAAACCTTCACTGACCCACCTTTTTGGGTGGCATTGAAAGTTTCGCTGGGAGCTCGCAAATGGCGTTGCGAGTATTGCCGGCTCAATTTCGCCAGTTTTCGGAAGCGCAAGGAAGTATTTACGTTCAAGCGCTGGAGGAGATTCGGCACTCCGGCGGAGGAGCCGGTGCGAGCAACACGGGAAGCGCGCCAACCGGATGACGATTGAAAGAACGCCGAGGCTTGAAAAAGACGTCCAGGGTTTACGGCACGATTGAGCGAACCACCGGCATGCTCGGTGTTCGATCCGCGGCCGGATAATCCGGATTCCGCGTTTGCCGCTCGCCGACGGCGCTTTTCAGCGGACGCCGGGTCGTTGCAACAAGCGCATCCTCAGCGGATTCGCATCCTGCCGGAGCCGGAAACTCGGAACGGCCTTTCGCTCGCTCGTAACGACGCTTTCGCCACCATTACGAGGTCTACGCTCCCGGCCTGCACCTTCGATTCCACGCAAAAGCCCGCGCCAACCCGTTCGATCTCAGGCTCTCCGCTCAGTTCGGTTTCGAAGCCGAAACCGGGCGAATTCTTTACCTGCGACCCGTTGTCGATGCCTGACTCCCGCGCTCCTATGACGACCACCGCCCCCACTCCCCTTTGGGTCATTGCAACCCTCCGGATCGGAGCGTTCAGCGGCTTCGCCAAAAGAAGCCCGCCTCATGGGACACCCGATTGTCTTCCGCTCCCCGTAACGCTTCTCTTTCGATGGCGCTTCGGATCGATGCTCGAAACTCCGCTTCGTCCCGCTTGGCTATCGTTCCGTAAACCCTGGAACTGATCCGATCTTGCACCGGAAGGGCTGCTTTGGTCAAACAAAAACAGTGATCGATTCGACATGTTTCCTCAGCTTTTTTGACCAATCTTTTGAATTGCTTACAGGCTGAGCAGGTGGATTTTTTGTGCATAAACCAGCGGGTCCCGGATCTGTTTAAACCGAGCTTATGATCTGTTTGAACCGAGCTCATTGGCTGAAAACCACCAGACGTGGTGGCTACAGTTTCCGAACTACCCGGACGTTCTCTAATGGTTTCAATGATTTTGGGTCCCAATAATTTGGCAGGACACTTGCGTATGTCAGGTGAGGAAGCAAAGCTACCCATGACACCAACCTTAGAGATCAACAAGCACGTTTCCGCTGTTTGCCGCTTTTCGATCGGCGTATTGGCCGTGACAGGCCTCGCCATGGCTCAGGACCAGGCACCCCACGCCTGGCGGTCGGTCAACGATCCACTGCCTGCAGGCGCGGTTGCCCAGGGAGTACAGGCAACCCCCGATCAGGGCGTGGCAGACCAGACTACACAAAACCGGGGTTTCGCAGCCGATCAGCAAAACAATCCGGGGCCGCCTCCCGATGCACAGCAGGGGCCACCTCCGCCTAATTACGGACCAAATAATTCCGGGCCGAATAATCCTGGACCGAACTATGGCCCCAATTACGGCCCGAACTACGCGCCCGCCCCGCCCCCGGTACCGGCGCAATTGACGATCAAACAGGGGACGTACGTGATTGTACGCATCAATCAATGGTTGTCTTCGGACCGCAACCATCAGGGCGATACTTTTACCGCGACACTGGAACAGCCGCTGGTGGTGGATGGAATCGTCGCGGCGCCGCGTGGAGCGACTGTTTTGGGAACCGTTACCGAAGCGCAGAAAGCGGGACGCGTTGAAGGTACATCGCGATTGGGGGTGCAGTTGACCGAACTGACTCTGGCCGATGGACAGCAGATATCGATTCAGTCACAGATGATCAATCGTAACGGCCCGACCTCGGTAGGACGCGATACAGCCGCGGTAGGCGGAACCACTGCTTTGGGCGCGATCATTGGAGCGGGAGCGGGTGGGGGCCAGGGCGCCGCTATCGGAGCCGGCGCCGGTGCTGCTGCCGGTATTCTCGGCGTGTTGCTGACGCGCGGACGGCCGACCTTGATCTATCCCGAGTCGGTGATGACTTTCCGGATTGAAGCGCCGGTTACGTTCTCTACGGAACGCGCACCACAGGCCTTCCAGTATGTAGATACGCAGCCGGATTATGGACGGCAGCCCTATCTGTCTCAACGCCCCCCGGCGCCTTATGGAGCAGGGCCTTATGGGGCCGCACCGCCTCCTCCTCCGCCGGCTTATGGCTATGGTTATGGCTACCCGTACCCCTACGCTTATGGTTACCCTTATTATCCTTATCCGTATTATGGAGGTTTCTCGGTGTTTGTCGGTCCGCGGTATGGGTTTTATGGTGGTTATCGCGGGTTCCGGCGCTAGTCCTTCTGATCTCCTCTGGTGTGACTCTCCCTGGTGTAAATCAGCGCGCAGCTCTTTTATGGGCTGCGCGGTTTTTTTGTGTACTGAGGGCGGAGTGAGGACTACGGTCCTGAAGGAGAGCGGGGGAACAGGCGGCCGCTTTAAGGGAGAGCAGGCGGCCGCCTCCGTATCAGATCAGCTATTGGTCTTTTCCGCTACGATGTGCACGCGACGGTTCTTCTGCCAGCAGCTTTCGTCGTGCTCGGTGCAGACGGGATTTTCCTTCCCATAGCTGACTGTGTCGAGCTGGTTGGCGGCTACGCCGGCGTTCACGAGATAATCCTTCGCCGCTTTGGCGCGGGCATCGCCGAGCGCAACGTTATATTCCGCCGAACCGCGCTCGTCGCAATATCCTTCGATCTTCAGCTTGTAACCGGGATACTGCTGCAGAATTTCGGCCAGTTCTTTCGAATCCGACGCGAGGGTGGCGATGGCGTCGCTCCGGAGAGAGTGTTGGTCGTAGTCGAAGTAGGCGTCCTGAATGCGGCCGATCAGCTCGTCGATTCTCGCGCGCGTGGCGGCGTTGGCATAGGTGGACGGCCTCGACTGCGCTACGGGTTGGGAGGGTGTTGTTTGCCGAGAGGCCGGCGGAGGCGTAGTTGTACGCGGCGCGGGCGTGGATGCGGCGACAGGCGCCGGGGGCGGTGTCGCTACCGCGACTTGTTTTTTTGCGCACGCGGTCCCGAAAACACAGAGCGCAGCGACGGCCAGCATATTGGGGTATCGAAAACTTTGCATAAGTCCAGTGTGCCCGTACGCCGAAAGGAAGACTATCCTGTCGGGACAGGATTTCGATCGCCCTCCGATCCGCGCTAGGCTGGAAATGCAAACTTAGTGAACGCTCCTCCCGTGAACGCCAAGCTGGGCAAACTCCGTCCGCTGCTGGTTCTGTCCGCCGGTTTTGGCGGTCTGATCCTGTTTATTCTTGCCGCAGCGATCGGCACGATGTTCCTTCTCGATCGCGTGCGGGGCGATGAAACACGGATTCGGCAGGCGTTCCTCGGCAGGCTCCGCACGCTCGAGCAAATCCGTTCCGAAATCTATCTTTCCGGGACCGATATGCGGGATTTCCTGCTGTCTCCCGGGGCGAGCGGAGGCGCTACGCAGCGCGCGGACATTATGGCGATTCAGAAACAGACGCAAGCCGCGCTGGATCAATATGCCCGTACGCTGGAGCCGGAAGAGCAGGACACCTTTCTGGCCTTGCGATCGGAGGTCGATGCCTGGTGGCAGGTTTTGCAAACGGCCTTTCAGTGGACGCCGTCGGAGAGAAACCGTCTTCGATATACATTTTTCTACGAACAACTCGTACCCAGGCGCACCACGATGCTTCAGATCGCGGACCGCATCGCCGAGATCAATGAGCGCGGGCTGAATCGCGCGGAAGAGCGTCTTTCCGCATCGGCCGAAAGTCTGCGCTGGTCGCTGATCGTCACGTTTGGAATTGCGCTGCTGGGCGGCGTTGTGCTGGCGGTTGCGACGATTGCGCTGACCCGGCGTCTGGAGCGCGAAGTGGAGCGAAGGCTCAAGGAAACCACCGAAGCGCGGTCCGATCTCCAGGATCTTTCCGCGCGGCTTGTGCGCGCGCAGGAAGAGGAGCGGCGCACGCTCGCGCGTGAGTTGCACGATGAAGTGGGGCAGTCTCTCTCGGCGATCATGATGGAGGCAGGTAATGCGGAAGCAGCGGTGAACGGAGTTGATCTCCGGCGGCGCGTATCCTCGATCGGGTCAATTGCGGAGAATACGTTGAACGTGGTGCGCGACCTCGCGCTGTTGCTGCGGCCCTCGATGCTGGATGATTTCGGCCTTGTGCCCGCGCTCAACTGGCATGCCCGCGAGATGACCAAACGAACGGGCCTCAACGTTCGTATCACCGCGGACCCGGCCTCCGGCGATCTTCCGGACGAGCACAAGACCTGCATTTACCGGCTGGTTCAGGAGGCGTTGAACAATGCCGCACGCCATGCCAGCGCGCGCAATCTGCAGGTTACTGTAAGGAACCAGACCGACCGGGTCATGTTCTCCGTGCAGGATGACGGCAGCGGTTTCGATAAAGCCTCGGTGCGCGGGCTCGGATTGCTCGGGATGGAAGAGCGCGTACGCCGGCTCGGTGGTACCTTTCGCATCGATTCTCAATTAGTGTCCTGTCTTATATAATTATTTACATATAGCCGGGATCGCCCTATACTGGGGCATGCCCAGTCCGGCGCCCGCGCTTGCCCTGAGCGCGAGTCAGAAAGCGGAGATCGAGGGATTGGT
>JBEKTF010000126.1:0-15931 GCA_049516355.1 Bryobacteraceae bacterium | reverse complement strand
CGCCATCAGCGTGGCGCGGCTGCGGCCGCAACAGAATGTTGTAGCGGTGCTGGTGGATCATTCCCGCAGCATGGGGATTGCCGACGACGGCAAGACCCGACTGCAGAGCGCCGAAGACGTGCTGGACAATCAACTGCTTCCCGACCTGGGCAAACGCTTCCAGGTCCGGTTGTATCAATTCGGACGCGATGCGGTGCGGGTCGATCAGGCCCGTAATCTGAGTGCCGACGATAACGCGACGCGCATCGGCGATAGCCTGAAGCATATTGCCTCCGAGGCAGGAACGATGCCGCTGGGGGCGATCGTGCTCCTCTCCGACGGCGGCGACAATACGGGTGGGATCGATCGCGACACGATCGAGCAGTTACGTCAGTTGCGCATTCCGGTGGACACGATCGGTTTCGGGCCGGATCATTTCGCCAAAGATATTGAGATCGTTGATGTTTCGACGCCCGCGCGCGCCCTGGCTCAATCGCGGTTGAGCGCCCGGGTGGCGATCCGGCAGCACGGGTATGCAGGCGCCAGGGTGAAGTTGATGGTGCGGGAGAACGACCATCCGGTGGCCCAGCAGGAAATCGTGCTGAAGCCGGATGCGGATCAGAGCGAAACCGTTCTCTTCAACGCCGGGGCGGCGGGGGCGCATAGTTTCCAGATCGGTATCGAGCCGCAGGCAGACGAAGAGAACAAACAGAATAATGCTGTGGTCCGGCTGATCAACGTCGGCGAGAAGAAGATGCGGATCCTCTATCTCGAAGGCGAGCCGCGGTGGGAGTACAAGTTCATCCGGCGCGCAGTCGAGGACGACCCGAGCATTGAGATCGCGACGATTCTCCGTACCACGCCGAACAAGATTTATGTCCAGGGCAACGGTGATAAAGACCGGAAGCTCCAGGAAGGTTTTCCCACGAAGGCGGAAGAGTTGTTCACTTATGACGGGTTGATCATCGGCAGCGTCGAGGCCAACTATTTGAGCAACGAGACACAAGCACTGATCCGCGATTTTGCCGACCGCCGGGGCGGCGGAGTGCTGTTTCTCGCGGGCCGGTTCTCATTGTCCGATGGGGATTATGCCAAAACGCCGATGGCTGAAATGATGCCGTTGCGTCTCTTGCCGGAGAAAACCTGGAGCCGCGATTTTGCCACGGCAGCCCTCACCGATGCGGGTAAAGAGAGCGTCATCACGCGGGTCGAGGAGGATCGCAACCAGAATATTGCGCGCTGGCTGAAGATGCCGCAGGTAGCTAATTATGCGGTGATGGGAGCTCCCAAACCGGGCGCGGAAGTACTGATGACTGTGGCGGAAACCGGGCATCGCCCGACGCCTCTGCTGGCCATTCAGAACTACGGCCATGGGCGCGTTGGGGTATTCGCGACCGCCGGCAGCTGGCGCTGGAAAATGCTGCAGGATCATGCGGATCGCTCGCATGCCATGTTCTGGGCGCAGCTGTTGCGCTGGATGGTTACGGAAACGCCAGGTCAGGTTCTCTCGTCTACACCGCATCAGGTGCTGGCGGACGACACGCACGTTCCGCTGCGAGTGAGCGTGAGAGACAAGACGTATGAGACCGTGTCGGGGGCTACCGTGCAGACGACGGTCGTGCGGCCGGACGGGAATTCGGACGTGGTGGAACTGAAGCCCGATCCGCTGGAGCCGGGCACCTATTCTGGCGATTATACAGCGGATAAGCCGGGTACTTACGTGGCTGAAACCGTCGCGCATCAGGATAAGACGGAGTTGGGCCGGGATACGATCACGTTCCGGCGCGAAGATGGCGTAGCGGAGAATTTCGGGGCCGCCCAGAATCGCGATCTGCTGGAAAAGCTGTCGAGCGATACCGGTGGAACCTATTACACGCCCGGTAACGCGAAGAAGCTTTCGGGCGAAGTTGCGGTTTCGGAAGCAGGCATCACAGCGCATGACAACCTGGATATCTGGGATATGCCGATTCTGTTTCTGCTGGTGATCCTGATTCGCGGCGGGGAGTGGCTGCTGCGACGGAAATGGGGTGTCGTGTGAGAATTCTGGCAGCTTTCTTATGTATGGCGGCGGCGAGTCCGGTATTTGCGTCGACCTACTTCGTGACGGTCGCAGGTCTGGGCGGAGAGCCGGATTACGAGCAGCGCTTCGCCGCGCTTGCCACAGACATGGATAAGCTTCTACGCGCGGACGGGCAGACCGACCGCATCGTGGAAACTTTGAAGGGGCCTGAAGCGACGCGTGCCAAACTGGAAGCCACGCTCAACAGGATTGCGGGACAGGCGAAAGCGCAGGACGCTTTCGTGCTTATGATGATCGGTCATGGAACGTTCGACGGCACCGAGTATAAGTTTAATCTGCCGGGGCCCGATATTTCGGCGCCGGAGCTGGCGGTTTTGTTGAACCGGATCCCGGCTGGCAGGCAGCTTGTGGTTGACATGACCAGTGCAAGCGGCGGAGCGGCAAGCGCGCTCAAGAAGGACAACCGCACCGTGATTACCGCGACCAAATCCGGTACGGAGAAGAATGCCACGGTCTTCGCGAGGTTCTTTGTGGAGGCCTTGCGCGATCCGGCGGCGGACGTCGACAAGAACGAAATCATTTCGGCGCTTGAAGCTTTCCAATACGCGGAAAAGAAGACGGCCCAGTTCTATTCGGAGGCGAAACGGCTGGCGACGGAACATCCGCAGGTGGACGATGCGCAGCATGCGTCGTCGTTTCCGCTGTTCAGGTTCGGATCGGCGTCCGCGGCTGTGACGGATCCGGCGAAGCGGGAACTGGTAGCGAAGAAAGACGAGATCGAGAACAAGATCGATGCGTTGAAGTACCAGAAGACTTTGATGAATCCGGACGATTACAAGCGTCAGCTCACGACCTTGCTGATTGAGCTGGCGAAGGCGCAGGAGGCGATCGACAAGTGACCTGGCGCGTTCTGGTATTTCTTTGTTGTGCGTTTGCGCTGCCAGCGCAGACGATCGAGCGCGCGGAAGCTCTCTGGCGCGCCCACGATTACGAAGGCGCGAATAACGCGTTCAAGGCGCTCGTCGCCGCGCAGCCAAAAAACGCGAACTATCGTGTTCGGTGGGGTGATCTTTTCTACGAGCGGTTCAACCCGGGTGAAGCGCAGAAGCTTTACGAAGAAGCGCTGGAGATCGATCCGAAAAACGCGAATGCGCTGCTCGGTGAGGCGCAGATCCTGGCGGATGGGTTCGACGGGAAGGCAATCGAATACGCAAAAAAGGCCGTTGAATCCAATCCGAAGCTCTACCAGGCGCACGAACTTATGGCCCGGATCGCGCTCGAGGACGACAATTCGAAGGTTGCGGCGAGCGAGGCGGATGAGGCATTTAGTATTCAATCCGATGCTCTGGAAGCGACTGCCATCAAGGCATCGATCGACTTGCTTGCTGACAAGGAATCGCCCTGGGTCGCAAAGATCGGAAATCGAGGCAAGGGCTATGAAACCATCGCGCACTTTTACATGATCAATCGCCGGTACGAGGACAGCATCCAGTACTTGCGAAAAGCGATCGCCGCCACCCCTGATCTCTGGAGCGCGCATTCTGAACTGGGGATCAACCTTATGCGCCTCGGACGCGAAGGCGAAGCCCGGAAGGAACTGCAACTGGCCTACGATAACCACTACCGCGATGCCGCGACCGCCAATTCGCTGACGCTGATGGACAGTTACAGCAAGTTTCAGACTTTCGAAACACCTACCACCGCCTTGAGGCTTAACAAGAAAGAAGCCGATGTGCTGCGCCCCTATTTCGAAGAGGAAATGAAGCGCGCCATGGCGACTTACGAGAAGAAATACAAGTACGCATTGAAAGGTGCAGTGCAGGTGGAAGTTTATCCGGATCACGAAGACTTCGCCGTACGCACTATGGGCCTGCCAGGGCTGGGCGCTCTCGGCGTGACCTTCGACAATTACATTGCGATGGACAGCCCTTCCGGCCGTCCTCCGGGCAGCTTCCACTGGGCCAGTACTCTCTGGCATGAAATGAGCCACGTCTATGTAATCAAGATGACGAACGATCGCGTGCCGCGCTGGTTCACGGAAGGTCTTTCCGTCCACGAGGAAACGGCCGCCTCGCCCGATTGGGGCGATCGGCTCAGCCCGGAGATCATTGCCGCTATTCGCGACAAAAAGCTGCTGCCCATAGCGGATATCGACCGCGGTTTCGTTCATCCCACCTATCCTTCGCAGGTGATTGTCTCCTACTATCAGGCGGGCAAGATCTGCGATTACATTTCGGAGCGGTGGGGCGAAGGAAAGCTGCTTGATATCATCCACGAGTTTGCTAAAAACCGCCCGACCATCGACGTCATCCGGGAGCAGCTCGGCGTGGAGCCGGAAGCTTTCGACAAGGATTTCCTCGCGATGATCGACAAGGAGACCAGCAAGACCGTGGCCGGATTCGCTGATTGGACCAAACAGGTGCGCGAAATCAATCAACTCGCGAAGGATGGCAAGTACGACGAAGTGATCGCGAAGGGCCGGGCTGCCGAGGGCTTGTATCCGGATTACGTGGAGAGCGGCAACGTCTATTCCTTTATCGCGGACGCCTGTCTGAAGAAGGAAGACAAGGCCTGCGCGATGGATGAACTGGGGCGTTATTCGAAGATAGGCGGGCGCGATCCGGAAACCATGAAGAAATACGCGAAGCTTCTGCAGGACGCAGGGAAACTGAAGGAAGCGGAAGCGGCACTCGAGCGATTGAACTACATTTTCCCGGTCGATGCCGAACTGCACGAGCGGCTCGGCGGCCTGCTGATGCAGACCGGCGACGCGAAGAGGGCGGTCCTGGAATATCAGGCGCTGATCGCGATGCATCCCATCGATATGGCCGGCAGCCATTACAATCTTGCAAGGGCCTATCAGGCCGCGGGCCAGAAAGACCAGGCCAGAGAGGAAGCCGTTTCAGCTTTGGAAGCTGCGCCGAATTTCCGGCCGGCCCAGAAGCTGCTGCTTGAAGTCAGCCGAGACGGCGAAAAATAGAAAAGAGATCATGTCCACTATCGTGACCCCTCAGCTTGAACCGGACGTTTTGAAAAACCGGATTACTCGTTTCCGCGAAGTCGATGCCGAGATCGTCCGCCAGGTGAAACGCGTAATCATTGGCCAGGACGAAGTGGTGGAACAGGTCCGCATCGGCTTGTTCGTCGGCGGCCACTGCCTGATCACCGGTCTGCCTGGCACGGCGAAGACACTGCTTGTGCGGACAATGGCCCAGATTCTCGGGTTGCTGTTCAAACGCATTCAGTTCACCCCCGACCTGATGCCGACCGATATCACCGGCACCGACATCATCGAAGAGGATCCGGTTTCGGGTCACCGCACGTGGACCTTCGTGCAGGGGCCAATTTTCGCGAACGTCCTGCTCGCGGACGAAATCAACCGAACCCCGCCCAAGACCCAATCGGCGCTGCTCGAAGCCATGCAGGAACATTCCTGCACGGTGCGCGGCAATCACTACCGACTGCCCGCCCCGTTCTTCGTGCTCGCCACGCAGAACCCGATCGAACTCGAAGGCACCTATCCGTTGCCGGAAGC
Organism: Bryobacteraceae bacterium; assembly: GCA_049516355.1. Taxonomy (GTDB): domain Bacteria; phylum Acidobacteriota; class Terriglobia; order Bryobacterales; family Bryobacteraceae; genus BOG-234. The sequence goes on along the minus strand of JBEKTF010000126.1, from coordinate 10,397 downwards.
CCAGCTCGACCGCTTCCTGTTCAATATCCTGCTCGATTATCTGACGGCGGACCAGGAACTGCAGGTTATCGATCTGACGACCACGACGCACGTGGCGCATGCGGATCCGATCACGAACGCGCAGGAAATTCTGGACTTTCAGCAACTGGTCCGCATGACGCCGATTGCCGAAACGGTTTCGAAGTATGCGATCGAACTGGTGCGGGCGACGCGCACCAAAGATCCCGGCGCACCCGAAGTAGTGAAGAAGTACGTCAACTACGGTGGAAGCGTCCGTGCCGCGCAATTCCTTGTATTGGCCGCGAAGGCGAGGGCCCTGATGAAAGGGCGGTACCACGTCAGTTTCGACGACATCCGCGAGCTTTATATCCCGATCCTGCGGCATCGCATTCTGTTGAACTTCCACGCGGAATCGGATCGGCTCACGCAGGATGACATTTTGACGCAGGTGCTCCAGTTGAAACCCGCACCGAGAGAGTAGAACGCGGCGTTTGCGGCGTCGTTATTCAAAGCGCGCCGCATTTGAGTTACCCGACAAAGACAGAATATGCTGCAAACGTTCCTCGATCCCGCAGTCCTTGCTTCCATCTCGTCTCTCGATCTCATCGCGAAGACGGTGGTGGACGGGTTCGTCGCCGGCTTGCATCGCTCGCCCAAATTCGGCTTCAGCCAGGAGTTCGCCGAATACCAGCAATACGTGCAGGGAGACGACCTTCGCCATATCGATTGGAACGTTTTCGCGCGCAGTGAGCGCCTCTACCTGAAGCGTTTCAAGGGCGAGACGAACATGCAGCTGCTGATCCTGCTCGATTCCAGTGCGTCGATGACTTATGGATCGGGCAAAATTCGCAAGCTGGATTATGCGCGGTACGTCGCGGCTTCGCTGGCGTATCTTTCTTCGCTGCAGCGCGACGCGACAGGCCTGATTGTTTTCGATCAGGATGTGTCGAACTATATAGCGCCCTCGACCCGGCAGGGGCAGTTGATGCGCATCCTGCATGCGATCGAGAAGGCGGAGGGCGGCTCGCGCACGGATTTCTCGAAGCCTTTCATCCACTTTCAGCAGTTCCTGAAGCGGCGCGGCATTGTGGCCGTGCTGTCGGATTTCTATGAACAACCGGAGCAGATCATCAGGGTGGTCGAGCCGTTGCGCTACCGCGGTAACGAGGTGATCCTGTTTCATGTTCTCGATCCGAACGAGCTTGCGCCGAAGTTCCGCGACCCGGTGCTGTTGCAGGATGTGGAAGACGATACCGCGATGGAGGTTTCTCCCGATTACGCGCGGAACGAATATAAAGTCAAGATCGACGAGCATATGCGCGTGCTTTCCGAAAAAGCTCGCGCGGCGGGGCTCGATTATTTTTTTCTGAACACCGCCAAACCCCTCGATGAGGGATTGCGGAATTTCCTGGCAATGCGCCAGAGGAGGATGTAGTTGGGTTTCCTCGCGCCATGGTTTTTTGCCGGTCTGGCTATACTCGGCCTTCCGGTCTACGTGCACCTGCTTCGGCAATATCGCCAGAAGCCCGTGCCCTTCAGTTCGCTCATGTTCTTCGAGCGGCGGACGCAGAGTTCGATCAAACACCGCCGGTTGAAGTATCTGCTGCTTTTTTCGCTGCGATGCCTTTTCGTGGCATTGCTCGTGCTGACATTTGCCCGTCCGTATCTGCATTCGACGGCTATTGCCCGGGCGAACGGCGGGCGCACGATGGTGTTCGCGATCGACAACTCGTTCAGCATGCGTCAGGGCGACCGGTTTGCCGCGGCTAAGAAAGCGGCGCTGGATCAGATCAACGCTATGCGGGAGGACGACCGCGGGCAGGTGATTTCCTTTGGCGGTCCCGCGAAGCTGCTGACGGACATGACGCAGGATAAACAGGCACTGCGCGCCACCCTTGCCGCCATCGAGCCCGGGGATGATGCCAGTTCGTACGCGGAACTGTCGCGCGTGCTGCGGTCGACATCAGAGAGCTTCAAGACAGACATCGTCGCGCACGTGTTTACCGATCTCCAGAAGTCTTCCTGGCCCGCCAGCTTTTCCGACGCCCGGCTGGCCGATGGGACGAAACTCGAGATCCATCCGGTGGCATCGGCTCCCGTGCCGAACTGGACCGTAGAGAATGTCGAAGCGCCACGGCGTGTTTTCGACACGAAGAAAGTGCGGACGGTCGCGACCGTGGCCGGTTACGATACGCCCGAGGCAGTCCGGAAAGTGACTCTTCTGGCGAACGGCAAACCGCTTGAGACCAAACAGGTCAAGGTTCCGGCGAATGGCCGCGCCACGGTGGAATTCCTGACGCTCGATGCGCCTTATGGCTTGACGCGCTGCGAGATTCAGATCGATGGCGCAGATTCATTCCCGCAGGACGATCACTGGTTGTTCTCCGTGGAACGGGCCGACCCGAAGCCCGCACTGCTGGTCCATGCCGATAGCGATACGCTGAGCCCCCTGTATGTCGGGACCGCCCTCGCATCGTCGACGGAACCGGCCTTCAAACTGGAATCGGTGGTGGCGAACCAGTCCTCGAACGTGAACGTCCCAAAGTACGCTTTTGTCATTCTGTCCGACACCGGGCCGATTCCCGAAAAGCTGGATGATGCCCTGAACAAGTACGTGCAGGCGGGTGGTTCGGTGCTGATGATGTTGGGGAAGAATGCGACACCGGGCCGCCATCTGCCGCTCGCAGATCTGCAGGTGATGGGCTTGCACACTATTGTGCCGGATCACGAATCGCTGCTGACCGTTGCTTCCGTGGATACTTCTTATCCGTCGTTTTCGCGCGCGCAAAACTGGGGTGGAGTCGAGTTCTACCAGGTGGTCAAGCTGCAACTGCCGCAGGCTTCGCCGGACACGCGCGTGGCTGCGACGCTCTCGGACGGCACGCCGCTCTTCATCGATCGCAAGATCGGCGAGGGGCATGTGCTCGTATTCACCTCGGCCCTCGACAACATTGCGAGCAATCTTCCGCTTGCGCCGGTCTGGCTGCCATTTCTCGATCAGACGACGGCCGAGATGGGTGGAATCGGAACGGCTCCGGGGAATTACAAAGTCGGATCGTTTGTGGAACTGCGCACGGCGAAGGAAAAAGGCGTTCCAGTGGAAATTGTCGGTCCGGGCGATAAACGGCTTTTGACGCTGGCGGAATCGACCAAAGCGGGCACTTTCCAGTTCCCGTCGCAGGGCTTCTTCGACATTCGTAGAGCCAATGGGAGGGAAGAATTGGCCTCGGTCAATGCGGACCGGCGGGAGTCCGATTTTGCGATCATCCCGCCAGAGACCCTCGAATTGTGGAAAAATACGGGAATAGCCCCCAAGCAGGGGCCCGCAACCACGTCCTCCGCCGATCAGCGTGACGATCGCGCGGAATTGTGGATGTATGTCTTGGCGATGTTAGCTGTGTTGGCTATTGCGGAATCGGTTTTGGGAAATCGGCATATGACCGCCGCTCACTCTACGGGCGACAAGGAAATAGCATGAATCCACTCGAAGGCCTTGCTCAATATCTGGACCGGCTGGAGCGTCGTCTCCGTCTTTTTGCATGGACCCGCGGCGCGGCGGCAGTGGTGGGCGCGGCCCTGATTCTGACCGTGGTCATTGTGGCGGTGCTCATGATGGGCGCCTTCTCGCCATTCGGCCTGATTCTTGGCCGATTCGTGCTGTTCCTGGGAATCGGCGGCGCGATCGCCGCTACGCTCGTGATACCGCTGATGCGGATGAACCGCCGGCGCGCGGCGCAGGAAGTGGAGCAACGGCATCCGGGTTTCGATCAGCGCCTGCTGACGTTTACGGAGCGTTCCCGCGACAACGCCGCCGATCCGTTTCTGCCTCTCCTCGCCGAAGATGCACTGCTTATCGCGCGTGAGGCTGAGCCTGAACAGCTGATCGACAAGAATCTCTTTATTCGTTTCGCTTCGCTGGGCGCCGCTGCCGCGAGCGTGCTGGTGTGGCTGATGTTCTGGGGTCCCGGTGTCTTCGGGTACGGCACCTCGCTGCTTTGGGGCAGCTATTCGAAAGACCAGCCGGTCAAGCCCTTCTACAGCATCACCGTGCAGCCGGGATCGAAGACGATCCGGCGCAAATCGGATCAGCAGATCAACGCGACTTTGGGCGGTTTTACTTCGGCTCGCGCCAACGTGTGGGTTCAGTATGCAAGCGCGAGCAAATGGGAAGAAGCGCCGATGGAGGCGCTGAACGGCAACGCCGGTTTCGGTTTCCTGCTGGTGCGCGTACCGGAAGACGTGCAGTATTACGTGGAATCAGGCGGGATCAAATCCGCGACATACAAGCTGCACACCATCGATTTGCCGGCGGTGAAGAATATCCATGTCACGTATAACTACCCGTCGTGGACCGGCCTTGCGTCGCTGACGGAAGATCCGGGCGGCGACCTCCGCGCTGTTGAGGGAACCGTGGCTCGTCTGGAAATCCAGACCGATAAGACTTTGAACAATGCGCAGATTGTCTTCGAAGAGGGCAAGCCGATCAATCTTGACGCGACGGAGAACAATCGAACCACCGCGAATGTGCCGATCGAGAAGGATGGCACTTATCACATTGCGGTGATGGACCACGGCGAGATGGTGCGTCTTACCGACGACTATTTCATCGAAGCCAGGCGCCCGGGGATGCCAACCGTGCGGATCACCAAACCGGGGAAAGATGCGAAGGTCAGCCCGATTGAGGAAGTCGGGGTCGCGGTAACCGCCGAGGATGACTTCCCGTTGCAGGAAGTCGATCTGCACTATTCAGTGAATGGCGCGCCCGAGAAAGTCACCTCCCTGCTGAAGCAGAAGGGCGCGAAGCAGGTCGATGGGACGATGATGCTGTCGCTCGAAGATTTCAAACTGGTTCCGGGCGACATCGTGAGCCTGTACGCTACGGCGCGCGATGGGAAGAATACGGCCAAGACCGACATGTTCTTCGTGGAAGCCGTGCCGTTCGAATTCGAATATACGCAGTCGCAGGCCGGAGGTGGTGGCGGAGGCGGTGGTGGCGCGGACCAGGATCAGCAGATTTCCGAACGCGAAAAAGAGATCATCGCGGCTACCTTCAATCAACTGAAGGGCGACGCGAAAATGAAGGCCGCGGCGGCGGAGAATGGCAAGTATCTCTCGGAAGTGCAGGCGAAGCTTCGGGATCAGGCGCAGTCGCTCGCGAACCGCACGAAAGCGCGGCAACTCGACGGCAGCGGCGCGGCATTCCAGCAGTTCGTGAAGGAAATGGAACTGGCTGTCGCGTCAATGACGCCGGCATCGGACAAATTAAAAGGGCTCGCGTTCCAGGACGCCATGACGCCCGAGCAGCAGGCTTTGCAGCATCTGTTGCGCGCCGAATCCACATTCCGCCAGATTCAGGTACAGATCAGCAAGGGTGGAGGCGGCGGTGGAGGCGGGGGTGGTGGCGCCGGACGCGATCTGGCGAACCTGTTCGATCTCGAGTTGGATAAGGACAAAAACCAGTACGAAACCAACGCGAGTTCTTCCGCCGAACAACAGAAGCAACAGCAGGTGGATGAAGCGCTGAAGAAGCTGGAAGAACTGGCGCGCCGTCAACAGCAGCTGGCCGAACAACAGCAGAATAATCCGCAACAACTTGCGCAACAGCGCTATCAGCAGGAGATGCTGCGGCGCGAAGCCGAGGAATTGAAGCGCCAGATGGAGCAGCTGCAACGGGGCGACCAGGGCCAGCAAAGCCAGCAGGGGCAACAGGGTCAGCAAGGTCAACAAGGCCAACAGAGCGGCCAGCAATCGGCCAGTGGCGGCCAGTCGGGCCAGCAGCAGCAAAACGCGCGCAATCAGCAGCAGCGCGGGCAGCCAGGCCAGCCCCAGCAGGGTCAGCAGGGTGGCCAGCAGCAACAAAGCCTGAATCGGGCGATGGCGGATCAATTGGAACGGGCGATTCGCGATCTCGATCAGGCGACGCGAGACATGGGTAATGCCGCTTCCGCTCAGCAGCCGGGGCAAAAGGGGCAACAGGCGGGAGCACAGGGGCAAACCCAGGCGCAACAGGCCGCCGAACGGCTGAAGCAGGCGGAGCAAACGCTTCAGGCAATGCGCCACCAGCAGGCCGGGTCGGAAATTGGCGATATGGCGGATAAGGCCGCGCAGCTTGCCAGCCAGCAGCAGGATTTTGAGCAGCGGCTGCGCCGTAATTTCGGTGCAGGCGAGGGCAATAAGCAGACGGCTCAACAGATGGCCGATGAAAAGCAGCGGATGCTCGACGCCTGGAATCAACTGCAGAAACAGATGCAGCAGGCAGCTCGCGACATCGCCGGTACCCAGCCTGGCGTTTCGAAAAATCTCCGCGACACCATGGGCAAGAGCCAACAGGAGGAGATCGGCACCCGCATGGAGTGGACCGAGGATGCTCTGCGGCGAGGATTGGGGCAATATGCCGTCATGCAGGAGGCCCCGGTGACGAAGTCGCTCAATGATCTTCGGGACGAACTCAAGAAGCTGGAAGCGGAGTCCGCGGCGCAGGGTGCGGGCAATGACGACAAGAGCCAGATCGCGATGCAGCAGGCGCTCAATCAGGCCGAGCGGATCCGGCGCGAGATGGAACAGCTTCGCCGCGCCCAGGGCCAGAAGGACCGGAACGGCAACCAGCAGGGGAATCAGCCTGGTAATCAGGGCCAGCAGCGTGCCGGTAATCAGGGGCAACAGAGTGGCCAAGGCCAACAACCCGGTCAGGGTCAGCAGCCCGGTCAGGGTCAGCAAGGCCAGCAGCAAGCGAGTAACGGGTCGCAGCAAGGCCAAGGCCAGGGCCAGCAAGGCGGGCAGGGTCAGCAGGGTGGACAGAGCGGCCAACGCGGTAACCTTGGGCCGCAAGGGGGAGGCGGTCCCTATGGCGGCGGTTATGGGGTAAATAACGGCCCCCGCAACGGGTACGGTGGGTACGACGGCGATCAACCCTATGACGCCACGAACTTCGGCGGTGGCGACCCGCGAATGGGGACTCTGCCACCTGTCTCGCCCGAAGCGGCATATAACGACCTGATGCGAGACATCGGCCGGTTACGGAACTCCGTTACCGACGATAAAGACCTGGCTCGCGAGTTTCAGGATCTGATGCGCCGCGCGCAGCAACTTGATCCCAGGCACATGAATAATGACCCGCAACTTAGCGAGGTCATCGGCGCACAGGCTTTAGGCGAGATTGATGAAGTGGAACTTTTGCTGCGCCGCAAACTGGCGGAGGGTGATGGAAGCGTGCGCAGTACCAGCCCGCGCAACATTCCTCCGGGATATGCCGACTCGATCGCGGAATACAACAAGCGGCTCAGCCAGCAATAACGGTTTACCCAATCAGCCCGAGCAGTCTCAGGCGATCGAGCAACTGGCTGGTACTGACCGGCTTGACAAGATAACCGTTGCAGGACTCGCGCACCGAACGGAAAATATCTTTGGTATCGTCTGAAGCAGTGGTCATAATGATCCTGGTTCCGGCATTCGACAGGATTCCCCTGGCGTCTTCGAGCTCCCTGATTTGCTTGACCGCAGTGAACCCGTCCATTTCCGGCATAGAAATGTCCATGCAAACGAGGTCGTAGCAAAGTCCGGTATCGGCGGCCTTGCGGAAAGCATTCACAGCGTCCCTGCCATTGACCGCGACCTGGCATTTGCCGTGTTGCGACAGGATCGATTGCAGCACCAGCCGATTCGTGAAATCATCATCCACAATCAAACTTCTCATGCTGGATTCCTCTCCCGGATCGCGCCGGTCCTTTGTCTTCTCCTGTTCTCTTATCGACGGAGTGGCTTGATTCCTTTAGGCCCGGGATCATTCCGGCGGGCGACGCTCCTGAAACTTCCAAAGCACCTGCCGCAAAATTCCGAGCATCAGCGGAACGTCCCGGCGGCCGAGCCGCATCCGCCGTACCCATCGTCGGATCTTCCGCTCCGTAGATACAGCGGTAATACGGTTCGTGTAGCCCGATTCTTCCAGCACGTCAAGCAGCATCTTCACCATTTGCTCGGCGTCCGCTCCTTCAATCTGATTCGACCGCAACGGACGCGGCGCGACTGTCTCACTCCGCGCATATTCATACAGGCAAACGGCCACGGCCTGTCCCAGATTCATGGACGGCGTGCCCGGCGCGGTCGGTATCCGGAGAAGCGTATGGCAGAAGCTCATGTCATCGTTTGACAGCCCGAACTTTTCGGACCCGAACACCAGCGCCACCCGCCCGGGGTGTTCGCGGACCGCAGGCATGCCCGCATCGACCCGCTCGATCGGCTGCTGCAACTCCCGTTTCTGCGCGGCCGTGGTTCCAACCACCAGCGAGCAATCGGCCACGGCCTCAGCCATAGTTGGGAAGACTCGCGCGGCTTGCAGCACATGGATCCCGCCTACCGCCGAAACCGCCTCCCGGAATGCGAGTTCGTACGGGTTTACGACCCGCAGATCCTCCTGCCCGAAATTGGCCATCGCGCGCGCGGCGGCGCCGATATTCAGGGGGTTGCGCGTGGCAACGAGGACGACGCAGAGTGTGGAAGCGATATAACGATCTTTACACGGCGCGATCTTTATCCACCCCTGGTGTAAAATCAAAACTTTGCGCCGTCCCGAATCAAGCGCCAAGCTATAGTGGAGGAAGTCATGGCATCGCCCGTAGAGCAGAAGGTTAAGCAGATCATTGTCGAACAACTCGGCGTAGACGAGAGCCAGGTGGACAACAAGGCTTCGTTCGTCGATGATCTCGGCGCCGATTCACTGGATATCGTGGAACTTGTCATGGCGTTTGAAGAGGCGTTTGAGCTGGAAATCCCGGACGAAGACGCGGAGAAAATCGCTACCGTCGGCGACGCCGTCACCTACATTGAAAGCAAGAAGAAGTAGTTACTCGCCGGGACGCTGCAACCCGGCACGATTGCCACTTGCGGACGGATTCCAGCATCCAATTCGATGTCCGGCCGTGGGGGCGTTCGGGTGGTTCGCGCTCTCAAGCCTCACTAAAGGAGAACCGTTATTCCCCGCAGAGTTGTAGTCACCGGCGTTGGTCTCCTGACCGCGGTCGGCGACACCACGGAACAGACCTGGAAGGCATTGCTTGAGTGCCGCAGCGGTATCTCGCGTATCGAATCCTTCGATGCGTCGGCATTCAACAGCCAGATTGCCGGCGAGATCAAACATTTCGATCCGTCACGGTTCATCGAGAAAAAAGAGATCAAGAAGATGGGGCGTTTCATCCAACTGGCGATCGCCGCGAGCGAGGACGCGCTTTCCACCTCGGGGTTGACGGTGACCGATGAAAATGCCGAACGCATCGGCGTCTACGTCGGCAGCGGCATCGGCGGATTTGAAGTCATCGAGCGCGAGCACAAAACCCTGCTGGAGCATGGTCCGCGGCGTATCTCGCCCTTCTTCATTCCGGCTACCATCATCAATCTGGCCTCGGGTTACATTTCGATTCGCACCGGGGCTAAGGGGCCGAACTCCGCTACCGCAACCGCCTGCACCACAAGCGCGCATTCGATCGGCGATTCGTTCAAAATCATCCAGCGCGACGACGCCGACGCGATGATCTGCGGGGGTACCGAGGCCTGTATCACGCCTTTGGGAGTGGGCGGATTCGCAGCCATGCGCGCGTTATCGCAGCGAAACGACGATCCCGCGCACGCATCCCGCCCTTTCGATCGCGACCGCGACGGTTTCATTGTGGGTGAAGGAGCAGGTATTCTGATTCTCGAAGAGTTTGAATTCGCGAAGCGCCGGGGCGCTCCGATTCTGGCGGAGATCGTCGGATATGGGATGAGCGGCGACGCCTTCCACTTCACCGCTCCCCCGGAAGACGGCGACGGCGCTTTCCGTGTCATGCGCAATGCGCTCAAGGATGCGAAGCTCTTGCCCGAGCAGGTGGATTACATCAACGCGCACGGCACTTCGACGCCGGTGGGCGACAAGGCCGAAACGATAGCGATGAAGCGGGCGTTCGGGGATCATGCGAAAAAGCTGGCGGTGAGTTCGACGAAGTCGATGACGGGTCATCTGCTGGGGGGCGCGGGAGGTCTCGAAGCCGGGATTGTGGTTTGCGCGCTGCGGGATCAGGTTGCGCCTCCGACCATAAACTACGAGAACGCCGATCCGGACTGCGATCTGGATTACGTGCCGAACCAGCCACGTCCGATGAAGATCGATTACGCCCTGAGCAATTCTTTCGGCTTTGGCGGGACCAACGGCGCGCTGATCTTCAAACGTTTCACGGGAGCGGCATGAAGATCCTTATCGCCATCAAGCGGGTGCCTTCACGGGATAGCCAGCTGAAAATCAACGGATCGGGAACCTGGATCGAAGACGCCGATCTCGCCTGGGAAATCAACGAGCCGGATGCCTATGCTCTCGAAGCCGGGCTGCAGCTCAAGGAAAAGCTGGGCGGCGAGGTGGTGGTGCTCTGCGC
>JBEKTF010000125.1:0-16009 GCA_049516355.1 Bryobacteraceae bacterium | reverse complement strand
GAAAAAGTCCCTCACACGACAAAGGCGCAGGCGAAAACGCCTACTCCACGACGAAGAATCAATAGCTTGCAAGACCGTGGAGTAGGCCTTTTGGCCTGCAGCTTACTTTTTCATCACCGTGTTTCAGCCTGTTCCACCAATGCCCCTCTGCTAAGGCAGCGCATAGGCATTCACGCCGGAGCTGACAATCACGACGTATTGCTTACCGTCGCGCCCCATATAAGTCATGGGATTGGTGTGCCCCTCGGTGTCCAGTTTCACTTCCCAAAGCTTCATACCAGTGCGCGAATCAAACGCGCGAAAACCTTTATCGATCGTGCCGGCAATAAACACCAGGCCACCCGCGGTGACAATGGGCCCACCCTGGCCGAACGACCCGGTGTTGTGGATGCCTTTGGCCTCCATTTCATCGCTGGTGCCGAGCGGCACGCGCCACGCGATGTCGCCGGTGTTGCCGTTGACGGCCATCAGCTCCGCCCAGGGAGGCTGCTGGCATGGCAGTTGTTTCGCTGGCTCCCAGAAGCGGGCATTGAAAGTTCCCGTGCCCAGAGGGCTAACGCGCCGGTATGCGACCTGATCGCCTTCCGCTGACTTGTCCAGGCGGCCCATCCCCGCCACGTTGCGCGTGTTTACGATCACATAATTGAGCTTGGGATCCACCGATACCCCGCCGAAGTTCGGCCCACCCTGCTGCCCGGGAAATATGACCCGAAATTCTTTGCTGCTATAGGGCGTGTAAGAACCCAGGCTGTGAATCCCGCCTATCTTCTCCGCGAGGTCCTTACAGAATTTCTCATGCTCCGGCTCGCCCTTGAAAATTTCATCGGGCGTCATGCCTTGCCGGGTCAGCGGTTCGGGCTTCGAAGGGAAGGGCTGAGTGGGAGAAGTCTCCTCGCCCGGCACGTCGCTTTGCGGCACGGGGCGTTCCGTCACGGGGAAGACGGATTTGCCCGTATCGCGATTGAGGAAGAACATCAGACCCGGCTTGGAGACCGCCACCACCACCGGAATCTTCTTTCCGTTCTGCACAACATCCATGAGGGAAGGGGCGGCTTCGGCGTCGTAATCCCAGACGTCGTGATGCGTGAGCTGGAAGTACCAGCGCAGCTTGCCCGTGTTCGCATCCAGCGCCACGATGGAGGACGAGTACAGATTCTGCCCGTGACGCGCGCCGCCGTAGTATTGCGCCGCCGGCTGTCCGATCGGAAGGAATATCAGGCCACGTTGTTCGTCGATCGTGGCCGCGCCCCAATGCGCGGGCGAACCCGCTGTGAGCCAGTTATCTTTGGGCCAGGTTTCGTAGCCCGGTTCGCCGGGGTGCGGGATGGTGTGAAACGTCCAAACCAACTTGCCGTTACGCAGATCCCACGCCCGCACATCCATGGCGGGACCATCCGGGTCGTCTTCTTTCCCCTGCGCCCCGGTGATGATCAGATTGCGGAAGATCGCTCCCGGCGAGCCCATGTGATACGGAGCGTTCGGAAACTTATCGGCTACGCCGGTACGCAGGTCGACTGCGCCTTCGTTGCCGAAGCCCGGGACAAGGGCTCCGGTTTTCGCGTTGATCGCCAGCAGCCTGCCATCCATGGTTCCGGCGAGGATCTGCGCCGGGTGATCCTGATCGCCGCTCCAGAAAGTCACGCCGCGCAGAGGCGCGCCCGTGCGGCCGAGGCTATATTTCCAAACTTCTTTCCCCGTCTCAGGATCGAGAGCGACGATGGTCCGCTGGCGCGTCGGAGTGTAAAGGAGGCCCCCCGCCATCACGGGCACGGCCTCTGTCGCGGTGGCCGCCCGTGCTTCGCCGCTGCTCAGGTCGATGCCGGCCGGATCGACGCCATACTGCCAGGCCAGCTTGAGTCTGGCTACATTTTTAGTGTTGATCTGAGTGAGCGCGGAATAGCGCTGGCCACCCGGATCGCCGTTATAGCCTGGCCAGTCTTTCTGAGCGTAAAGCAGCTGGGCATGCATTAGCGGCAAGGCTAAGCCTGCGAAAAGAAGTACTCGATAAATCCTCATCCGGGACCTCCCCATGCACTTCACTTAAATGCGATCCGGTCTTTCCGGCCTTCTATCACGTTGGCGTCGACGCCCGGCACCTTCTTCAGCGAATCCAGATCCTTGAACTCTCCATTTGCGGTCCGGTACAGTACGATTGCATCGGCCTGTTTGGCATCGATATTGAGCGCCTTCGCGATTTCTTCCGCCGTCGCCTGGTTGACGTTCACAGGGCCGAAATACTTTGTCAGATACTCAACGATGGCGTCAAATTCCTGGTCGGTGGCCCTTGCGCCGCGGTTGGCCATCGCATCGATCACCGTGTTCCAGCCAGCTTTGGTGTGTCGCTCGCCAACCGCCGTGCCTGCGTCGTGACAAGCTGAACAAACCTTCTCGACGATCTTCTTCGCGGGTGCGTCCGGCAGCTCGGATTGCGCTTTGGCCGTGGCCGTTAACGCCATGACAACCAATAAAGCTCGACCGGCAGCGGCTATCCCAGGCGCCAAACGCATAAGTTTTCAACGATTCTATCTCAGGCGCGGTGTTTGAATCGAAATGAAAGTGGAGGGTTTACCGAGATCCGGTCCCGCCCGCAAGAATGATACTGCACCGGCGGCAGAGACCGCCGGCGTTACCGTGCTGAGCGCTCATGGCGAAGTGATCCGGCGTTACTAACCGAACTGTAGCCATTCGTTCATACCCAGGTTACTTTCGCTGGGTAAAACAGTATGACATGCTTAACACCAAAGTTATTGCCGGGGTTTTTCTTTTTGCCGCGCTCGCATTCGGCCAGTTTGAAACGTCCGAGGTTCTCGGGACCGTCAGCGACCCTTCGATGAAACCAGTGGCGAACGCCGCAGTGACGCTGACCAACCAGGACACGGGCATCGAAGCGAAGACCACCACCAACGAAAACGGCGAGTATGACTTCCTGGACGTCAAAGTGGGACGTTACACAGTCACGGTGGAACAGGCCGGATTCTCGAAATCCTCCTCTCCCAACATCCTGATAAACGTCAACTCCCGCCAGAGGGTGGATGCAGTCCTGCAGATCGGAGCTGTGAGCGACGCGGTCACGGTAACCGGTCAGGCGAGCCTGGTCGAAACCGATACGAGCGAACACAGCCAGGTCATCGGCACGCAAGCGATTGTCGATTTGCCTTTGAACGGCCGCGATTATGCGAGCCTGGCGTTGCTTTCCACCAATGTTCATATTTCCCCCGCGGCAATTTCGTTTTCGCCCAACGGCACCCCGCGGGAAGGCGCATTCAACGTCAACGGTATGCGCAGCACGTATAACAATTTCCTTCTCGATGGCCTCGACAACAACTCCTACGGGACCAGCAACCAGAATTACTCCAGCCAGGTGGTGCAGCCTTCACCCGACGCGCTGGCCGAATTCCGGGTAATCACGAGCAACTTCAGCGCGGAGTACGGGCGCGTCGGCGGCGGGGTGATCAATGCGGCGTTGCGTTCGGGAACCAATCAGTTCCACGGCACAGCCTACGAATTCCTGCGCAACACCGATTTGAATGCCATCGGCTACGTCTTCGGGGCGCGGCCCGCCACGTTTCAGAAGCCCACTCTGCATCGCAATCAATTTGGAGTGACGATCGGTGGACCCATAATCAAGAACAAACTATTTTTCTTTGCGGATTACGAGGGTTACCGGCAGACGCAGGGCTACCTCAATTTCTATTCCCTTCCGAGCGCGAACGACCGCGCCGGGGTTCTGCCGGTAACGGTAATTAATCCGCTGACCGGCGTGGTCTATCAGGCCGGTACCCAGATTCCGGTCGCGCAACTGAATCCTTTCGCCGCGGCGGCACTGGCGGGTTTGGCGCCGCCGAACGCCGGAGCTGCGGGGAGCCGGTCGAACAATCTCGAGGAGACCATTCCGCTGCGCGATTACAGCGATAAATACGACGCAAAGCTGGATTATCAGGTCGCGAGCAGTATGAACGCGTTCCTGCGTTTCAGCCAGAGGAAAGACATAGCGTTCTTCGGGCCCAGCGATCCGGGACCCGCCGGCGGCGATTCCAACGGCTTTATTCACGCCATTCAGCAGCAGGCGGCCGTCGGCTACACCTGGGCGCTCTCGCCCACTTCGCTATTGGACGCGCGCTTCGGATTCAGTCACGTGCTGGGCGGTAAGGCACCGCCTTACCTGGGTGGGCCGGATATCGCTGCCGAATTTGGCATCCAAGGGCTGCCGTCGAGCCTGGCGGGTGGTTTCCCTACCCAAGTCATCAGCGGATTCAGCAATCCGACTGCAGGCAGGCAAGCTACCAACCCGCAGTTCCAGAATCCGACGTCATTCAATCCCAAACTCAACTATTCCCTGGTCAGGGGCCGGCATTCGATAAAGACCGGCTATGAATTTCTGGCCATTCGCACGGAAGTCCTCGATATCAACCCCTTATACGGCATGGACACATACGCCGGGGGATTCAGCAAACCTACCGCGGCGGAGTGTGGCTGCACGCCTGCCAGCGACCCAACCAGTTATGCCCTCGCCGACTTCTATTTCGGCCTTCCCAGCCAGATCGCGCTAGGCAATAACCTGACAACCAATCTGCGGCAACACGTCCATGCTCTCTACGCACAGGATGACTGGCGGGTCACGTCCAAATTGACTCTGAATCTCGGCCTGCGCTGGGAGTTCGCGACGCCCATATGGGAGCGCGACAACCTCTGGTCGAACTTCGATCCCACCACAAACTCGCTGGTCCGCGCCACGAACGGCAGTCTGTACAATCGCGCCCTCGTGAATCCGGATTACAAGGACTTTGGGCCGCGTCTGGGGCTGGCCTACAGTTGGGACTCGAAGACTTCGATCCGCGCCGGATACGGGATCAGTTACTCGTTCTTCAATCGGCCGGGAAGCGCGATTGAAGGCATCAACGGCCCGCTCGCCATCTTCGGCGTCATTAACCAGTCGTTCATTCCGGGCGGCCCGGTTCCAGCAGGATTCCTCACGACGCAGAACGGTTTCACTACCGGGATCGCGAGCACCTTCAACCCGGTCAATTCGAATAACGACTACATTCCCGCCAACACCCAGTGGCCCTACATCCAATCCTGGGTATTTTCCGTCCAGCGTGAGATTGCGAAGGACACCGTGCTGGAGGTGGCCTATAACGGCAACCACAGTCTGCGGCTGCCCATCCTCGGCGACTATAACCAGGCCGTTCCGAACGCCGTGGGAGGGACGCTTGGCGTCCAGGCCCGTCGGCCGGATCAGAGTTTCGGCGCTATCACGTGGGTGGATCCCGCGGGCAATAACGATTACAACGGCTTATCCGTGCGCTTCGAGCACCGCTTTACGCAGGGTTTGTACGTTTTGAACTCCTTCACGTGGTCCCACGCAATGGGAGATTCCGAACAGGCACTGGAATACTTCTCCAACGCCACTGCAGCGAATCCGCAGAACATTCAGAACCTGGCCGCCGAACATGGCCCGAGCAGCTTCGACGTAAAGCTGCTCAACGTGACCAGCGTGGTCTACGACCTTCCCTTCGGCCACGGGCAACGGTACCTGGGTAATCTGAATCCTGTGGTTGACAAGGTGCTGGGCGGATGGGAACTGAGTGGAATCAACACTGCCAATACGGGCGAGCCGATCAATGTTTACTATACGCCGAGCGCGGCGAATGATGTGACCGGGTTGACCGCGGAATATCGAGGCCAGGCGATTCTGCGCCCCAATGTCTCGTGTAGTCCCGTCAGTCAGAGCACTGCGCAGAGCCTGCTCACCTACTTTGCCAGCTGCGCTTTCACCATACCTCCGGCCAACGCTCCCTTCGGCAATCTCGGACGCAACGCATTCCGCGCGCCGGGACTGGAGCAATGGGACCTGGCAGTCAACAAGAACATCAGCATCAGAGAAGGCATGAATTTGCAGTTCCGCAGCGAATTCTTCAACGTGCTGAACCACACGAACTTCGGGGTGCCGAACCAGGTCGCAGGCACCGCCGCCTTCGGCACGATCACTACGACGTATCCGCCGCGGCAGATCCAGTTCGGATTGAAGCTGCTTTTCTGAGCACTGAAAAAGGATTTAACAGGCTGAACACGCTGCTGAAAAAGTCCCTCACACGACAAAAGCGCAGGCGAAAACGCCTACTCCACGACGAAGAATCAATAGCTTGCAAGACCGTGGAGTAGGCCTTTTGGCCTGCAACTTATTTTTTCATCAGTGTGTGAAGCCTGTTCCACCAAACCTGTGGGTCTTTCAAGCATTGCAGAGCCCTTATGCAGCACCCTGTCAGGGAAGCGGCTTGGCCAGATACGCCAACTGGGGCTGCAGGTTGCCCAGCGGCAGACGGTCGATGGCCATGGTCATGGAAACGAACTGGTAGAAACCCGAACTCAGCATCAGATCCACCACGCCGCGCTCGCCCACCTGGTTCTTAACCGCCGCGAAAGTGGCATCGCTCACCCCCTTGTTCTTGTACAGCTCGGTGATGAAGTTATAGACGGCTTCTTCATCGGGCGACAATCCATCGGGGTGCCTGCCCTCGGCGATGGCTTTGGCTTTCTCTTCGCTCAGCCCGGCTTTTACGGCGGACCGGCTGTGAGCGATCCATTCCAACTGAGTGCTCCAGTAGCGTGCGGTAAGCATGATCGCCAGCTCCTCGAGCTTCTCCGGAAGCGCCATGTGAAAACGGACGTGGTCCCCCAACGCGTACCACAGCTCGCCTGATTCGGGACTGCGGAGTTGGATATTGAAACTCCCCCCGGGGCCCCGCTGGGCCAGCGCAGTGTCAGCCAGCTTCTTCTGCTCGGGAGTCATTTCTTCATAAGTAAGCGGCTTGAAGCGGTCTCCTCTTAACGTGAGCGTCTTGCCGTTAACCGTCGATTTGGCGGTCGCGGGCGAGGGAGTTCCAGGGATCGGAGTCGCGAATCCCATACCCGCCACCGGCAGCGGATTTTCGAGCGGTTTCAACTCGGGGTGCGCGCCCGCGGGTACCGGATAGCGGTCTACATCGAGCGCCATTGAGACCAGGCAGTACCACGCGGTCAACCCAGTCATGTCCATGACGCCTCGCTCGCCATATTTTTCTTTGGCGGCGTTGAACGTGGCGTCGGTCACCTGATGGGTGGTGAGCAGTGCGTCGATGAAGTTATAAGCCACCTCCATTTCCGGCGACATCCCGACCGGGCGCTTCCCGGTCTGTATCGCTTCCACAATGGCCGGCTTCACGCCCGCTTTCAGCGCCGCGGCCTTGTGGGCGTTCCATTCGAACTGCGCCATCCAGAAGCGGCCCGTCATGATGATGATGGTTTCCGACACATCCTTCGGAAGGACGCTGTGGAAACGGACGGAAGCACCGGCCTGCTGAGCCACATCGCCCGCCTCGGGGCTGCGCAGCAGGACGTTGAACGGCCCGACCGCGCCCCCGCGATCGCCGGAAAGCAGATGATCGATCATCGTCTTCTGCGCGGGCGTCATCTCGTCGTACTTGAAAGGCGCAAACCGGTCGCCCACCAGAACCAGTTTGTGGGGATCGGGAGCCGGCTTAGCCGGCGTCTGGGCGCTGGCGATCCCCATGGCGGCGATTGCGAAAACGCAAAAAAGCTGATGACGCATCGTGGTGCTCCTTTTCCTGACTACTATATCCGAGTTGGCTGCGATAGACTCTTATGGTCCATTTTGAGGAGGTTGAAATGAGAACTATGAGAACTAAAGCAACGTGGTTCATCGCCGCGGGTTTGTTGAGCCTGCTGGCTCTGATATCGTCGGCGCAGACGAGCGCTCAAAAACGCAAGGCCGTCTTCATCACCCGGCTCTATACCGGTCCGGATGGCCAGACTCACGCCGAAGAAGTTGAGGCGAAGTTTACCCCGGGAAATCCCGATGTGTTCAAGCTGATGGCCATATCGGGCGCCGAACTTCATCGCGCAAAGGCCGGAAACGTCAGCGATTGGCATACCGCGCCGCGCCGCCAATACGTGATTACGCTCAGCGGACGGGGCGAGCTTGAACTGATGGGCGGGAAAAAGATCCCCGTGGATCCCGGCCACATCGAGCTTGCCGAAGATACCACCGGCAAAGGTCACATCACGAGAGTCGTGGGTACTGAGGATCGTGTGACAATCGCGATCCCGTTGTCAGACCAATCCGCTCCCGCGATACACTAAGGTCGATTTTCCATCTCACGAACAAGAAGGAACTACCCATGATCCAGAAGTTCATCCGGACCTCGTTCGCCTCAGCCACCGTACTCGTGCTGATTCCCCTGGCTGCCCTGCCGCAAGCGGCCCCGCCAGTGATTCCCTATGGCGTGGCAGTCACCCCCGATGTCGCCAAAAGAGCCGCCGCCGCCGCAATCGTCGAGGCAAAGAAAGACGGTCTGCAAATGGCCGTCGCCATCGTCGATACAGCGGGGTACCTCGTCTATTTCGAGAGAATGCCGGATACTCAGCTGGGAAGCGTCGAGGTCGCCATCGGGAAAGCGAAATCGGCAGCGCTGTTCCGTCGTCCCACCAAGGTGTTTCAGGATGGCGTGGCAGCAGGTGGCGCCGGTATTCGTTTCCTGGGTCTCACGGGAGCGGTTCCGGTTGAGGGCGGCGTTCCGCTCATTGTTAACGGCAAACTGATCGGGGCCGTCGGAGCCTCGGGCGGCACCAGCGACCAGGATGGCATGGTTGCCAATGCCGGCGCCGCCGTTATCAATACGAAATAGCCCGGCCCGACTCCCGGTCGCGACGCACAAGTTAGCTGCAGATCCCCTGCCGCGTTGCGCTCGACCGTACAGGCTGTGTGGGGCGATACCGGTCATTGGGTGCGAAATAGAAAGCCGCCAGATTGGTTCGGAGCCAGACTTTCCGTGATCGAGCGCAGGCGTCGAGATGGGCCTCGACGCGGCACGCATGGTGCGTGCGCCACGTCAGGTCAGCACCCACCTTGGCAGCAGCACTTACGGTTCCAGCGAGAACGCGAGCAGCACGTTGCCCGGCTTTCCGCCGCGCGCCGGATATCCTGAAACGGCAAACAGCATTCCCCCTGCCGCTACGGGTCCGGCCACGTCGATGGCCCCGCCGCGGCCGGGCACGCCGTTCACGGTCTTGTAATCGTGAGCCGTATCGTAATCCCACACGATTTTTCCGTTCGTTGTGGAATATGCCCGCAAGTGGCCATCCTCGGAGCCTGAGAACACGGCGCCCGGAATCGCGCTGATCGCAGCCGATTGCGCGGGGCTGCAAGCGGGGCGTCCGCCGCAGCCTGGCGGAGGCGTCTGCCAGATGCGCTCGCCGTTATCGACGCGAAACGCGAAGATCCCGCCGCCTTTGTCGGGATCGAGCTCGTAGGTGCGGTCGTTACTGCCCGGCTTGAGCGCCACTCGAAAGCGAACATCGGACAGAGCCACGTACATGTTGCGGCCATCGGTGGCCGGCCCCCATTCAATCCCCCCAACCGTGCCGCCTTCACCGATCCGCGACTGCCAAAGCGCCTGCCCTTTTTTGTCCGGATCGATCGCGTAGACGACGGCCGATTTCTGTCCCAGAAGAAGCGCACGCTTCCCGTTGGGCAGCGAGACCAAAGCAGCTGACGAGGCGAAATCCCAGTCGGGCCCGTCCGAGTCCGGACAGTTCACCTTCCCGGGAAGCTGGCAGGAACTGTTCCACGCATCCTTGGCCGTGAATTGTTTGGACCACAGAATCTCCCCGGTCGACAGCCGCAAAGCCACCACCGCGTCACTCATCGGCGTCGGCGGATCGGAGTAGTTGTCGCCTGTCGTGACGTACATCGTGTCGTGTTCCGGATCGAGAGTCGGTGCAGTCCACACGCCGACTCCCGAAGGACCCCACGCCGCGCCACCATTCTTAGCCTTCGAGCGCTCCTTCGCGGGCTCGGAGATCATGTATCGCTTCCAGATCACTTTCCCCGTGGCGGCATCTACGGCCGTTTCGCTCCCACGGAAGCTGCAGCACGGGTAAGCCGTCGAAACCGAGAGCGCCTCCTCTCGCGACGCGGATCCCAGATAAACGCGTCCCTGATAGAACACCGGTGTGGCCGTCACCGTCGATGCGGGATGTTCGTCCGCGCGTATCTTCCATAACTGCTTTCCATTCGTCCCGTCGAGCGCGTAGACGTAACCTGCGGAGTCGCCGAAGAAAACGGCGGGTTTAGTTCCGACCTCTCCCACCGTGATCCCGGAGCGCACCTGTGATTGCACGGTGGTCGACCAATGGGCGCAGCCCGTCGCCGCGTCGAGGGCATAGATGCTGCCGTCCTGGCCGCCAACGAAAACTTGTCCGCGATAGACGGCAGGCTGGGAGCGCATGGTCGAGGTGTCCGGAAACGCGAACGCCCACTTCAGCTTCAGTTTGGGCAAATCTTCTGATTGAAAGCCCGCGTCTTTGGCGGATTGGAACCGTGCATTGGTCAGACCCCCGCCCCAACTGGCCCACGCGGCGCCCTCTTTAAACGATGTGCCCGCGGCACATCGGTTCGCGAGTTCATCAGGCCGCTTCTCCGCCGTCACGGCCGTGCCGAGAAGGCTCGCGATTTTCAGCCGCTCGTCCGCGGAGAGCGGCGCGGCCTGCTGCTTCATGACTCCGCTTTCGAGCGTTCTCAGGATCGCCGCGGGAGTCATTGTTTTAAGCATCGCGACTTGCGGGACTCGCGATGTGGCGCCAGTGGCGGAATCGTGACAGGAGGCGCAATTCTTTTTGAAAAGCTGCGTGGCGTACGGATCGTCGGCCGCGCACATCACGAGAGGCGCAATCAGCAGCAACAAAAAAGGCTTCATCCGGTCCGGCTCCAGCGCCCGGTTGGCGCTCGAAGGGAGTATATATGAAAGCCGCGGGATTGTCAGTTGCGTCGGTCCGGGAAATCCCGTTCCGCACACGAGACCCAACTCGATATACACTGGCTTTAAGTATGCGTACGCCTTGGGTTGAAAAACGATCGTCCGATGCAATTCGGACTCAGATGCATTATGCCCGCAAGGGGCTGGTCACCGAGGAGATGCAATATGTCGCCCGGATCGAGAAGGTCTCCCCCGAGCTGATTCGCTCCGAAGTCGCGCGCGGGCGCATGATCATCCCCGCCAATATCCGGCACACGAATCTGGAGCCGATGGCCATCGGGGTCGAGTCGAAGTGCAAGATCAATGCGAATATCGGGAACTCCGCGACCACCTCGAATATCGACGAAGAACTTGAGAAACTGCGCTATTCCGTGAAGTTCGGCGCCGATACCGTGATGGATTTGTCGACGGGGGGCGATATTCCCGAGATCCGCAAAGCCATCATCGCGAATTCGCCCGTTCCGATCGGCACTGTTCCGATCTATGAAGCTCTCTCACGCGTGCGGCGCGTCGAAGATCTCAACATCAACGTGATGCTGGAAGTGATCGAAGAGCAGGCGCAGCAGGGCGTCGATTACATGACGATTCACGCCGGCGTCCTGGTTCAATACGTGCCCCTGGCGGCGAAGCGCATCACGGGAATCGTGAGCCGAGGCGGAGCCATACTCGCCGAATGGATGGTGAAGAATCATCGTCAGAATCTGCTTTACGAGAATTTCGAAGCCATTTGCCGGATTTTCCAGAAGTACGATGTCAGCTTTTCGTTAGGTGATGGGTTGCGCCCGGGTTGTATCGCCGATGCGAGCGATGAGGCGCAGTTCTCCGAATTGAAGACGCTGGGTGAACTGACGAAGAAGGCCTGGGAGTACGACGTACAGGTGATGATCGAAGGGCCGGGACATATTCCGCTCGATCAGATCGAGATGCAGGTCGTGAAAGAGCGGGAAATGTGCTATGACGCACCTTTCTATACTCTCGGGCCGCTAGTGACAGACATTGCCCCTGGTTACGACCACATTACCTCGGCGATCGGCGCGGCGATGATCGGGTGGCATGGAGCGTCGATGCTCTGTTATGTGACGCCGAAGGAGCATCTGGGTCTGCCGAATCGCGAAGACGTCAAGCAGGGGATCATCGCCTACAAGATTGCGGCCCACGCCGCAGACATTGCACGGCATCGCCCAGGCGCCCGCGACCGCGACGACGAACTTTCCCGCGCCCGTTACAATTTCGACTGGAACCGCCAGTTCGAACTATCGCTTGACCCCGAAACCGCGCGTTCGATGCATGACGAAACGCTGCCGGAGGAGGGTTTCAAGGAAGCGGCGTTCTGCTCGATGTGCGGGCCAAAATTCTGTTCCATGAACCACTCGGCCAAGGTGGAAAGCTTTACGGCTGAACAAGCTGATGAGGTTTTGCACCAGATATCGGGCGCAGATTAGTCGCCGGTTTGGTCTCTCGCGTGCTCATGTGCAACCGTGAGGTGCGCATGAAACCAATTGGGTTCGTTTTGTTAGCCGGCATGATGGTGATCTCCGGCAACTTAATAGCAA
This sequence comes from Bryobacteraceae bacterium, assembly GCA_049516355.1. Lineage (GTDB taxonomy): Bacteria > Acidobacteriota > Terriglobia > Bryobacterales > Bryobacteraceae > BOG-234. Next base: position 3,642 of record JBEKTF010000125.1, on the reverse strand, counting down.
AAGACAAACAGCATTTTGACCCGTACGTCAACGGTCCTGCCGACGAAGCGAAGATGATCCAGGAGATCAGGCACAAGCTGGTCACGCTGCCGTACTACGGCGTTTTCGACGATCTCGGGTTTACCGTTAACGGTGGTACGGTCACGCTGGAAGGTGCGGTGACGCAGCCGGGCTTCCTGAAAGACAACGCCGAAAAGGCCGTCAAGGAAGTTGAAGGCGTCACAAACGTAGTCAATAATATTGAGATTCTGCCGTTGTCCGGCAACGATGACCGGATTCGGCGGGCCGTCTACCGCGCGATTTATGGCGACCCCGCTCTTTCGACGCGTTACGGATTCCGCGCAGTCCCGTCCCTCCATATCATTGTAAAAAATGGACATGTTCGACTGGAAGGCGTGGTAGCCAATGAGTTCGACAGCAACCTTGCCCGCATAAGGGCCAATGGCGTGTCCGGAGTTTTCAGCGTGGACAATGAGTTGAGAGTCGAAGGAAAGTAAACCCCTCAGGATTTCCGATCACGATGGGATCGCCACGCAAAAAGGACGATCCCCGTCGCGACGGAAACGTTCAGAGACGCAATTTTCCCCGCCATTGGAATCCGCACCAGCGCATCGCAATTGCGTTTGACCAGTTCGTGTAGTCCTTTGCCTTCGCCTCCCATAACGATAGCGGTGCGCCGTGGCCAGTCGATCGAATCGAACGGCTGTTCACCATGTTCGTCAAGGCCGTAGATGAAGTAACCTTCGTCCTTCAGAGAGCGCAATGCCTGGTTGATATTCACCGCTCGCACCACCGGAATGTGTTCGAGAGCGCCTGCCGCGGATTTCGCGACGGTTTCAGTCAGCCCAGCCGCCCGCCGTTCCGCAATAACGACCGCCCCGGCACCGGCGGCGTGGGCGGTGCGGATGATCGCGCCGAGATTGTGAGGATCTTCGACGCCGTCCAGGACGACCAGTAATTCGGCCGTGGAGGCGACATCCTCAAGCTCGGCATATTTCTTCTCCGCCCCGAGCGCGACCACTCCCTGATGCGATTTGACGCCGGCGAGTCGATCCAGCGCCCCGCGATCCTCAAATCGGACAGGGGTGCGGGTTTCGCGCGCGAGATCGATGACCTCCTGAAGGCGATGCCCGCCCGCTCCGCGAGCGACAAGGATGCGATCGAGGGGGCGCTTCGCCCGCAACGCTTCGACAACCGGGTGAACTCCAATCAGAACGGCCAATTGTCGATGATCCCATGTTTGCCGCTGCGTCAGGCTTCCAGCGGAACCGAGAGACCGTTATTGAAGCGGTTGGTGAAATTGGCCATGCAAACGACCAACGTCAGTTCGACCACCTGTTCCGGCGAAAAAAGCTCCTGGACCGCGTCGCGAGTGTCTTCGGCATCGGCGGTTCGCGTCAGTTCACGCGCGTAGTGCAGCGTGGCTTGTTCTTTCGGAGCGAAATGCTGGTTGTTTTCCGTCTTAATTTCATGGATCTCGGTTTCGGTCAGCCCCGCGGCGCGCGCCCCTTTTTCATGGTGAGCGCCGCAGTAGGCGCATTCATTCACGGACGCAACCGCGAGATAGATCATCTCCTTGATGCGGCGTTCGAGAGTGCCCGGACCCATAACGGCTTTGTAGAGGCCGATGAACGGCTGGATCGCTTCCGGCCGATGTGCCATGACGCGAAAGAAATGATTGGGGCCGGACTTTTTCTCGATCTCCGCGAGGATCGGGTTCAGCGCCGGTTCGATGCCTTTGAGGGTGGAAGCCATGACTCTACTATAGGATTCGCGTAGTCCGCCCGCATGCCTTGACGAATGACTCGGGCGTGCGAATGGATACGAATGACCGGATCGCGAGCCAGACTTAGCCGGGAGAACGCTCAAACAGTTGTTGTCGGTTGATTCGCCTCTGGTTTGTTGCGGCCGGAAATCCACCCACCTTTCGGTGGGTGGGTCCGATCCAAAGCATTTCTCATGCCTCGGCCAGAGCAATGGACGTCAGCGCCGAGGCGTTCCAGCGTTGCACCGCCTCAGGTTGTTGGCACGATGTCGAAGTTCACCATCTCATAGCCTTCGCCGGTAGAAGCGAAGATCAGGATGTTGATGGTCTGACCAATCTGATACCCTGCCGGGGTGAAACTCAGTGGGACCGAAAGCCACTGTCCAGGGGCTGGGACCGGGATATTGGTGGCTTGCATTTGCCCGTTACCGTTGCCCAACCAATAGAAGGTCACTCTGGATACCTTTTTGGCCGGCGATACGTTTGATATGCATTTCGGCGTTGTCCCGCAATTGGGCACCGTGAGGGGCGTGCCGACCCACAAATTAAGATTGTAGGTCGTACCAGCCGCATACTTGCCGAGCCCAAGCTGGTAAAGTTGACATGAGCCTTGAACCAGTGTCGGACACTGGCCTGCATTCAGGCCACCGGGTACGATAAGGCCGGCGCTCAAACCGTCCGCGGGCCCCGCTAAATACTGGGCGCCCGTAACCAGGTAGGATGTCCCCCCAGGCGCCGGGCTGCCGAGACATGTCCAACCTATCGGACATCCGACCTGGTTGCCCGGAGCAGTGGGCTGATTTCCCAGCTCAAATGAGGGGTTGGTCAGCAGTGTGGCAACGTCTACTGCGGCACCATATGCGCTTGCCGCGCCTACGAGGCTTGCCAGCGTTACCAGGAACGCAGGTGCCACTTTTCCGATAACTGTCAAATCTCTATTGATGTACTTCATCTTTCGTGTTCTCCTTGTTTCGATTTCTTGTCTGCGAGGTTCGCGGCTCCACGGTTAAGTTTCTATCAGGACCAGGGGAGTGATAGTCCTGGAACTACTAGCACTACCTCAGATTCTTTATATTCAACCAGTTACATTCTGGAACCAGCGTCGGAAGTATACACCCAAACGCCTCTGCCGGCGCCGGTTTCTTAGAGAGAAATTTTCCTGCAGTAGCATTTGCCGGGTGTCGGCTCGCCGTTGAGTGCCAGGGCGACGAGGTTTCCCGCGAACCTTCACCGCGAGGTTTCAAAATCGCAGTGCCCGAACGGCAGGGTCAAAAGCTTCGCGATCCGATAGCTCCCGTCCAGAATGAGCATTGCTGACGCGCGTGCACGTCTGGTTGATGCCCTTCAGTTGAAAGAAACCAGTCGCCGGATCTGTTCCGGGGCCAGCGTAGCGTAGCCTTCTGTTCCTCCTTCAGGTGACCTGCTCTCGATAATTTCCTCCAGCATCATTGAGAAGCTCCGGCAGCGAGAAGCTCCGGCAGCAAAAAGCGAAGAAAAGGAGCTTTGGATGACGAAGGCCAGGCACGCAGAAGAATAGGTCTTAGGCGTGCTGAGGCAGGTGGAAGAAGGCCGGTCCCTGGCACTTTCCGGAAGCACCTGACTTTATAGGTACTCAGCGCGGTTTCATCGCAGAACTTACCTCCGATAACCAAAGTTCCCGCCTGCAGAGAGTCTGCTATGGCGAGCACTCACGACTTCTAAAGTAGCCCGCTACCACAAGAATCGCGCTGTTGCCTACACCACGCGCTAGGAGCCCGTGGCAGAAGCCCACCACAAGACGGGACGCAGGCGAAAACGCCTACTCCACAATAAGAAATCAGCACTTTACAAGCCTTGTGGAAGAGGCCTTTTGGCCTGCGCCACTTCTGCCACAGGCT
>JBEKTF010000124.1:0-16018 GCA_049516355.1 Bryobacteraceae bacterium | reverse complement strand
CCCGGCGACACCGTGACACTATACGGGACCGGGTTTGGGCTAACCAATCCAGCGGTACCGGCTGGGCAATTGTTCTCCGGCGTAGCGCTGACGACCAATTCGGTGAATCTTTCCATCAACAACGTAAGCGTGATTCCAACTCTTGCCGGATTGGCCGAAGCGGGTGTTTACCAAATCAATCTGACTGTTCCAGCGGGTCTCGGCAAGGGGGATGTCCCGCTGGTGGCGACCGTCGGCGGCGCTCAGACTCAGTCCGGCGTTGTGATCTCCCTGCAATAGGGGTGCTCGCTGAGTGCCGAAGGTCCAAAAGGCGACTCTATTCCGTTACGCAGTCGCAACCTCAGAAAAATTTTCGGTTAATCTGGAACTGCCAAGCCTCTGGCGCCGCATCCCAGGGGTTTCGCTTCCCTTCGAAAAAGACGCCGCGGCGGATGTGCGAACCCTGTGCGAACTTTCCTGATAAGTGACGCGAAGCTGCGCGTCGAGATCCGCGTAAGCCCTATATTTTGCTGTGGCGTCTGCGCGTCCAATGGCGCTGCGTCGCGCCTGAAAGTGGCTTCGAACCAGTAGGTCGGGTGTTCGAATCACTCCGGGCGCACCAGATAACAAAGCTGAAGGTTTTACGAAGGACGCCTTGCAGGTTGGCGTCCCTCAGCAGTTGGTTGATGACTGCGATAGGTCGCGATATCGTTCGCACGATCAACAATAACCATCTCTTTAGTCCTCAGGTCATTGCCGAGAAAGCGAGCGTAAAGTCGATCACAATTGCGGGCAAGCAGTTCCAGGGTGTAGTGTCCGACAGCAAATAGGGCGGCTTCCCGACTTGCCTGCGTCACATCGTCTGTTGGCCGGAGAAAACCAACGGTCAACAGTGTCTTAACTGCTTGTCTCAGGCCAGGGGCAACCCCAATCCTTCCCTTCCGCGCGGACTCGGTGCTATACTTCGGCGAGCGTAATCGAACACTGTCCGAGCGCGTCAGGATTATGTCCTTGGTTCGATGCTCCCTGTCAAATTCCAGCCGCCAAACACAAATGTTGTTATTTATGGCTGGACTTGCGGTTGCGCTGGGAACCGTGGCCGTGGACGTAGCCGCGGCAATAGAGATGCATCCGGCGCCCGTCGATGGGGATGGGGCACAATACGTCGCTCTGGCCCAGTCCTTGGCGGCGAACCGTGGCTATTATCTCGATATCGACGTCTGGCCGGATCGACCGAATGTGGGCCGCGCGCCATTATGGCCCGCGCTCCTGTCTGTTCCGCTGCGTGTGTTTCCCCGTGCGGATCCGAGTTTCATCGCGCGCTGCACGGGAGCCGTTCTTCACGGCGTCTCGGCGTACCTTCTGGTCATGCTCACCTTCCAATTAACCGGCGATGTGAAGGCGTCCGCCTTTGCCGGGGCGATCCTGGCCGCCTATGCGCCTGAAGCAGGATTGGTCATCGGTGGCTATTCGGAAGTCGCATATGTCGCGGCCACGCTGGCTGGGCTGGTTCTGTTTTTCGAAGGCGGGCTCTTGACGTACGCTGGCGCGTTGCTGGGCGGAGCCGCGGCTCTGGCCCGCCCCAATTACGCTGCTCTGCCGATTGTCCTGACTTTCCTGCTGGCAGTCTTTCGCCCGCGCGCGTTGTTCCAGGGGCGCAGCATCCTCTTCGCGGTAGCGGCGAGCTCCCTGTTCTACCTGCTCCCGGCACTCTGGATCGCGCGGAATTACGCAGTTTCTGGCCATTTCCCGATTCTGAGTGCGACCGAAGGAGAGGCGCTGTATGGAGGAAACAACCCGGTGGTCGAATCCGAATTGAATGTTTGGGGGTACTGGATACTTCCGCCCGACATCCCGGGTGAGCGGAGCAAGCTGGAGTTGTCGCGTCAGAAATCCGAGGTGCAAGTCAATACTTATTATCACGACAAAGGCGTGCGCTACATCCGCGAACACTTGCCTTTACTCCCGCGGTTGATTGTCGGGAAAGTTGTCCGCGGATTTGTTCCCGTTGCTTGGACCCAGGTTCCGGCCACGATCGTAGTGGCATCCTTCCGGTTCTGTCTCTATGGGGTCTTCCTGGCGTTCTTCCGGTTTTGGCGTCCGCGCAACGAAGCCTTCGATGCCGTGGTCGCTTCGATGTTCCTGATCACACTGGGGACCACGGTGGTTTACTATGGCTCGTTCCGCTTTACCTTTTGCCTCGAGCCATTCCTCATCCCGTTCGTCGCGGCTGGTGTGTCGGCAGCGCTACGCACGGAAGATCGGAGCGCCGCGATAGCAGCCCGTTAGCACGGGACGAACTCCACAGCGTACACTCTTGGGTCGTACGCGAGAACTTGTCCAGCAACCTTGAACTTACCGCTCGACCTGGTACAAAGGGCATCTTTATCGGCAATGCCCTCGCCGACTTCCCGTGCGGTGTCGTATAGCAGCGTCCCTGGCAAGTCACGCTGCCGCGAACGAAATGTTGATGTTTATTTCGGCTTTGTACATCTTGTGGGCCAGGTCCCGATTGAGGTAGCGCACCATGAACGCAGCGATATCCAGGACATTGCGTATCTCAGCACAGACACATTGCGCATGGCTATGCGCTGGCCTTCCTTACTGACCTCTAGGTGGTACAGTTCCCGGGAACCGGATTTCAGCAGCATCGCATTCCGAATCCTTGGCGATGAAATCGTAGATGCTATCTATGATCGGGGCCGAAAACCAACAGGCACAGCGAGTGTCCGCCGGAGATTGCGGCATCGAGCGCAGAAACGAGTACATCGTCGACTGTCAGGCGGAAGTCGCTGCAGAAGCCATTCCAGGTTCGTTGACTAATAAGCTTGCGTAAATCCGATCATAGTTGTTGGCGAGCAGTTCCAGGGTGTAGTGGCGGGCAGCAAACAGGGCGGCTTCCCGGCCCATAAGATCGAGTCGGCACGGATCCCTCTGCATCTGGCATAAAACCGAAGTGAAAGCCCGCGCATCCGGTTCCACGAGGACGGCATTGCCAAACCACTGGCCGCCGGCCGGCTCGCGAACGCCCGAGCCAGCCACCATGTCGACGACGCCTCCGGCCGGCGTTGAAACAAACGGCCGTCCCGCCGCCATCCCTTGTATCAGGGCGATTGGGGTGCCCTCATTGCGCGACGTCTGGATGAGGAGGTCACAGCGTGAAATGACATCTTCAACATCGCGAGTCCAGCCTTGCCACTCCAGACGCTCGTCTGGCCAGCATCGTACGGCCTCCTCCATCAGGGAGCGCTGCGGTCCGTCACCGGCGACAATGAATCGAACTCGATCGTTGACACGGAAGGTCTCACGCATTACCTCGATCAGAAGCGCGATATCCTTGATCGGAACTAACCGCCCGGCCCAGCCCACTGTCAGCCAGCCGTCCGTTCTGCTCGGCGGCGCGAGCCGCTGGAATGGTTCGAGATCCAGGCCGTAGGGGACCACGTGGACTTTTTCGTGCGAGGCGATTCGAAAACGCTCGACGAGGTCCCGCTCCTGCTGCGGACCAAGAACGAAAATCGTGTCGGTGAACTTCGCCAGAACTCGTTCGGCGATCCGCGTTGCAAAGCTGACCAGGCGCGAGAAATAACCACGCATACTGTGGCCGTGAAAGGTGTGAATGACTATCGGAACTCCGGCAAGCCAGGCCGCGATCCGACCCAGAACGCCTGCTTTGGCCGTGTGGGTCTGGACGATGGCGGGTTTCGCCGCGCGCATAAGACTGTAGAGTCGCCAAAGAGCGATGAGATCGTTCTTCACGGATACCGAACGGGACATCTCGGGTATCCACTCAACGGAGTCGCTCGGCGTCAGCAGATAAGACATGTCCAGTCTCGGGTCTTCGCACGTGCCGGTAACGAACTGAGTACGATAGCCCAGGCGGTGGAGCTCACGGCAAAGAGGAATGACGATCAGGGGTGGTCCTCCCTCGAGGCGCGTGAGCACATGCAGCACCAGTGGTCCTGGTTGGGTCGTCCGCTGCGCCGCCCGCCTCAGGACGGTCATTCAACGGCCCGCTCTCTGGCGGAAGGAAGATTCGCAAGAAAAATACCAAAAACAGTGAAGAGCAGCAGCACGAGGGCTGCGGCCGCACCGAGCACCAGGGGCTCCCACTGAATCAGCAGACCGGCGAACCCGCCGAGTGCTGTGAGTGTCCAAAGGATCCACACGGTCCGGCGTTCGCCTAAGCCCGCCAGCGCAATCCGATGCGAACTGTGATCCCTTCCGCCAATCGAAATCGACCGGCCCGCGATGCTCCTCAGGATGGAAACCAGGGCCACATCGAAGATGGGATACACGAAGGTAAGTACTGGATAAGCGAGCTCCAAAGCAAATACTTTGGTGTGGGCCAGAGGGCTTCCAATGGTTAACGTGGCCAAACTGAAGCCGGCGAGCATACTGCCGGTATCACCCATGAAAATCTTCGCCGGATTGCGATTGAAGATCAGGAATCCCGCGAATCCCCCGGCGATCACCGCGAGCATGCCGGCTTCGAGGGCATACCCGCGGCTGACCAACAACCCGATGCGGAAACAGGCGATGATAACCGTGACGCCCGCGCAGAGACCGTCCATGTTGTCGATCAGGTTAAACGCATTCGTGATCCCGAGAATCCACAGGAACGAGAAAGCCGCGTTGGCAATCGGCCACGGAGACGCATGGAAGACGTACCCGGATAAAATCATCCATGCGGCGGCGCAGATCTGAACCGTAAGCTTAGTTACGGCCTTCAACTTCAGCCGGTCGTCGATGAATCCAGCCATGCTCAGCAGTAAAGTGCCCGCCGCCATGGGTGCGAAAGCACCGCCGAGCGCGCGGCAGTAGACCAGACCGCAGGCCAGCAAAATCGCCAGACCGCCGCTGGTGGGAGTGTCGCGCTTGTGCCATCGATCAACCGTGGGAGCAGCCACCAGGCCGAGTCGCGCGCCGAATCTCGCCAGCGCCCATGTCAGCAGGGCGCTGAGCAGCCCGGTGAGGGCGAAGAGCAGCAAGAGATGAATTATCGTTCTCATGTGCGACTGAGGATCGGAAACCGGGCCATGGTGTCAGTCGTAAACTGCTCGCCCGCAAGCCGCTCCAGTTTCAGGCGCCGGCGCATGTCGAGCGCAACCTGTTCGATGATTTCGGTGACAGGCGTATTCGGACGGAAACCTGTCAATCTCTCGAGTTTGCGAAGACTGGGTACGCGACGGTACACGTCCTCAAATCCGGAACCATAAGCTTCGCGGTAAGGTATGAACTGCAAATTGGAGCTGGAATGGGTTACTTCCCGAATCAGCATGGCCAGGTCGCGAATGCTGATCTCCGAATCGTTCCCAATGTTGATTACTTCCCCCGCCATCGATGAACCACAGGCGACGCGCACCAGAGCCTCCACAACATCTTTGACGTAGCCAAAACACCTCTGCTGTGCGCCCGTACCGAAGATGGTCAAAGGCGCACCGAGCAGCGCCTGTCGCACGAAGGTTGGGAAAACCATCCCATAGCGCCCAGTCTGGCGAGGACCCACTGTATTGAAGAATCGGGCGACTGTCACGGGAAGGCTCTGCTCGTTCCAAAAGGCCAACCCGAGGAACTCGTCCAGAGCCTTCGAGCATGCATAGCTCCACCGCCGCGTTGTCGTCGGCCCGAGAACCAGGTCCGCCCCTTCTTCGAGTGGGAAGCACGAACTCTTTCCATACACCTCGGAAGTCGATGCTATGAGGACCGGCCTCTTCTTTTTGGCTGCGGCGCGAAGGACCACTTCGGTTCCGTGTACGTTGGTTTCGATGCTCTGTAGCGTCGAGTCAACGACAAGCTTTACACCGACCGCCGCGGCCAGATGAAACACATAATCGGCGGAATCGACCAGATCGGAAACAAGCGACTCGTTGAAGACGGTATCGATGGCGCATGAGAACCGCTTACGGGATTCGAGATGCCGGATATTATCGAGTGAGCCGGTGGACAAATCGTCGATCACCGAAACGGTCCACCCCTCTTTCAGGCAGCGGTCGGCGAGATGCGAACCGATGAACCCCGCTCCTCCGGTAATCAGCACTCTCATATGTGGGTTCCCGCTCCGGCCCGTATATCGCGCATGATGTTCATGCGGCAACAGCCTCCACTCTCCGCAATCGGGTGGCGCTCCACGACTCTGTTGCATCGCGAACGTGGGCTAAAAAATCGCGCGTGCGCACACCAAGCTTGTGCTCCGGAAAATCGTTCGCTCGCTCCAGGCATCGCCGCGACATCCACTCCATGCGGCCAGGGGATTTGCCGACCTCGATAATCTTCGCCGCGAGGTCGGCGGGGTTGCCGGGAGATACCAGATTCTCGGCATCCAGCAGTTCGGGGATCCCTCCCACCCTGGAACCAATGCACGGCAACGCTCGAGCCATGGCCTCGATCATCGCCCGCGGCATTCCCTCCAGCCGCGATGGCATGACGAAAAGGTCACATTCGTCGAGAGCGGCAAACACGCGCTCTCCCGCTGGGAGAATACCTCTGAAGTCCACCAGGCCATCTACGCCTAATCGCGCGGCGAGGCTCGCGAGCGCGGGACGGCGGCGGCCCTCGCCGACGACAACCAGACGGCAGTCGAAACCCTGATCAAAACACAACCGAAGGGCGCGCAACAGAACGTCAATCCCTTTGTACGGCTGTTCGAGTGATCCAATCGCGATGAGCCGGAGGGGCGTTGGAGCATTCGGTATACGGCGCGGCGCTCGAACCAACGCGACCATCGGAAGATGGACATCCGAAACGGCTATCTGAAAGGCGGAAGGATTAGGTGCATACCGTGCCTGCAAATGGCTGCTGACATAACGAACAGCGCAGGCATGCCGGCATTGAGCCTGCGTACGCCAGGTGAAAATCGACCGCAGCAGAGGCCTCAGAGGATGGTTTATCGATCCCTTTGAAAACATTCCCCACGGATCGCCGATCACCTCGACAGCGAAAGGTCTGCCACGCCTTCGAAGCATGGACTCAACGAGGCACGAGATTGTGGAAGGCGCCTTCAGAATCACTGCGTCGCCATCTCCGATCCCGCTGAGCGCGGCGCGCTGGACAGAGCGCCAGTGAACACAAAACTGCTCGAATCCAACGTAACAGGGAATCGGGGCGAAAGAGATACAGTCGCCGTCGGCGCGGAGTCCCTGAGAAGGAGGAGCTTCGACATCGCGCACTCTCGCCAATATGCGGACGCTGTCGAAAACATCCAGATATCTCCTGGACTCTTCGTAATTGTGATTGCTGCGGGTCCACACGGCGCCGTCAGACGTGCGCTCGAAACGATGCTCGACTATCACGCACGCGTTCATGAGAATCGCTCCCGAAGCGGGTCCGGCCCGCGCAGCGCCAGTGCCGCCAGCAGGAAAAACCACCAAACCGTCGAGACCTTAGGGTGCATGAACACGATGGTGTCGGCAAGCATACCCAGAGTCGCACAAGCCACGCCAATGGCGGCGATGGAGTTCTCCTGTCGCGATACGGCCCGGGAAACAAGCCGCCACAGAACGATCCACAACTTCGCAAAAAACAGCACTCCCAGAGCGCCCAACTCGACCGCGAGCAACAGGAACACGGAATGAGGTTGAAACAGCGTGGGCCCATAGTCCGATGAAACCGTCCCGTGGCCGGTAAGGACGCGATCCCCGAGTTCCCAATCCAGCATGTACCAGGGCCAGACTGAGCCATAGCCAGAGCCCCGCAGGCTCGCTACCGGGTCACGTTGCTCCACAATATTCAATGCCGTCGTGTAAGTCGCCGCACGCTCGCTATCGAACGACTGCAGGCGTTCGGTAGACGCGTATTGGAACACCGCACCCGCACTCAGGGCAACGCCCAGTGCGGCTGCCGCCGCAATCCGGCGACTGCGTTCACCCCTGGCGGTTACGGCAATCGCGACAATGAACAGCGCAGTTACAATCAGGGCGAAACGCGATCCCAGGGCAATAATCGATATGGAAAGTGACGCCAGGCCCGCCGCGTTTGCGAATCCGTGACCTGGCACATCGTCGAACCAGTCCTGCAGGAGAACTGCCGCTGCGGGCAGTAAAACCATATGCCCGGTACTGGGTGCGTAAAGCGGACCCTTAAGTCGCTCGATGCCGAAGCCGGACGTATAGAAGTGGCCCAGTTCGGTGCGCACGCCCGGGTCGAAATAAGACACTGCGAAATATACGGCGCTCGCAACTGCCAGACCTAACGCGATCATTCTGGTCAGAGAACGAATCTGGCCCGGCGTCAAAGAGGCAATCACCGAAAACGGCAAGACAAAGGCAGCCGCCGCAAAGCAAAGGCCGTAGAACATCCCACGGGTGTTGTACAAATCCATTTGAGACCAGAGAGTAGAGGCGGCCGCATACGCAAGAATCAGCGAGAACCACATTGGAATATTCATGTGCCACCGGGGACGGGCCGCCGAAAAATCGCTGGTGCACAACCAGCCCGCGAACGATGCCAGAGCCGCGAAGAGTACGATGAGTTCCGCGCCCCGAACGGGAATGTCAAATATCACGGGTTTTGGTGTGAGCGTGTCCGGCAAAAACGACACCACAAGCAAACACAGGGCGAATGGCGCAACCGACAGCCAGGCCCCCGGACGCGCCCTCTCTTCAAATGTGATTGCCGGGGTCATACCGCCACGGCCTCCTCGCAAACAGTTCGGTTTCGCCGGCCCGCACCGTAGAGATCACGGAGTTGGCCCGCAACGGCCTCCACCGAGAATTGCCGGGCCCATTCTCTGCCCTCTTCCCTGAGCCGGTTTGCGAGACTCGGATCGGCGAGGATCGCCTGCGTATTTCGGGCGGCCGATTCCACGTCATCCTCAGGAAACATATACGCCCGCTGGCTTTCGCAACAAGCTTCGCGGATAGCAGGCAGATTCGCCGCGACGACCGGAAGTCCCGCGGCTGCCGCCTCAATCGCCACGGTGCCGAAGCCCTCCTCGCGCGAGGGGAAGAAGAACAGGTCCGCGCATTGAAGCAACGGGGCGACGTCCGCGAGGTCGATAAAGACGGAGAAATCCGTGCGGCCTGAAATACTCTCCTCGAAAGACTGGCGGCTCGATCCGTCCGACCCGGCAACGGCGAAGTGCGGGTGGATACCCATGCGGTTCAGTTGATCGGCCAGCGCGCCAAGGAAAAGATGGTTCTTATGCGGTTCGAACCGTGCGACGTAGACAATAATCGGACGGTCCACCGGCAGACCCAACCGCCACCGCGTCTCAATCTTGTCCCGCAGAGCGCCATAGACACTCGTATCGACGCAGTTGCGTACAACAAATCGGGGTTTGCCGCTCAGATCGGCGTACTTGGAGAAAGCATCGAGGCTGGCTTGAGATGGGGCGAGGACGATATCGCTATAGTCGCGGATGTAACGGCCCATCGAGCGCGCGTATAGAGCGCGAAACGGGCGTCCTTCTTCAATGTCACGTACCGGGTGGAGGTGAGCGATGCGTTTCCCGACGCCCGCAAATGTTGCCAGTCGCAAATCGAAGCCGGCGAAGAAATAGTTATGACTATGCACAACGTCATAAGGTCCGTGATCGCGCAGGATACGAACGAAATTTCGTGCGTACCGCCATGGCTCACGCGGGTTGCCGCAATTCAGAATCTCTGCACCCAGGGAACGGATCTCGGAGTCGTAAGCTCCGGGCTGGTCCGTTTGCACGAGAAAGTCGATGGCGATTTCACGCCGGTCAAAATGCCGCAGAAGATGCATCAGCCAGGTTTCGATTCCGGCCCGATTCATCTTGCGGAGAACCTGGAGTACCCGAACGGGACGGTTGCTCATGCCGCCACCTCCACGGGAGCAACGGCAAAGAATGCCGGGCGCTTCAGGGCGGAGGCCAGGATTGCGGCGCCGTAAAGCAATTGAGCGGCGGCCGCCGCGATCTGTGCAAACGCAGCCCCTGCGAGGCCGTAGCGCGGCACAAGCAGATACGAGGCGCAAGCGGCAATAACGGTCACTATCGCGAACAGAGGCAACTGTTCCCGGAAACAACGCGCCGCGGTGAGGCCAAAGCCGACAACTGACGCGGCGTAAGACAGCGCTCCAGCAGCCATGATCCAGATCGCCACATCCAGATTAGCGGCATATACAGAGCCGTAGATCAGAGTGAGGAGAGGCTTCCCGCCGAGCGCCAGAATCCCCATAGCTCCAATCCCGGCAAGCGCCGCCAGGACACTCATCCACAGCAACTTCCGCACGAACGCGGGGCGCTCTCCCGAGGCGTAAAGCCAGGCGAGACGGGGCGTGGCGGCCAATCCAGCCGCGTTGACCACCGTGCTACCGGCAACGCTGAGATAAGTAAGCGCGGCGAACACCCCAAGCGCGTTCGAGCCAAGACGGCCTTCCACAAAATATCGAGGCATATTCGTGGTCACCGAGATGAGCATCATGACCAATCCGAGGGGAAACGCCAATACCGCAAGCCGCCGAAACGCCTGCCAGTTCCAGCGCACGCGGGCTGAGGCAACCGCAAACCTCGATTCTCCAAACACCAGCACCGCGGCGAAAACCGCAGCCATCGCCAGGGACCCCGCGAATGCACTCCCTGAAAGCTTCACGGCGATTCCCACCGCGATCACGGAGACCGAGCCCTTCACCGCGAGATAACGGGCGACTGAATCCATGCGCTCCCGCCGTTGCAGGTCTCCATGAAATACATCGCTGACGGCTTCGACCGCCTTGAACACCCCGACCGCCAGAATCACCCGTTTCAGATCCATTTCGTAACCGGCGGCCGCGACGATCCCGCATACTGCAAGTAGCGCTGCCAGGGTTGTCAGCAGCCGCAATCCCAGGTACTCGCCGAAAGAATACTCGCCTGAAAGATCCGTCGACTGTATGGCCCGAATCTGCAGATTTGCGAAGAGAAAGAGCGGCGCCGAAACCGCGAGACCCATGGCGAACTGGCCCACCAGATGGGGATTACCCGCCTTCGCCAATACCATGAGCAGCGCCCACTGACAAAACGCGTAGAAGCTGTTTCCTGCCACGGACCATGCGGAATTGTTGAGCCATCGGCGCGTTTGCATGCGAACCCGGAACGGATGCGGTCAGTTGACCCCGCTATACCGCTTGTAGTGCTTCAAATAGTTACCGTAGTAACCGTACTCGCTGTTGCGAGCGGTCACCTTATTCAGTACGAGGCCAAGATTTTCGGCGCCCACCTGACGCAACATGGCAATGCATCGCGCGATCAGCCTGGAATCGGTTTGGCCGGCCACTGCGATCAGCAAGACGCCGTCAGCGCAGGCGGCGATGTCGAGGGGGACTGAAAATCCCAGAAGAGGCGGCGAATCGACCACTATGAGGTCATATTCCTTCCGACCTTCCGCCAGAATTAGCGGAACGGCCGCACCTGCAAGGCTCGCAAGCTCCGCGTCGCCACGCGCAAGGGAGAGAATATCGAGATTGGGAAACCGGTCTCCCGCTGGTCGCCGGCCGCTGCGCCAGGGCGCGTTTCCTCGCAGCACGTCCTCCAGGTCTTTCGAGGATTCGATTCCCATGCACCGGTCTACCTGTGGGCGGCGCAGATCGAAATCAATCAGCAGAGTGCGCCGGCCCATACCCGCGTTAGCTGCCGCGAGATGACAGGCGGTGACCGTCTTACCGTCGCCAGGCAATGCGCTGGTTACAGCGAGGCAACGCAGACCGTAGTTCTGCGGCGCCAGCAGCACAGCGCTTCGCAAAGCCTGAATCGCCTCGTCGAACATAATCCGATCCAGTGGCGCGAGTTGCTTGCCGGATGTTGCGCTGTTCAAGATCGGAGCTACGCGCGCTTTTCCTTTCATGAGCGGCAAGTTCCCCAACACGCGTATTCGGAAATTGCGGAAAGCCGTTTCGGGATCTCGCAGGGTCGTGTTCCGTCGATCGATCGCCACAACCAGCACCATCGAGCCACCAAGCGAGAAGCAGAGGGCCATCAACAGATTCAACTTCAAGTCGGGGAAGATTGGCTTCAACGTGGGTCGCGCCGGGTCCGCCAGCCGCACGGAACTATTCTGGAATCCGGCGTTGATGCCTGCCTCCTTGATCTTCTGTTCCAGTTCGTCGTAAAGCTTCTTGTCGGCTTCCGCATCCCGTTTCAGCGTCTGGTATTCAAACGAGCGGGCATTCAAGCTGTCGAATTCCTTCTTCAGACCGGCTACGGCGGTCTCGAGCATGTTTTCGCGGTTTACGGCCTGGCGAAACTCGATCTCCACTCGTTTGGAAATGCTGTCGCGGGTCTGGTTCAATTGCGTTTGCAATTCCTCAACTTCGAGCGCGGCTTTCTTGTAGTCGGGGAAGTTTTTTCCAAACAGGTTCTTAACGGCCGCGAACCGTTCCTGCGCCTCGTCCAGGCGCTCCGTCAACTTCTTCAGCGCCTCTCCCTGAGTGGAAACCTCGGCCGCTTCAAGCGAGCCGCTCTCCATGGAGTGGAACGCGGCTTCCCTGCGCAACCGATCGGCCTGGGCGGTCGCATATTCATTGTTGAGCTGAATCAGCCGGGATGAAAGAATAGCCGTCTTCTGATCGGGATCGGCAACATTCAGGTCCCGCTCGAACGCCGCCAGCTTGTCGCTCGATGTCTCCATTTTTGCTTTGAGCTGTTCCAGTTGTCTCTCCATGAAATCGGAGACTCCCTGCGAGCTCTGGAACCTCAGATCGTATGTGTGCCGTATATAGGACGCGGCAATTGCGTTGGCAACGGCGCTTGATACTTCCCGGTCCGGCGACCGGTAGCTGATCTGGACCAGAAACGTATTCGGCGGCCGGTTGACCCGAAGCTTTTTCAGCACCACCGGCGCATTATTCAGCACCGGTTGAAGACTCGGAGTGCTTGGATATTGCTTTTCAAGGTCGAGGAGATGATACTTCTCCACCACCGGCCTCAGTACCGAGTCCGATTGGATCAGTTTCATCTGAGTAGCCATGAACTGATCGGCATCCGGCGTCGAAACCTGATGAGAATCATTCCCCAGGACGCCGATCGGAGTCCTCAGGTCGATATCGACTGTCGCGGTCGCTTCATAAACCGGAGTCATAAGGCTTGAGACGCCGTAAGTAAGCGCCAGAGTAATCGCCACGGCTCCGAATATCGTCCAGCCATTACGCTTCGCGATCATGGAATAGTACCCGATCGGAGTTCCGTTCGAGGGCGTGAGAGAAAAGGCATCCACGGACCGCGCCATGTCACGGGCCGGGATTTGTTCAGGCAGCTGGGAATCGGACGGCGACATGAGAGCTTTTTATCTTCTCCAGATCAGTAAGCCCGAGGTGGTCGCTGACCCAAACGACACCACTCGATCGATAACATCCGCGGAGATTCGTTTGGTCTTGTTATCCGGGACGTAGAAGATATCGTCCGCCTTCAGCTCTACGTCCGGACTCTTTCGGTCCATGATCGCCGCCAGATGAACCTGGATCTGTTCTCTCTCCGTGGAATCGGGTTTTTGTCGAAGAATCCACGCCTCGCGGGTCGCAAACGGCGCAAGCCCGTCCGCCAGTGCAACTGCTTTCATTACGCTGCTTCCGGAAGTCTCCACCAACGCGATCGAGCCAGGCTTCCGCACGTTGCCCATGATGAATATATGGGGAGCCCTGGGAACCCGGACCTCGTCGCCAGGATGCAGGACGGGATTCGATTGGTCGTCGGGCCGATCCATCAGCGCCTTGATTGCGATGCGCCTGACCGCGAGTGAGCCGGTTCCCGTGCGGCTGCTGACGGAGAGTTCCGCTCCGGCATCTTCGGCAAAGCCGCCCGCGTGAGCGATCGCTTCGAGCAGAGTCATGTTGGTAACCGCCTGAATCGTAGTAGGACTGCGCACGGCTCCGGCCACCGTCACCTGCCTGCTGACATATTCGGTAACAGTCACGGTGACCAGCGGCTCCCGCACGAGATCGTCGTGTCGCAGCGCTTCCGCGATATCCGACTCGAGATCCGCCGGCAGCTTGCCGGAAGCTGGAATTGGCTTGTCGACCATAGGCATGCGAATCGAGCCGTCCGGGCTGACCCGAATGGGCTTGCTGAGAGCCGGCACCCCCAAAACGTTTACCGTGAGGAGGTCATCGGGACCCAGAGGCAGCAACGGCAGTGGTATTCCACTCTGGGACAAACCGTCCGACGTACCGCCGGCAGACGTTTGACAACTAGCCAGCGGAGGCCCGTGCAAGCTGAGCAGGAGCGCGAGCGCTCCACTTATTGCGGGTCCACGCAGTCGCCAAATCAGCATCGGCCGGGATTCTGAAGTCGATATCATGATTGGACTATGTAACTACACTACTCCGAATTAACTACACCTACACCAAAGGTCATAATCCAGGCTTACGTCGAAAGAGGTAATCAGTACACTTATGTCTCGAGCCAGGTGGATGTTACGTGAGTATGAAAAAATTCTGGAATGCAGTACTGGTACCCAAGAAAAATCCGATAGTTTTCCTGGGCTTCGCAGCTCTGAAGGACTAAGGTGTCAAGGGACGCTGACGCTCGTTGTTTTCTGGCCGGGGTGACTTTCCACTTCCATCGCAGTCGCTCCGGCGATTGCGGCAGCTATGACAGCGATACGTTCCGTGGGGCTGTCGCCGACGGTACCGTTCAGATTGGAGACCGGCGTGAATTCCGGGCAAGCTCTTTCCTCGGAGGTCTCCTGGACAACTCTCAGGCGGGCGGCAAACTGCGGCGCGTTTGCGGGTAATTGCTCCAGAGCGCCCCATACCGCCACTGGTTGCCGACCGTTGCCGACCCTGCCTCCGAGCAATTCGACTTTACCGCCGATATGTTGATCGCCGACGAACCGGCTGTTATCCGTCGAACGCAGGCAACCAAAAACCCAAAGATACATCCCCGACGGTTCATTCGGAGCGGGTGCGAACCTCATGAGTGTCCCCGCATCGAGACGGGCGTATAACTCCGATTGCGGTCCGACGAGGGTTGCTTTGCCTGTCGGCACGTTCACGAGGAGCTGGTTATCCAGGAATCTCGCTTGTATGACCGTCTCCAGCGTCGCAGGCCGGATGACAGCCTTCGCCGCAGAGATCCCCAGTTCGGAATTTCCTTTGATCCGAACCGTTCCGCGCGTCAGAGTGATGCCCGTATCCGTGATGGTGATCCCCGATTGTGGTTCCAGTCTGACGACAGCGCCAACCGACCTTCGAATGGTACAAACGCCCGTTGCGCTGTCGATCCTGCTGCCCACAAAAACAGTAGCCGTGTTGGAAACCATCAGCCCGTCGACCTGAAACGTGCCGGAACAAACGGCCACCCCCGCCGGCTGGTCCGCTGCATAGGACATTGGCGCAAGAGAAGCGAGTAGCCCGATACTTGACACCAGGAGATTGTAACGAGCGAGTGTTACCACAGCGATTATAATGGAGCGAAATGCTCCGCTTGTCAACGGCGGCAGTCCACGTGTCGCGGTTGTTGCTATGCGGCGCCGCAGGTCTTTTAGCCCTTGCCGGCTCTCTGTGGTCACTCGTTCTCGGATATTCGGACCTGGAATTTCGGCGAGGGAACGCCGCTGACGTTGCCTTGGCGTTGCGGGCCGCACCTATGGATGCGGGCTATCTCGCCCAATGGTCGCTGCTCACCGGGAACCCCGAGGAATCGATTCGTTCGCTGGAGAAGGCGGTCTCGTACAATCCCTATTACTCCTGGGCATGGATTCAACTGGGCTTGGCCGCTGAAGCCGATGGCCGCAACGACCTTGCGGAGCGGGATCTGTGGCAAGCGGCCAGCGTCGACCGGGGATTCGCTCCACGCTGGGCCCTGTGCGACTTTTTCTTCCGCAGGAGAAATACGGAACGCTTCTGGTATTGGAGCAAGCAGGCGCTTGATATCGATGATGCGGAATCCGGACCGGTATTTCGTCTGGACTGGAGAATGGATCCCGACGCCAGGATCATCCTTGACCGCGGCATCCCTCCCAACAAAACCGCGAGGCGCAAATTCCTGAAGTTTCTGACCGAGGCGCGACCCGCCGGTGGGGTTTTTGCCGTTGTCTCCGACTTGCTTCCCGCCGCTGAACGAGACGATATTCCTTCCTTGATCTCTTACACGAGCAAGCTT
>JBEKTF010000123.1:0-16057 GCA_049516355.1 Bryobacteraceae bacterium | reverse complement strand
TGGGGGACGACCCGCTTTCCACATGTTCCAGCTTCCGCCTGGATAGGGTTGAACGGATCCGTCCTTAACAATTCCAACAGAAAAGCTATCCAGCTGAACCCAGCGCGGCATGCCAACGAAAACACGGCCATCGGGGGCTACGGCAACGCCATTCATCTGCCGGTTTGCAGCAACGACCGTATCCAATTGTTCGAGCGTCTGCGGAAGAGCCGGGTTTAATCCGCTCAGCACGAAGACAACGAAAGCTGCCACACGATTACTTTTCTGCATCTTGCCTCGCACGGGATACGTTCGTGAGCAGTATACACGACACAATCCGTGCGGTGCACCACACTAGCAGGCGAGTTGCTTTATTCCATTACGAGGTGAATTAAATGCGCGGATTTCTGTTCGTATCGTCAGCTGCTTTCATTGGAATGGGCCTCTCGGCTACAGCTCCCAACGCACAGGCTGAGGTTGGCGTCGGTGTCGACATCGGAGTAGCGCCCGATTGTCCTTACGGTTACTATGACGTTCCCCCTTACGGCTGCGCCCCCGCCGGCTACTACGGCCCCGAATGGTTTAACGACGGCATCTTCATTGGGGCCGGCCCATGGTTTCATGGCCGTGACGATTTCCGGGGCCACGTAAAATAACCATTTCCATCCGGATCATGGTTACAGGGGCCCCATGCCTCAACGTGGGGAGAGAGCGGACCCGGCAAGGCGCGTCGATAGTTCGCACTTCAAAGGAAACGAAATGCGCGATGGACGCGGCCACGTGGTGAAACGCTAGAAGGCCGACGCGGGGGTCGGCCGCAGGTCGAGGGACCCGCCCCACAATGGGTTTCCTGCTACTTGAGCGGCAGGACTTTGTCCGGGTCGATGGCGATCCTGAGGATGTCCCGCGGGACTGCCGTTACTTCAGAAGGAGTATGAGGCACGCCGGTCGGCGCAATCAACAGATCGCCAGCCTCAAACTTCACGTTGGTAGCGCCGTTAAATTTGCCGGAGACGCTCGGACCTCGGACCATTCTGGTCGACCAGCTATCGGGGGCGTCCTCGGTCGGGTTATCGAGTGAGCCACCGATCATAAATGTTCCTGAACCTCGCATGAAGTAATAGATTTCAGCGATGTGCGTGTGATACCAGCCGCTCGTGGCTGGGCCCCTGGGCGTCTTCGGCAATTCAGGAGTGTGCAGAACGTAGACGCCCAGACGCCAATTCAAATTGGCGAGGTCGATGGTGCGAACCGGCCGATCGCCGGAGGGGCCAGGCGTTTCTTCCTCTTTGAGCACCTTGTCAATATCAGCCTTGGGGATAAAGGTGAAGGTTCCGGGTAGTTTGGGCGCAACCTTAGCCGCGGCAGGCTGTGGCTTTGTCTGGGACGACGACTGCGTTGTGGCCGGGAAGAGCGGCATGACGCTGTGGGGATCGATCACGACTCTGATGATTCTGGTGGGCTCAGTCATCAACCCCGGGCTGTGCGGTACTCCCGGCGGAACGATCAGTATGTCACCGGCAGAAAACTTTTGATCGGTATAACCTTTCAGAACACCGACCACGCCGGGACCTCTTACTTCCTTGACCGAACGGCCGTTGGGATCGTCCTCAGCCGGGTTTTCGAGCTCACCACCGACCCTCCACGTTCCGGCGCCGCTGGCAAAGTAGTAAAGCTCGGCGATGTCCCGGTGATACCAACCATTGACCGGCGCTCCCGCGGGGCGCGGTTTGCCGGGTTCGGAATAGTTCAGGGTATACACGCCGAGGTTGTATTTGCCGGCGTTCACCATGCGGACCGGTGCATCGTTCGGCAGACCATTCCGGATCGCGTTCTGCACCTTTTCGACATCCGCCTTCGGGATGTATGTGAACGTTCCGGGCAAGCTTCCGGGCGGTTTGGGCGCAGGCGCCTTTTGTGCCGGCGCCTGAGCGAAAATTGCTATCGATAATACGAACAGTGGTGCAATACCCTGCCAAACCGGTTTTCCGGACATCAGCGCCTCCTCGTGAAATACATTTTCGATCGACAGTATATACCCATTGCGGGCAACCGAGTGCTCACCGGCGGCAGAAGGCGACCGCCGGCGTTCCCCCCGCGAATCGAACAAAACGATCGCGGCGTGTTGCCGGTGACCTCAAGCAACCGGTTCCGGGCGTTGAGAATATCGAAGCGATCCGGGCGTGGTGAGCAGCTCGCCCGTTTCAAGAAGCGTTTTGAGGCCGGAGAGGACCATCGGCCAGCCGCCGTAGAGCTGATTGTTAGCGCCTTCGCGCAGTTGATCGTGGGTTACTGTCAGGCGGCATGAGTCGCCGATCGGCTCAATCTCCCAGGTGACCCGCGAGGTCCCCTCGCTCTTCACGTCCTCGCCCCACAGGGCCCTGAAGCTCTGAACGAGCCGGCGCGGCGGGTCGACCTCCAGATTTTCGCCCTCGGCGATCGGCGTCCCCCACCCGACGGCATTGTAGCGGGAACCGGGTGTCCAGTCCGACGTTACGCGTGCTCCGAAGGTGTATTTGCTTCTCATCTCAGTGTCGGTGATCGCATGCCAGAGGCGCTCGGGTGTCGTCTTGATGTAAATCTCGAATACTTTCTCCATCGTCCTGTTCTCCAATCTGTGTTTGAGATCGCTCAGCGTAGCGGCCCAGGGTTCGGCGTACTTGCTCACCCAGCGGTCGTGGACGAGCCGGATCGGAACGGGGTTCAGGAAGTGGAGCTTCTCGCGACCACGCCGTTTGGTCACGACGAGACCTGCTTCCTCAAGGATTTTCAGGTGCTTCATCACGCCGAAGCGGGTAATCGGGAGCCGGGCTTCAAGCGCACTTAACGTCTGTCCGTCTTTTTTGAAAAGTTCGTCGAGCAGGCTTCGACGTGTCGGGTCCGCGAGGGCTTTGAACACGTCGTCCACGCAACCGATAATAAGTGACCATTTGGTCACATGTAAAGACCTAATCCTCGACAAATTTGCGCAAGCGATCCAGCGCGTTGTCCCACTGCGGGATTACTCTCACCGAAGACCGTCTGAATCGCGACCACGTTACCACCGAGCACGTTGCCGTCGAAACGCATCGCAAAGGTGGAGAAGAAGTGCGTAGCGTTATGCAACGCGACAAGGGCAAAAATCCCGAAGACCTTCCGACTGCTCCATCAATCAAAGCACTCGTGCGCCGTCATCGGAAGCAGCTTGAAAGTGCCACCCAAGAGGCTCCCGGCCGGTGAATTTCGTGCGAATGGCATTACAATGAAATCCAGAGTGCCCCGCCCCGGCGATACCATCCATATCCCGCTGAAGCCGAAAGAGGCAATCCGCCTGTTGATGCAGGTCCGCCCGACCGCAGACGTGCCGCGCCAGGGAGCGGCACATCCCCCGGTGGCGAAGAAGAAGCGGGCGAAGAAGGCGAAGTGAGCGATTTTCTGGACGAGCCGCCGAGGCGAAGGTTACCGTGGTGGCTGCGGTTTGCAATCGGCCTCGCTCTTCTGGCCCTTCTTCGCACCTATTCATCCCTGACCCTGCCGTTGCTCGGAATTGAACTAGCTGCGTTCTTCCTGGCGTTGGGCGTACTGGTTTATCTTTCCTGGAAAGAATCGACGCCCTCAAATAAAAAATAATCGGTCTGTCACGCCACTGCGACCGTAGCGCACGACATCAGGGTATGTCAACGGGATAATTCCACCTTATGGTTGCATATTAGCAGCGCACCGCAGAAGCCAGATCATGACAAAAATGCCACGGGGCGCCTCCGCAGCACCGTGGCATTTTTTTGGAAAGCCGGGGGTCGCCTCCGAGCGCCCCCGTGACGTTTTAGTGGCCAGACGATACCTCCCGCCCCGCCTAACGTCAAAAGTCGCCGCATGGCATTCCTCCGTGCCAGGCAGCATCAAAATCCGGCCATGGAAACGGCTTTTCACGTATTAAGTGGAGGTCGAGCCGCATTCTGTTTCAGCGGGGAGGGAGTTTTTTCCTGAGGCTGGGGCGAACGGGAACGTCGAGCTCCGCTCGACCGTACAGGCTGAAGCCCGTACCCACCTGCATACTCAGTTTGCGAAACCGATTTTTTTCAGCGTGTTCAAAGG
Source organism: Bryobacteraceae bacterium (assembly GCA_049516355.1). Lineage (GTDB taxonomy): Bacteria > Acidobacteriota > Terriglobia > Bryobacterales > Bryobacteraceae > BOG-234. Next base: position 12,004 of record JBEKTF010000123.1, on the reverse strand, counting down.
CTCTTTGTCTTCAAACTGCAGGAGCATCGCCTTTTCGTAGCCGTTCTCCAAAGCGACTCCGACGGGGGGCGTATCGAATGGGAAGGTCTTTTGCAAAACCGCAAGATCTTTCGAAACGGGGCCTTTTCCGGTAAGCCCGGCCTTGCCCATAAACCAGTCTCCGAACTGGGGATTTTCGGTGGGAACACCGACGAACCGGGTTCCGCCCCAGTTCAAGGCGGCGAGACGCCGGCCGGCTTCCAGACAATGGAGACACTGTGGGTTAAAGAAATAAACGAAAACCTTCCCTTCCTGAAGGGATATCGACCGCCCGTCCTCCGCGGTAATGGTCGCCGGGGCCTTCGTTCCGGTGTGCCTGACAGAGGCAAATCCCAAGGAGGTCAGAGCGAAGACGGCGACCGCGGCGAGGATCACCCCCGCCGGACGAAATCCCTGCGAGGAACCCGCCCAAACTCCGGCGCCGACGGCAAGCAGCATCATGGCGCCGTCGCCGATGAAGAACCCGGGACCGACCGCGCGTTTGATCCACGGGAAGCACGAGCAATCCACGCCGCGCAATTCGTTGTAGTGGATTGCGATGAAGACCATGAAGGTGAAAAGCAGGAGCGTGCCGAGCCAGGAACCCCAGCGACGGAACCGCGGGACAAGCAGCAGAACGCCGGTAAACGTTTCGAGGGTGCCCAGCCCTACAGCGGCGAAAACGCTCAGCGATTCGGGAACCCTCGCCTGGGCGAGGCGTGCCGCCGCGCCGGTCGGGTCGGTGATTTTCCAAAGCCCCGCGACCAGGAACACGATGGAAATCAGGATCGCGGCAGTGCGGTTGAGCGCGACCTGCCATCCGCGTTGCGCTTCAACTGGAACAAGGGCATCGTTCGAGACGGCGATTCCATCAGCCATATACCAACTAGTGTATATAGGAAAAAGAACCGGCGGCAGAGACCGCCGGCGTTCCCGAAACAAACCGGACGGGGAACCGAAACGGGACTGGCTTATTTCTGCGCGAACCAGGCGAGGAAAAGCCCATCCGGCGCGACATCTTCCCAGTACGAAAGGTATTCGCTCGAAACTTTGCGACAGCTCCGCGCCAGGAGCCTCTCCAGCTCGTCGCGTTTAAACCAGCGTTCCCAGTCCGGAGTCTTTAGTTTTCCCCAATGTTCGGCGTTCTTATCCACGATCAGGAGTTTGCCGCCCGGTTTCAACACCCGGCACATTTCCTCCACGGCGCGCTCGATTTCGACTGCGTGCTCGAGCGATTCGGTCGCATATACGCCGTTGAACGTCGAGTCGGCGAACGGGAGTTCGGTCATTGACCCCGCAACGGTGTGAATACCGGCAGGGACGAACCGAAGCATTTCCTCCGATATATCCAGTCCCCAAATGACCGTGCCAGGATTCTGTTCTTGCAGCACCCTGGCGAACCGCCCTTTACCGCACCCGACGTCCAACACACATTTATCGGTCAGATCCCCGAAGAACTTTAGGAGCACCTGCACGTGCTGGATACGCGGATCGATGGTGGAAGGAAAATGTTCCTCGTCGCGCGCCGCCTCGTCGAAGCTGCGGCGGATCTTTTCGCGCAGCTCAGGCTCGAGCGGCAATCGATGCTCGGAAGGGGTGCTTCCGTGACGCATGCGTTGCCAGACGGAACGAAGGCTCACGCGCGGGTCAGGAAAATCGGCAGGCCCATTTTGCCGGAATAAGTGGGGCGGTAACGCTCGGTGCTGTACATGGCGGCGATGTCGATCTTGCGCGGGCCGAGCTTCGGATCGGGAATCGGCACCGCTGCATAACAACCCTGGTTGATGGCCGTCATGAGACCGTGCTTGCCTTCCTCGATCAGATCGATTGCCATCCCGGCGAATGTGGAAGCCACCATTTTGTCGACGAAATCGGGGGGACCGCCGCGCAGATCGTAGGTGAGGTCGCTGACGATGGTCTCGTCGCCGCTGCGCTTCTTTATGGCGTCGCTCAGGGATTCGGCGACGTTGGCCTTCTTGCGGTGGCCGAACGCATCGGCCTCGCCGTATTCGGTCACCTGATAACCCTCCCATTCGGCGCCTTCGGAAAGCAGGATGAGCGCGTAGCTGCTGGGATTGTTCTTCTTGTCCTCGAGAATCAGATCGATCAGTTTGTCGAGGTTGACTTTGTATTCGGGGATGCAGCAGCGCATGGAACAGGCGTAGGCGGTGTAGAGCGCGGTATAGCCGGCATCGCGGCCGAAGATGCGGAAGACGCCGATGCGCTCGTGGGATCCGACCGTGGTGCGCTGGCGTTCGATGGCGTCGATCGCGCGCGTGACGGCGGTCGAAAATCCGATGCAGTACTCGGTGTTGCGGACGTCGTTGTCCATCGTTTTGGGAACAGAGATGACTTTGACGCCCTGTTTATCGAGGTGGGCGGCATAGCTGAGCGTGTCATCACCGCCGATCGCGACGAGATAATCGAGTTCCAGTTTTTCGATGTTCTTCATGACCTGCGGCGTCATGTCGTAGACCGTCGAGGTGACGCCGCCTTTGGTGTTTTGGGCGGCGGGGAAAGCCATCTGCTTGTCATTTTGCCCACTCAGGAACGCCGGCACTTTCTTCATTTTCAGGGGATTCGTGCGGGAGCTGTGCAGCCATGTGCCGCCCGTACGATCGATCGTGCGGGTATTGTCGCGATTGAGTGGAAGAACGTAGCGGCTCACGCTCGCAGGGTCGTCAAAATTGACGTGGGTGAGCCCTTCCCATCCGCGACGGATTCCGGTGACCTGGCGGCCCACTTCGCTGCCACGGTAAACGACTGTCTTGATGACCGAATTGAGGCCGGGGACGTCTCCGCCCCCCGTCAGTATGCCGATCTTTCCCGCTTTCATGTTGGGCTCCCGGAGTGGATTTGGGTGAATTCTTCATTGTAAGTACAGGGGTCAGGCGGGCGGCGGTTGCGTGAGAATATAAACGTATGGCTCTCGCTCATTCGAAGGTTACGGCGCGCGGGAAGATATCGATTCCCGTCGATGTTCGCCCGAAGCTGGGCATCGGCCCGGGGTCGGTTCGAATGGGACGAGGAGGGCGATGAAATCGTGGTGCGGCGCGCCGGGCAGTTTACCTCTCTCGACATTCGCCTGGCCGTGTTCGCTGCAAAGCTGCCGAAGCCGCAAACGTTGGATGAGCTGAAAGAAGGTATCCGGCAACACGTCCGGGAGCGGCATGCGCGCCGTTGATACCGATGTGATACCAACGTTCTCGTTCGCCTGATTACAAGGGACGATGCGCGTCAGGCCGCCGCGGCCGGCAGCTTTATCACAAGGGGCTGTGCCTCTGGTGCACAACTGGAATCAATCGAAGGCTTTTTACTTTACAAGTAACTTTAAACCAGTTCCAGTCTTTTCAGCTTTATCCGGTCGCGCCGCACCTGTGCAAGGTCGTATTGCGCCTGTTGCACAAGCCAGCCTTGCTCGCTGCCGCCGAAAACCCTGGACAGCCTGACGGCCATTTCGGGCGATATGCCGCGCTTCCCGTTTACGAGTTCCGAAAGCGTGTTGCGTGTCACTCCCAGGGCTTTGGCCGCGTCCGTGATGGTCAAGCCCAACGGCTCAACACATTCCTGCAACACGACAAGGCCGGGGTGGGGCGGGTTTTTCATAACCATGGGTTTGTTCCTTTCAGTGGTAATCGACATAATCAACGTCCTCCGCGCCGTCATCAAAGCGGAAAATCACCCGCCAGTTGGCCCGGACAGTTACGGCCCCAAAAACCTTTCCATGCGCCTTTCAGCGGATGCAGCTTGAACCCCGGCATGTCCATATGGGCAACGGTTGGGGCGGCGTGAAGCGTCGCCAGAATATTCCTCAGCTTGCCAATGTGTTCCGGGTTTACGCCACCTGGGTCGTCCTGTTCAAACAGCCGCTTCAGTCCCTTGTGGCGAATTGTCCGTATCATCCCGTTCCGTAACCCGCCACGTGTCGCATGTCAATAGCAATGTTAGCAGAATTGTTGCTTATTCCGTGAGTACTGCCGGTTGGTTGTTTTTCATTACCGGCATCCGCGCGGCTCCGCTTGTCATGGTTCTACCCTTGTGCGGCTGATTGGCGAGCGGCTGAAGCCGGCTCGGATGTCGAGCCTGGCGCGATCGCAGCCCGCACAACGCCTCCGCCCCGACTTGATGAGGCAGCGCAAGCAGAGTTCATCGCGAAGGTGATTGCGCTCGCGCCGAAATACCGAACGGACTTGCTCGAATCTGCCTGAAGCAGCGGCGGGGCGTGATACCAGCCGCTGTTCCTGTTAGACTGGGCGATTCGCCAATTGACTGTCCACGCGCATCAGCGGTCCCGTTTCCACTACTTCGAACTCCTCGTACTGATGGGGATTCTGCAATCGTTTGCACCGCTTTCGATCGACATGTACTTGCCGGCGATGCCATTGCTCGAAAAGGTTTTCAACGCCACCACGGCTCAGGTGCAGATCACGCTCGTGACTTTCCTGCTGGGCTATGCGTTCGGGCAATCGCTCTACGGGCCTGTCACGGATCGGTTCGGCCGCAAGCCTCCGTTGTACTGCAGCCTGGCAATTTTCGTGGTGTCGTCCACGGCATGCGCGCTCACCAGATCGGTCAATGTGCTGTCCGCTTTCCGGTTCCTGCAGGCGATTGCGGCCTGCGGGGGCGCCGTGGTCTCGCGCGCCATGGTGCGGGATCTTTTCCCGCCCGTGGAACTGCGCCGAATTTTTTCGATGCTTATGCTGGTCCTTGGCGTCTCGCCGCTGATCGCACCGTTCCTCGGAGGCTATCTTCTGGTGTGGTTCGGGTGGCGTTCCATTTTTCTGACGCAGGCTTCGCTGGGTGCGCTCACATTGATCGCCATGCATTTCCGGCTGTCTGAGTCGCTTGCCCCGGAACACGCGAGGCCGCTCCAAATGGGCCGCGTCATTTCGAGCTATCAATATCTTCTGCGGGACTGGACTTTTGTCGGCGCATCTCTCGTTTGCGGCTTCTCTTCCGCCGGCATGTTTGCCTATATCGCGAGCGCGCCTTTCGTGTTCATCAATATCTTCAAACTCCCGCCGCAGCAGTTCGGCTGGCTCTTCGGAGCGATTGCAGCCGGGCTGATTGCAGCATCCCAGGTGAATGGCCATATGCCGCGCCGAATCCCGCTCTGGCGGGTACTCCAAGCCGCGAATCTGGTTCAACTGGGCTCCGGCCTGGTATTGCTTTTAACCGCGGTCACAGGGTTCGGCGGCATGGTGGGAATCTTCGCGCCGGTCTTTGTCTATATGTGCGCCGCGGGGTTCGTTTTTCCGAATGGCAATGCGATCGCGATGATGCGGCACGGCAATATGGCGGGAACGGCTTCGGCGCTGCTGGGCACGAATCAGTTCACGATCGCCGCGGTGACCACGATTGTTCTGGGAGTGATCGATAACTCCTCTGCGATGCCGATGGCTATCGTCATCGCGGGATGCGGGGCGGCCGCGACATTACTGAATTTCCTGACGCTGGGCGCGAAGCTTGAGGTGGGGCCGGCCGCGATGGTGGAAACGGCGCGCTGAGTTATTAATTCTTTTTACTCTTTCTTTTTGAAAGAAGTGAATCCGTCTTCGAAGTGGATGCGTATGCTCGAGACCAGGGCCGGGCCACGGTCGCTGTTGTATCCCGGATCCGCGACATGCTGGAAATCTCCTGCAATGGATATGCCCCGCCACAGATGCGCCGTGTAGTAGGTCTCGAAGATTTTCTCGGGGGAGTAAGTCAGGCCGCCGTCACCCAGGATGAAGCCGAGTCCTCCGAGGGCCAGATACTCGCGATGCGCCTGGCTGATTCCGTTCACCACAAATGCGGCGCCGATTTTATCCTGCGCCCGCTTCCACCTTTTCCCTCGCAGGTCCGCGCCAAACTCCGCGGTGCCGTCGATTTCGGTATAAGCGAACGATTCGTTATTGCCGTCGTTCCAGCCCAGCCTTCCGAATACGCGGAGCGTATCGGTCAATTCCTGTTCCCCATTCAGGCCGAAACCGTATTTCACGCGGCCTTGCCTGCGCGACAGCGTAATATCCGGAGTAACCACCTTTCCCGTGACGTATTCCGAGATCGCTTCGTTGTAACTTCCCATGTTGGCGCGGTTCAGGAATGTGAGCGCCCGGAAGACGCTTTGGCGATGCTTGATTAATTCAGGGTGAACCTCGAATTCCAGATTCTGGCCGCCGGCCCGCGCGATGTTCCAGTCAAGTGTGATGCCATTAGCGACAGTGGGCATCAGCATTTCTCCATACCGCGCTGCCCACCACTTGTCGTAATACTCGATCACAAGCCCATAGCTGTAGCCGCGCGTATCGGCTGCGTAATCGAATGCGCCGTTGTTGACTGTGGACCAGTTCATGAACTGCAGATGACTGTCACTGCCGACTGAGTTGAGGTCGAAAAAATCCACGGTGCTCATTTTGCCCAGATGGAATTCGAGACGCCGCGCGGGAACTCTCGAAGCCAGCCCCAGCGGATTGCGCGCGGATTCCTCCATTTCCCTGCTGAGTGGAAGCGTGTAATGGAGCATCACGCGCGAGACGTAGGGGGCTTCACCGAGCGTCGGGTTGCGGACCACATCGACGTTGGTAAATCCGGCCACACCCAAGGCGTTGCTCAGGCCTGCGCCGCCCGCGCTTTCCAGATCGAAGAGAAATTCCAGATTTTTGGTGATGCGGAAACCCGAATACAGGGTCTCGACGCGGGAGGTTGCGTGTTCCGCGCCCGCGCTCAGACTGTTCGGCCCGCTGTATTTTGCGGGATAGGAAGGCTGTTGCTGGCGGATGAAGTTTGCCTGAATAGTGAGCCAATAACGGTCGTCGTGCCAGTCCGTTGCATCGTCTTGAGCGGAGCCGGCCTGAGCAAAAAGGAACGCCGGGGCCAGATGCATCCAAAGCACGACCGTCCAGAGAATCGGATTGCGCAGCAATTCTCCATGGTTCAAGTTACCGGGCGAACCTGTCAATGCGTCGCCGATGGTGACATTGAAGATTATCCGATTTGTAACAGAACCGTTACTTAGCCGTCGTGCTTCAAACACTTAAACTGAAACGAGCGATGAAGGTTCAGGCGACAAAGATCAAAACCCTGGCGGTTCTGCTTGTGTCCACGATTACCCTTTTCGCGCAGGCCCCGGCCAATCTGAATGACATCAAAAATGTCTACGTCGATTCATTCGGCGACAGCCGCGGCGCCATGGGGTTACGGGAGAAGATTGTCTCCGAGCTGGAGAAATCCCGCAGGTTCCACGTTGTGGACAGCGCGTCGGCAGCGGATGCGGTGCTGGCCGGAAGCGGCGAAGTGTGGGTCAAAAGCTACTACAGCCTGAATCCGCGCAACCGCAGCGTGAACAGCGAGACTCAGGCCCTGTTCGCCGGCTATCTGTCGATTGAACTGAAAGACAAAAAAGGGCAGACGCTGTGGTCATACCTTGCCACGCCGCATAGTTCCGCTGCGGGAGATGTCAGCCGCAACCTCGCCAAACTGGTGGTGAAAAAGCTGGTCACCGCGCCTTCCGATCCCCCCACAGCCGCGCCGGCATCTGCCATTGGCCCTACAACGCTTACCGCAGCCGGGGCAACATTCCCGTATCCTGTCTATGCCAAATGGTTCGATGCTTTTCACCAGAGCTCCCCCGAGATCGAGATCCGTTATGATGCCGTCGGCTCGGAAGCCGGCATTAGCCGGCTGATGGATGGCGCGGTCGATTTCGCCGGTTCCGACATCCAGATCACTTCAGATGAATTCTTTGCGGGAGGCAAACCGAAGTTCCTTCGCTTCCCGACGATCATGGGCGGCGTTGTGCCGGTTTATAACCTTCCGGATATGCCGCGCGAACTCAGGTTCACACCAGAGATTCTGGCGGGAATTTATCTGCGCAAGATCCGGAAATGGAACGATGCGCAGATCCGGGCAATCAACCGCAATGCAGTCTTGCCCGACCGCGACATTGAAGTGGTCCATCGCGCGGACGGGAGCGGCACCACGTATGTCTGGACCGATTATCTTTCCAAGGTTAGCCCCGAATGGAAATCGGCCCCGGGTATGAGCAGTTCACCGAAGTGGCCGGTGGGAAAGGGCGCTGAAGGGAATGAAGGCGTCGCAAAGCTGGTGCGCGAGACTCCCGGGTCGATAGGATACGTCGAATATATTTATGCCATCACCGAGCACATGAGTTACGGCAGCGTGCGCAACAGCGCAGGCAGATTCGTTTCGCCGGATCTCGAAAGCCTCCTCGCCGCCGCGCGCGGATCTTCCAACAGGATTGCGGAAGATTTCCAGACTTCCATCACCAATGCCCCGGGTGCGGACGCCTATCCTATCGCGTCGTTTTCCTGGTTTGTCGTGCCCGCTCAGATCGACGATCCGCAAAAGAAACGGGCGCTCAAGGAATTTCTCCAATGGATGCTCGGGCCGGGCCAGAATCAGGCCGCTGCGCTGGGTTATGTATCGATATCGCCCGAAGTGCTGCTGCGGGAGCAACAGATGCTGGAGCGGTTTTAATGGATATCCCGGCCGTCTCGTTACCGCTCCCTCACGGTCGCGGCTCAGTTAGTTCAGAGCCGCGACTGTCAAGGAGCGGTAACGGAAAGGTGCTAACGATGAATATTCGTTTGCTGGTTGCGGCAGTGTTTTTGTGTGTGGCGGCTACGGGTGCTCCCCGCGATTGGGCGAAGTATCCCGCAGTGACTCAAATCGCCAGCGCCGAAGAGATCTTCGCCATCGGCGACGCGCACAGCGATTTCAAGAGGCTCGCGAGAGCCATGGTGGCGGCCCGAATCATCGAAGCTCAGCCCCTGAAGCCGGAGGACGCGCATTGGCGCGCGGGACACGCTGTGCTGGTCACCACCGGCGACATGATCGATAAAGGACCACGGGCTCTCGATGTTCTCAGGCTCCTGATGTTGTTGCGCACCGAAGCGCGCCGCGCGGGCGGGGACGTGGTGATCCTGGCGGGAAATCACGAGGCGGAGTTTCTGGCCGATCCGAGCGCGCCGAAAGGCCGTGAGTTCGCCAGGCAATTGAAGGCTGCCAACATCGACCTTAACGAGGTGGGCGCCTGCAAGGGGGAAATCGGTGAGTTTCTCTGCTCTCTTTCCTTCGCAGCGCGCGTGGGCGACTGGTTCTTTTCGCATGGCGGCAACGCGGGCGGGCGCACCGTCGCGCAATTAACCGCCGACCTCCAGGGTGGAGTCGAGCACGACGGATTTCGCACCAAACATCTGGTCGGCGACGATTCGATTCTGGAATCGCGCCTGAACGGCGAAGGCCGGAAGCCGTGGATCGATGCGGGCATGCCGGATCGCGGCGAACGGGAATTGCTGGCCGATTATGCGCGAGCCTTGGGAGTCCAGCATTTTGTGGAGGGGCACGTACCGTCGGATGTTGTATTCGCCGACGGGGTAAAACGCAATCACGGAGAGATGTTCCAGCGGTTCGGGTTGCTGTTCCTCATCGATACCGGCATGAGCGAGGGCGTGGATGACAGCGGGGGCGCGGTCCTCCATATCACTTTCCAGGGTGGCGAAAAAGCGACTGCGATCTGCCCGGACGGTAAGAGTACTCTGCTCTGGGACAGCGTCTCGAAGCCGGATACGGGCCGGGCCACGGCCTGCGCAAAGTAAATAAACGTAACGCCCGAACCGCTCCGCGCATCCTTGACGAGGAACACGCGCAAAACGGGTCGCGCCCGCGCCCTTTGCGCTTTCCGGAAAGCGTATGATCGAGGAGCGAATGAGAGAATCCATTTCCCGCAGATCTTTCCTCGCAGCGGCTGCGGCAGGCGTCGCCCTGGGGCGGGAAGCACTGGCGCAGAACTCCGCGGAAAACACCTCGGAGCCGGATGCGAAGTTTTCTACGGACGTCAAAGTCGTCAACGTCCTCGCGACCGTTCGCGATAAACAAGGCAAAATTGTTTCGGACCTGGCGAAAGACGACTTCGATCTGGCGGAAGACGGGCGTCCGCAGACGATCCGTTATTTCGCCCGCGAAACGGATCTTCCCCTGACGCTGGGTTTGCTGGTCGACACAAGCCTGAGCCAGCGCCTGGTATTGGGCGAAGAAAGAGACGCGAGCCGCCGGTTCGTCGAGAAGGTCTTGCGGGAGGACCGCGATCAGACCTTCCTCATTCATTTCGATCACGATACCGAACTGCTCCAGGACCTTACCTCCTCGAAGAACAAGCTGGAACACGCCCTGGACAACCTCGAACTGCCTGACGACGCCCGACCGCAGTCGAGAGGCGGCGGTGGTGGATATCCTGGTGGAGGCGGGTATCCGGGCGGTGGAGGCGGGTATCCGGGCGGTGGAGGCGGGTATCCGGGCGGTGGAGGCGGGTATCCGGGCGGTGGAGGCGGGTATCCGGGCGGTGGTGGCCGAAGGCGCTCCAACTTGCCTGGCACCACGCTCTACGATGCGATTCTCCTGGCCTCGGACGAATTGATGAAAAAGCAGCAGGGCCGGAAAGCCTTCATCCTGCTGACTGACGGCGTCGATAACGGCAGCAAGGTCCCGCTTTACCAGGCGATCGAATCCGCCCAGCGCGCCGATACCCTGGTTTATTCCATCTATTTCACTGGCGAGGAATCGCAGCCGCAGATGCCCTTCGGGGGTGGTGGTTTTGGCGGACGCCGGAGAGGCGGAGGCTTCCCCCCTCCCCGGCAAATCGAAAGACCGGATGGAAAGAAGATTCTGCAACAAATCTCCCGTGAGACCGGCGGTGGGTTTTTCGAAGTTTCGAAGAAGCTGTCCATCGATCAGATTTACGATCGCATCGAGGAAGAACTGCGCAATCAATACAGCCTGGGCTACACGCCGGATAGAACGGATGCGGGCAGTGGGTTCCGGAAAATTGCTGTAACGGTCAAGCAGAGGAATATGATCGTGCAGACCCGGCAAGGCTATTACCCCAAGGGCTAACGTATTCCAATCCCCTTGTCGAGCTGCGCTCGACCGTACAGGCTGAAGCCGGCTGAAGCCCGTACGCACCTGGCATGCGAGCGCCCTTTACTCTTAAATGATGTCGATCGAGCGCCGAACCATCGGCGTGATGTTTACCGCGAGCGCACTCAGCGTCGCGAATATCTATTACTGCCAGCCACTTCTTTCGGAAATCGGCCAGTCGCTCGGCGTTTCCGACCGCGCCATCGGCTATCTGCCGATGTGGACGCAGGCGGGCACGGCGCTGGGCATGTTCGCATTCGTCCCGCTGAGCGACATGTTCCCGCGGCGAAAACTGATTGTCATCATGAGCGGCGCGACCGCCGCAACGGCGTCGATGATGGCTCTCGCGCCGAATCTTACGCTGGTCAACGTGGCGGGATTCGCGATCGGCCTTACCGGTATCGGGTCGCATCTCATCCTGCCGTTTGCCGCGAAGCTGGCACCGGCGCATCGGCGCGGGCACGTTGTGGGAACCGTTCTCAGCGGGCTCCTGCTCGGCATTCTTCTGGCGCGAACGGTGAGCGGGTTCGTGGGCGATATGTTCGGCTGGCGCGCCATGTACTGGATTGCCGCGGTGGGCATGTTCACACTCGCGATCGCATTGCGGTATGGCCTGCCTTACGACCGGCCGGAACCCAATCTGCGTTACCGCGAACTGGCCCGTTCAATCCTCCATCTGGCAATGACGCAGCCCGTGCTGCGCGAAGCCGCGATCGTCGGCGGAATGCTTTTCGGGGCATTCAGCTCGTTCTGGGCAACGCTGGTGTTTTTTCTCGGAACGCCGCCTTATCACTACGGCCCGCGAGTCGCTGGAATCTTTGGAGTGCTGGGCGCTGTGGGCGTTCTGTTTGCGCCGTGGGCGGGCAGGCTCACTGATCGCAAAGGGGCCCGGTTTACGGTAAGACTGGCGATCCTGACCGTGATTGCATCGTATGCCGTTTTCGATTTCGCGGGCCACTGGATCTGGGGATTAACTGCCGGCGTACTCCTGCTCGATCTCGGCGTGCAGGCGGGACATGTGGCGAATCAGACCCGCATCTACGCCCTGGTTCCGGAGGCGCGAAGCCGG
>JBEKTF010000122.1:0-16272 GCA_049516355.1 Bryobacteraceae bacterium | reverse complement strand
ACTCCTCGAGGCAATGTGCGGTGAATGTAGAAACAATGGGCGGCAGGCGCTCCCGTTATTGGTGCGGCCCCGGTTCCTTCCGGGAGACCAAAAAGGCCCCGATCCGAGGGTTTATCGGATAGTGGAGCGCTCCAATTTTTCCGGGAACGCCGGCGATCTTGTCGCCGGTCTTCCTCAAAACTCAATGCCCGGCCGCTTCGGGCTTGCCTGCACGGACCAGCGCGTCCGAACGCAAGTCCAGCGCCAGCCGGTCCGAAGGCCGCTGCTTGACAGCAACAAGAAACGCGACTGCCGCCTCGTCGAATTTTTTCTGGCGAAGAAGCGCCTGTCCGCAGAGGATCGCGGTCGCATAAATTTCCGACGGCACACGTGTCAGTTGCCGCTGCCGCTCTTTCAACGCGCGCGCCAGTTCGTCGGCGGCTTCGGCCTGTTTCGCTGCATAGAGCAGCCCAACGCCCTTTTCGAAAGGATCGCTCGATTGCACCAACCCCGAAATGGCTTCTTTCAAACCTCCCGCGTCGAGACCGCTCTTACCCGCGATCGAATCCATCGGCGACAGCCCCAGCACGAAAGGCGTGGCAATCGCAGCCACCACGCGCCGGTTGGCCAGCGCCTTCACATCGCCGCGCTGGATCGCAATCGCCGGTATCGGCTCCGGCCCATCGGGAATCTTCGCCGCGCCATCGAACGGCCAGATCAGCACCGGGTCGCCTTTCCCTCTCGCCAGCTTCAGCGAAAACCAGCCATCGGCATCCGGCTCGCCTGCCTCAATGGTCACGCCGGCGGGCTTCTTTCCGCGCGCATCGGAGATTTCGAAATGCGGCCCATCCGCTCCCCGCGCAAGCAAAGCCACAATCAGACAAAGCCCAGCCGGCTTCATTCGTCCCTCAAAATCTCCAATGGCTTCTGGCCCAGCGTCCGGAAACTGGCCATCCAACCGGTCGCGATCGCTAGCATCGCCGTGCCCGCGATCGACACCAGCATCGGCAAAGAATCCGGCCCGGCCTTGGCATCGAGCAGACGATTCAGAACCACCCACGCGAACCCGCCCGCGAGCAAACCGCCCATCAGTCCCGCGACCGTCCCGATCACCAGAAATTCAATGGAGAAAATTTGCGCAATACGCCTTCTCGTTGCACCCAGGGTCTTCAAAATCACTACCTCTCGTATACGCCGGAAACGCGTGCCCGCCACGCTCGACGCCAGAATAATCGCGCCGGCCAGGATCGAAAACGCGGAAATGAAACGCACCACGAGCGAGATCTGATCCACCACCGACTGAATAGTGTCGAGAACGTCCGCCACGTTGACCACCGTGATGGTCGGGAACCGGTCATAGACGGCCTTCTGAATAGCGGGTACGGACGCGGCAGTAGCGCGGATGCCACCGTAATAGATCGCGGGCAGCCCTTCCAGAACCTCGGGCGTGAGGAAGAATTCAATGCGGGCCGTGAGCCGAACCGATTCGCTCTTGTGAATCGCCGCGACTTTCGAAGTGAACGTCCGCTGCGGTGTCGTCCAGACTACAGTCGAGCCCACATGCAGGTTGAGAAGCTTCGCGGCAGATTCGGCAACGGAAAGCTCCGCGGCATCGGGATGCTTCGAGCCGCTCGCCCACCAGCGTCCCTCCACCACTTGAGTGAACGCCGGCTTCACCGCCGCCGGAGATACGGTGACCGTGCGCGCATAACGCCGCGCCACGCCGCGCTGATTTTCTCGCAGGAAAGGCACGCCGTCGATGGATTGAATCTGCATCGAAACCGCCCCCAGCATCTCCGGCGTTCCCTGCACGCCCGGCAGATGGGAGACCAGCTGATACACCGCATCGCGGTTGGTCGCGGTCACGTCGAGCAGATAGACGTTCGGCATTCCAGGAGGCGCGGTGCGAACGATATCCTGCAGCAGGCCGCGCTGCACGATCCAGACCGTCACCGTGAACATGACGCCCACGCCGAGCGCCATCACGGCCGCGCCCGCATGATTTCCCGGGCGGTAGAGATTCGCAATACCCTGCCGCACAACCGGCCCCGCGTTACGCGGCAGATGACGGCTGAACCAGCGAAGCGATCGCAGCAGGACCCACGCCACCAGCGCCAGCGACCCCAGTCCAACAGCCATCGCGATCGCGAAATAGATGCCGGTTTTCGCATTCTCGCTGAGCCATGCTGCGAGCAATCCGACGAACGCCAGGATAATCAACGCCGAGATAACGGACCCCGCCGCCTGCTTCCACCAGTCGCGCAGGCTGGGTGCAGGGGCGGCCATTTCGCGCCGGAAAATCAGCGCCGGGCGAATATGCCGGATGCCGAGAAGCGGCGGAATCGTGAACAGCATCACGGTCAGCAGACCAACGATGAGGCCCTGCAGCGCCGAAACAAAATCGAAATGCGGAACCATCGATACCTGGAAATACCGCGCCAGAAAAAGCGGAAACACCATCTGCACCCCGCTGCCCAGAGCGATTCCCGCAAAGCTGCCCGCAAGCCCCAGGCCCGCGGTTTGCAGTATGTAAATCCGCAGCACCTGTGCGGACTTCGCACCCAGGCATTTCATGATCGCGATCGAATCCATCTTCTGCTGCAGATGCGCCTGGATCGCGGTAGCAACACCCAGCGCCCCGATCACCAGAGCGATCAGGCTGACCAGCGAAAGGAAAGTCGTCGATTGCCGCAGCCCTTGTTCGATCAGCGGATGCGCTTCGGTGTAATCGGCAATGAGTCCTCCGTGGAAGACGTTGTAGAGCCGCCCCCGTACCCTTTTGATGGGAATCGTGGCCGGAACTTTAAACAGGAAACGCTCCGCCGCCCGGCTCCCGGGAATCAGCAGTCCCGTGCGCTCCAGACCCGTCCGGGACATCATGACGCGCGGCCCTACATTCAGGCTCCCGGTCATGCGGTCGGGCTCGTTCGTCACTTCGGCGCTGATCCGAAAGGGTTGTCCGCCGATGCGAATCGTATCGCCCACATGGGCGTTGAGCCGCAGCAACACGCCATCCGACACCGCCACCGTATCGGGCTTGAGGGCGGTGCGCAGATCCATCGGCGGATTGAACTTTACCGTGCCGTAAAACGGATACACCGCCGGATCGACAGCCTTCACCGAAATCAAAAGTGGCGCTGCGCCGTTCACCAATGAGCCGGGCGGCGACGCCATGGTCAAGGTCTCGGTGACTTGCGTGCGCTCGATGCCGCGCTTCTCCAGCGCGTTCATTGCCGCCGTCTGCTCGTCGGTAGGAAGT
Organism: Bryobacteraceae bacterium; assembly: GCA_049516355.1. GTDB lineage: Bacteria > Acidobacteriota > Terriglobia > Bryobacterales > Bryobacteraceae > BOG-234. Next base: position 13,034 of record JBEKTF010000122.1, on the reverse strand, counting down.
TGGAACGTGCGCACCGTTAAATCGGCCGCCATGAACGTCCGCGCGTCTCGCTGGAGCATGGTGTCGAATGTGCGCGAAAAACTGCGCACTCCGGTCAGCGACCCAACACCGGCCGCGACCGCCAGAATCACGAAAATAAACCGGCCCGAAGACGCGCGCGTTTCGCGCCAGGCGATCTTCGCGGCCGTGCGGTATTTACGCATGCTGCTCGATCTCGATCGTTTGATCGCTCACCACAAGGCCGTCGCGCAGCGTGATGATGCGGTCGGCATGTGCGGCGAGCGCGGGGTCGTGCGTCACCATCACCAGCGTTGCGCCTTCCTGCCGGTTGAGTTCCAGAAGCAGTTCGAGCACTTGCGCCCCGGTCTTGCCATCCAGATTGCCGGTCGGCTCATCGGCGAGAAGAATCGGGGGCTTCGTGATGAAGGCACGCGCGAGCGCAACACGCTGCTGTTCGCCTCCGGAAAGCTGCACCGGGTAATGGTCCAGCCGATCTGCGAGGCCCACCCGGGTGAGCAGTTCCCGCGCTCGCGAGGTTACTTCCGGACCCGCTCCCGCCAGTTCGGCTGGCAGCAGGACATTCTCTTCCGCAGTCAGAGTCGGAATCAGTTGGAAAGATTGAAAAACGAACCCAATCTTGCGGCCCCGGACTTCGGCCATGCGGTCTTCGGAAAGTCCGGTGATATCTTCTCCGTCGAGAAGCAGTTGGCCGCTGGTCGCATTGTCGAGGCCGGCAAGCAGACCGAGCAGGGTACTCTTTCCGCTCCCCGAAGGCCCCATGATGGCGACGAACTGGCCGCGCGGGATCGCCAGATCGATGCCACGCAGAATCTCGACCCGATGGGTGGGCGTCTGAATGGTCCGCGTCAGCCCAATAACTTCAATGATCGGAAGCTCCACTCTTGCGTCTGTCATCATTATGGCAGTGTCACTGAAATTGATGCTATTGGCGGCCCTCGCCGTTGCATTTTCCGCGTGCGGGAGCCGCGAAATCCCTCAGAACCAGGCCGTCCCCGCCAAAGTTGCGCCGACCGAAGATCGGCCTGCAGTACCGGCTTCAAAGCCGGATTCAAATAAAGATACGCGCCCGGTGATCGCGGCGTTCGGCGACAGTCTTTCCGCCGGATTTGGCGTCGAACCCGGCAAAAGCTACCCCGACGATCTGCAGCGCCTGATCGATGCCGCCGGATTCCGTTATCACGTTGTAAATCTGGGAGTCAGCGGCGATACGACAACCGACGGTGTGGAGCGCCTGCCCTCCGTTCTCGCCGTGCATCCCGCAATCGTGATCCTCGAATTCGGCGGGAACGACGGCCTGCGCGGATTGCCCGTCACCTCAACCAGGATGAACCTCGCCGAAATGATCGAAGCGCTCCAGAAAGCCAACGCGCGGGTTCTTCTCGCCGGGATGACTCTGCCGCGGAACTACGGGCCCGAATACATTCACTCTTTCGAACAGGTCTATGTGGGACTCGCGAAGCAATACAAGCTGCCGCGAATTCCTTTTCTGCTGGATGGCGTAGGCGGCAATCCGGAACTCACCCAGCCGGATGGAATTCATCCCACTGCGGAAGGCGCTCAGATTGTGGCCGGGACGGTGATGAAATACCTGGAACCATTGTTGCGCCGCTAGGGTATTTATGGATTACAATGACATGTTTACATGTCAAACGCGCGCTCTCTCCTTGTTTTCCTTCTCTGCGCTTCGCCCCTTGCCGCGCAGGTGTCGGCCAGTCTCTCGGGAATCGCGACGGATCCGTCCGGCGCGGTGGTAACCGGATCGAGCATTATCGTTACCGGCATAGACACCGGCGCAATCCGGCGTACCGAAACCGACAATGCGGGCCGGTACCGTGTTCCCGCGCTGTCTCCCGGGCGCTATGAGGTTCGAGCGCAAAAAACGGGGTTCACGGAAGAGGTCCGCTCGGGCGTGAATCTCGTGGTGGGGCAGGATGCAACCGTCGATTTCAATCTCCAGATCGGACAATCAAGCCAGGCGGTCACGGTGAATGCAGATGCGCCTGTGGTGAATGTATCCGCGGCGGATATATCCGGCCTGGTCGGTCAGCGGCAGATCGCCGATCTGCCGCTTAACGGGCGGAGTTATGACGAACTTCTCACGCTCAATCCGGGTGTGGTGAACTTCACATGGGAAAAAATAGGCGGAGTCGGCGTGTCGAATTCCACCTCCGGCAATGATTTCGTGGTCGAGGGAAACAGGCCGCAGCAAAATCTTTTCCTGCTGAATGGCATCGAATTTACCGGCGCCGCCGAGAATAACATGCAGCCGGGCGGCGTCAGCCAGCAGTTACTTGGCATGGACGCGATACGCGAATTCAACCTGCTGCGCGATTCCTACGATGCGGAATATGGCAAGCGGCCGGGAGCACAGGTCCTGATCGTCACTCAGTCCGGGACAAACCAGTTACATGGATCGCTCTACGAATACCTCCGGAACAATGCCTTCGACGCGCGCAACTTCTTCGATGGCGCTTCCGTGCCGGGCTTCGAGCGTAACCAGTTCGGAGGAGCGCTGGGCGGCCCGATCAGGAAGAATAAGACCTTCATCTTCGGCAACTACGAGCAATTTCTCCAACATCTGCATCAGACCGGTGTCGATCTGGTCCCGGACACCAACGCGCAGAACGGCTATCTGCCCTGCAAGCTCGTTAGTCCGGCGCCCAGTCCGTGCCCGGCGTCGGGGCTGGCGTTCGTCGGTGTTTCGCCGCTGATTTCGGCGTGGCCGTCGCCCACTCCCGGCGCGCCGGATTTCGGTGGAATTGCAGAAGCTCTGAACAGTCCGCTCCAGACCATTCGGGACGGCTTCGGGACGGTGCGGCTCGACCACATCTTTTCCGAAAAGAACTCTCTCGGGACTGTCTACACCGTAGATGACAGCGCCGACTTTACTCCTACCAGCACCAACGCTTACAGCACGGATGTCGAGAGCCTCAGAGAGCAGGTGGCGAGCATCGAGGAAACGCATATTTTCTCCCCTACGCTGCTCAACACGGCACGGATCGGCTATTCGCGGGCGGGCTATTTCTTCACCGGGGAACCTACTCCGGGTTCACCGGCGGCGTCGCTTCCCGGCTTCCTTTCAGGCGACCCGATCGGCGCTCTGGTCGTGGGAGGGAGCGCGGCTTCGAACCCGGCCACGACAAGCAGCCTCGCGGGCAGCAACAATGGAAGTAACCTGCATCTCGCCCGGAATCTCTACACTTATGAAGACCGCGTGTCTTATACGCACGGCCGCCATCAACTTACCGCGGGAGTCTGGGTCCAGCGGCTGCAATCGAATGAACTTCTGGCACTGAGTCAATACGGACAAGCGACGTTTACCAGCATTCAGACCTTTCTGCAGGGGACCGTCGCAACTCTGCTTTACGACCCGACACCCACTGAGCTCGGCTGGCGTTCGTGGTATGGCGCGTGGTACGTACAGGACGCCATTCGACTGAGTCCCCGACTTACTCTGTCTCTTGGATTCCGCGATGAATTCAGTACGGGTTGGAATGAGGTCGATGGCCGGGCATCCACGTATACTTACCCGAATGGGATCATTTCCAGCCAGCCGGCTGTCGGCAATTCAACCTTCACCGTGAACAATGCGAAGTTTCTGCCGCAACCGCGAGTCGGCCTCACATGGAGCCCTTTCCATAACACCAACAAGACCGTGATCCGCGCCGGATTCGGCATGTATAACGATCTGCAGGATGCGCTCGGCTACAGGACCGACCAGAACGCCCCGTTCAATCCGACCTGGAGCTTACCGAACGTGCCCGTGTCCCAGTTGCCGCTGCAAACTTCGGCTCCGATACCTTCCACTGCGCATCTGGTGCCCGGTGGAGTGCAGCCGGACCTGCAGACACCGACGCTGATCTCCTGGTCGCTGAGGGTTCAACAGGCTTTGACCACCAATACCGCGCTCACCGTCGGATACGTGGGATCGCACGGGTATCACGAGATTCTGGGTATCGATGCGAATGAGCCCTTTCCCGTGATTTGCCCGGCAGCACCGTGCCCGGCGACGTATCCGAGCACTTTTCCCGCGGGCATCGCAGGCACTCCGGTGGCTCCGGGAACGTATTACGTACCCACTTCCACCAGGCCCAATCCTGGAATCAATAACACCTGGACTTATTTCTCGGAAGCCGACAGCTCTTACAATGGGCTACAGGTCGACCTGAATCACCGCTTCAGCAGCGGTTTCGCGGTGCGCGGAGTTTACACATGGTCCAAAACGATTGACGACGGAGACTCCGTGAACGCCACAACCTCCGGAAATGAACCTGCGCTTGCTTCGAATCCTTTCAATCTCCGCGCCGATCGAGGCCTGGCTAACTTCGATGTCAGAAATGTGGTGGCGATCAACGCAACTTATGCGCTGCCGTTCAACCATGGCAACGTGATGGTGAAAGGATGGACGGTGAACTCCATCGTGACGATGCAAGGTGGGTTTCCATTCACGCCGCAGCTCAGCTACAACCCATCCAATAACGGCGACACGCGGAATCCGGTACGACCGTTCGTCAATCCGGCTTTCACGGGCCCGGTGATATTGGGGAGCCCGAACGAGTGGTTCAATCCGGCCGCATTTCTGGCCCCGCCCGCCAGCAGCGGCTTCTACGGGAACGTGGGTAGAGATACGCTGCCGGGACCGGGTCTGGCAACGTGGGATTTCTCTCTGTTTAAGGACACGCCGATTCGCGAAAAGGCCAGGCTGCAGTTCCGCGCGGAATTCTTCAATATTCTGAATCGGGCCAACTTCAATTCGCCCAACGCCGTCGTCTTCACGCCATCGGGCGTGTCACCGACGGCTGGCCTCATTACGAGCACGTCGACTTCATCGCGGCAAATTCAATTCGGATTGAAGCTGCTCTGGTAATCACAACGAAAAACAGCACAACGAGTTGGCCGTACGGTTCGTCAGTATTAATTGACCCTTCGATCCAGCGTTGCTTTGCTGCTGTTCTGCTTTGCGGTCTCCGCATCGGCGCAAAGTTCGGCCCGGCCGATGGCGCTGGATGAAACCCGTTACGAAGTCGCTGCGGGGGAACCAATTTCGCTTGCCGCGTCGACCGACGCCCTGAATTTTCTGTTAAATGCCACGAGCCGGAGCGTTGCCGTTGCAAGTGGCGAAGCAACCGGCCTGGTGGCCTCGCCTGATAAGACGCGCGATCAGATCCTGCTGGCGGCGCCGCTGCGAACGAAGCCCGGCGAGTATACGGCCACGCTGTCAGCCACAAGCGCAACGGGCGAGCACCAGCAAGCCACGTTGACCGTCGTTGTGAAGCCCCGGCAAACCGTGCCCTCGAGCGCAACGCGGCCTCCCGTCGTGCTCCTGAACGGATGGGAGACCGGTTTTACTGGTTCCTGTCCGGTATCGAGCAATTCGACTGAGACCTTCGGGAATCTCGCTCAGTATCTGATGTCGGACGGCGTTCCCGTAGTGTACTTTTTCGATAACTGCGCGGAAGATCCCAACCAGCCGATCGAGACCCTGGCCAACGATCTGGGTACATTCCTGAACACGATTACCTATGACAACGGCCAGCAGGTGCCGCAGATCGATCTGGTAGGTTTCAGCACGGGCGGGCTGATTGCGAGAGCCTACCTTGCGGGGCTGCAGACGGGCGGGTCGCTCACACCACCAGTCAACACGCTGGTGCGGGACCTGGTGTTGATCGCTACGCCAAATTTCGGATCGTTTCTCGCCACCAACTATGCAAGCTCGTTTACCGCGGGGACGCAAAGTGCGGAGCTGATCTCGGGCAGTTCGTTCCTGTGGAATCTGGCGACGTGGAACCAACGGGTGGACGATCTGCGCGGCCTGAATGCGATCGCCATCATAGGAAACGCCGGAAGCTGGGTCAACAACGGGACGGGTATCTCGCTTAACAATGGCAGCGATGGGGTCGTATCGACGACAAGCGCCTCACTCGGGTTTGTATCTCAGAAGACTAGTGTGATCCGGATCGTACCTTATTGCCACGTTGACCCGGGATCGTTCACCAACACCGCGCTTGGAACCTTTAATTGCAGCGCCCCGGGGATTGCGAACATTACCGGTGAATCTCATCCCACCAGCCAGATTGTCCGGTCCTTCCTTAGCGGCACCTCGGACTGGCAATCCATCGGATCGACGCCCGCGACGGACCCCTTACTATCCCTCGACGGCGGCACATTCTTTGCGACGGTCAATGGTACAGGAAGCTACGTCACCGATGTTACTCAGGTCGGATGGGGAACCCTGTTGCTCCAGGTAGGTGGCGACCAGGGCACTATCTTCTACAACGACTTTGTTGCCGGAACGGGCGACTTCCGGGTTACGAGTCAGTCGCTTGGCACGATCGACTGCGGCACAATCATGGAAGCGATTGCCTATTATGCGGCGGCGCGCTGCAAGATCGATACGGCGATCATCTCCGTTGGCCCTCTGGCAAATGTGCCGGGGCGGGTTATCAATCCGGGCTCGGCGATCACGATTACCGGCAACGATTTCGGATTCCTGTGCAATGGCTGCAAGGTGGTGGCAACGCCCGCGGGTGCAACGACAGGCGATACCCTCTCGGTCTCCTCCTGGACCGGGACGTCGATTACAGCGCAATTGCCGTCGAGCCTCTCCGGCCTGATCACAATTTCCGTGCTGTCCGAAACCGGAAACGATTCCATCACGATCATGGTCGCCTCACCATCCACAATTGCGGTGACGCCCACGAGTCTGCAATTCACGACCAGCGTGGGTGGGACTGCTTCTTCTTCTCAGTCGATCCAGATCGCGAACAGCAGCAGCGGAACTCTTACGTGGACCGCTACTGCGAGCGCGGCATCCGGTGGGTCATGGCTCAGCGTGGCTCCTGCCTCCGGAACAGCCCCATCCACGATTTCCGTGTCTGTTTCGACGGCAGGGCTGGGTGCCGGCACATACACAGGTAGCATTCAGATAACAGCGACGGGTGCTTCGAACACCCCGTTAGCAATACCAGTCACGTTAACCGTGGCTGCGCCTTCGCCTACGCTGACGGTCACGCCTCAGACGCTCTCTTTCCAATACACGGCTGGCGGCGCTGTTCCGGACGCGCAAACAATCTCGATCGCAAACGCGGGCGGCGGAACGCTTTCCTGGACGGCTTCCGCCAGCGACTTCTGGCTGAGCGTTTCCGCGGCGTCCGGTACGGCTCCGGCCAGTCTGTCGGTTTCAGTGAACCCGGCAAATCTTGCGGCCGGGACCTACGCGGGCAGCGTACAGATCAGTTCGCCGGGCGCGACCGGCAGTCCGGCTTTGGTTGCGGTAATGCTCGTAGTGCAAGGTAATCAACCCGCGGGCACTATCGCCGGTATTACCAACGCTGCAAGTTATCAGCCTGGTTTTGCGCCAGCTGCATGGGTAGCAATCTTTGGCACGAACTTATCTCAGACGACGTACGGGTGGCAAGCCGCCGATTTCGTAAACGGCCAGTTGCCGACTTCGTTGCACGGGGTTTCAGTCACGATCAATGGCATTCCCGCGTATGTCCAGTACATCAGCCCTACGCAGATTAACGTGTTGGCTCCGGATGACGCGTCGTTGGGAGCGGGATCGTCACAAGTGCCAGTGCAGGTGGCAGTTCAGGTAACTACGGCAGGCCAGGCGAGCAATACGATCAATGGGCAGGAGCAGGAGTTTGCCCCAGCGTTTTTTACAATAGGCAGTAGTAAGTATGTTGCCGCGGAACATGCGGATTACACCCTTATAGGACCAACCGGTCTTATCCCTGGAGTGGTGACGCAACCGGCCCAGCCGGGCGAGACCGTTATGCTCTATGGGACGGGATTCGGCCCCACTAACCCCGTATCGCCCACCGGCCAACTGGTAACCATGTCCGCTATGCTACCAGCGAATTCCGTCGAAATCACCATTGGGGGTGTCAATGCGAGTGTTAGCTACGCGGGATTGGTGGAGGCGGGAGTCTACCAGTTCAATGTTACGATTCCATCCGGACTGGCAAACGGGGATGCCGCAGTGGTGGCTACTATTGACGGAGTTCAGACACAGACTGGCGTGTCGATTACGGTACAGCAGTAAGGCGAAAGTGTCATGCGTGAAGAGTTAGGCGTGCGTACTTTGGCGGCTTCGACTCCTGCACCCTATAATGCCTTCGTCTCGCTACTCTCACATCCCCCGTGTGGTCAGCTCTTCTATCAGGACAGTGATTACGGCAACGCACACTCCAAAGAGCCCGAGGGCCTGATCTGGCTCCAGAACATCTTCAGGATGCATAAGGGGATTGCGAAAGTTGTTCTTAATCGCTTTCAGTTGATCAGTAACCTTCTGTGAGCCTCCTTGCTTGGCGATCGAAGTGATATAGTCGAACCAGTTTCGATCAGCCAGAACGTTTCCACCAGCTTTCTCGATGTACTCCTTCATGATGCTTTCAACGGCCCGGAGCATGTGAAAACCGGATGCTGTGGGGCAATCGCACGCCAAGCATCTGCCTCCCTGCTGCACGTCGTAAATCGCTATCCCCGGCATTCGCTTTCGAATCACGTCCGGAAACGCTCTCTCCGCGTCTTCAATGAGAGCCCTACTGGAATACACGCCCTTTTCTTCAAGCAGAAAAATATTGGCGTCCGCCAATTCGGCCATTAGGACAGCTTCAAAATTTTGAATGTCCTCACTAAAGAGCGTCGCGTCAGTGCTATCCATGTATTCCGGCAGTGTAATCGTTACCTGTTGGCCGTCAATTGGATCTTCAGGGAGCGAGGGCACGAATCTGTCAACAAACTGTATGAGCTTTCGAGCCAGATCGTGACACCGACGGAGGTTAATATCGTGACTCTTGGAGAATCGAAGTAGTTCGGCCCGCGCCCAGACGAGTTCTGAAATCAGTTGGGCATTTCCCTTTAGTAGTATTGGCTGTCCCTGCCCCTGTAATGCGGCATAGCCTAAAACGGCCCGCAGGTAGTGCAGATGCTTGCCGAGGCGGTACAGCCAGACAGTGTTCAGTTGCTTCATATCAGAACCCGATATCGCCCCCAAAAAGCCCTCATGCCTCCGGAAGCTGGGATCACTTGTCCTCCGCGCGCGCCCCCCGATCCCACCACACCGAGGGTGAGATCAGGGCTTCAAGCCGAGGAGTTTGGCGGGGTTGATTTTCGACATGCGATCGATCTCGTTTACTGAGAAGCCCTGGCTGTGCAGGTATTGATACATCTCCAGCAGTCCATCGGGGTGCAACGGGTTAGCAGGCTGACCGAGGTCGCTTGAAAGAACAAAGAATTCCGGACCTACTTCACGGATGGCTTTGACATAGGCTTTCGCGGCGTCGGAGCCGGGCTTCACCCAGGTCAATTCAAGATACGCCCCCATTTTGGCCGCTTCCTTCATCTCGGGAATCGACATGTTTACCAGCGGACTCAGGGCGTGGGTCACGAGAATGTTCTGAACGTTCTGGCGGCGGGCTTCGCGAATGATCAGCAGCGCTTCGGCCGGGGAGGAGTGTCCGGTCTCGAGCACCAGGTTGTTGCGGGCGACGATCTCGATCACCTTCGCAACTTCCGGGACGACCTGACCATCTTTTACAACACGGGCAAACGGACGCTTCTGGCCGGATGACGTGACCTGATGCTCGGAATCGAAAGTGGGCATCCAGACCACGCGGCCATAACCGCCCTTCACCTTTGTCATCCATTCGACGGCGGCCGGATTCACACCGCCCACGGTGAGATCGAGCGAAATGCCACCGAAGACTTCAATGCCGCGAACTTCCTTCCGAACGATATACGCGAGCGAGGCGGTAGGTTCGTAGTGGTTTTTGAGGACGATAGCCCGCATGCCGCGGCTTTTCGCCAACTTTGCAAGATCGATGGCGTCAATCGAACGCGGAGTTCCGTCGGGATCCGAGTGCGCATGCATGTCGATCGCGCCGGCAAGCGTTTGGGCGGGCAATGACACCGCGAGTCCCAGGAGTAAGACCCCAAGAGAAATGAATTTCATAAGAGTGCAGCCTGAGGGCACAGACTAAAGTCTGTGCCACCCTCATTTCTTCGGTTTGGGTGTTGCGCCGACCATGTGGTTTTCGATCACAACGTCCTTGTTGTTCTCCTGGCAAATGTACTCGTAAGGCTCCCAGCCCGGTATCCATTTGACGTTCCAGCCCACGGTCCAGGGTTTGGCATAGGCGCCAGGATCGTCGATAGTTGCCTCGTAGTGCAGGTTGTCTTCCTTGGTGCGCGTATAGCGCTCGACGACGTGGAGCTGCTCGGTGTGCGGATGCCCGGCGGAGTCGAGCCAGGTCTTATCGTTGAATCCGGTCACATCCACGACAACCGTGTCGCCTTCCCAATGGCCGATGCCCTCGCCGAGATATGTCGGGTTCCACTGATCGGCGGGAGTATGCTTGCGCCCATCCATATAGATGACCCGCCACATGTGGGCGCCGCCTTCGTAGACCTGCAGGATCCGGTCGGACAACTGGTAGATCTGCATCGGGAACGGCGTGTTCATCATGCGGGGAATGCCCGGCGGCAGGCAGTAGGACTCCGGATCGCCTACTTCGACGTTGGCTTCACGTTCGTCGTAAAGCTTCTGCGCCCACGGCAGCATGACGATGTCGACCTGGCGGTCGAGCACCTTCAACTGCCTTGCCGCGAGCGCGGGACCGGGGGTCTCACCCCCGCCGTGCCCGGTCATATCGCCAACTTTCTTTGTATCCCACACGCCTTTACCGTTACCAAGATCGATATGGCCATCGGCCAGACGGGGAGCGGGTTTGCCCGGCTTCTTCGCTTCCGCCTGGGTCTGTTCCGCGACGACAGGCACGGTGGTCAGGCAAAGCGACCCGCACAATGCGACGGTACTTATGATGAGAGATCTCATTTTATTTCCTCACGAACTTGAAACAACCTTGGCCAGTATACACCTAAATAAAAAAGGCGGACAGCCTGGATGGCATCCGCCTTTCCGATCGAAATCAAAAGAACCGGCGGCGGAAACCCGACCGCCGGCGTTCCTACTTCTGCGCTTTCCGTTCGCCAGGTAATGCACCCACCATGTGGTGCTCGATCATGACGTCCTTGTTGTTCTCCTGGCAGACGTACTCGAAAAGCTCCCAGTTCGGCACCCATTTGACGTTCCAGCCCACGGTCCAGGGTTTGGCGTATGCACCGGGATCGTCGATGGTTGCCTCGAAGTGCATGTTGTCTTCTTTGGTGCGCGTATACCGTTCGATGACGTGTAGTTGCTCGGTGTGCGGATGACCTGCGGCGTCAAGCCAGCTCTTATCGTTGAATCCGGTCACATCAACCACCAGCGTGTCACCTTCCCAATGGCCGATGCTCTCGCCGAGATACGTGGGATTCCACTGATCGGCGGGAGTGTGCTTGCGGCCATCCATATAGATGACTCGCCACATGTGAGCCCCACCTTCGAAAACCTGCATGATGCGGTCCGACAATTGATAGATTTGCATCGGGAAGGGCGTGTTCATCATGCGGGGAACGCCCGGCGGCAGGCACCAGGACTCCGGATCGTCCTTGGAAATGCTGGCTTCACGTTCGTCGTAAACCTTCTGCGCCCATGGCAGCATTACGACGTCAACCTGGCGATCCAACATCTTCAATTGCCGCGCCTCGGTCTCCTTCCCAGGCCGCTCGCCACCTCCATGTCCGGACATATCCTCGACACGCGTGGGCGACCATACTCCCTTGCCGTTACCGAGATCGATGTGGCCGTCGGCCAGGCGTGGAGCCGGTTTGCCCGGCTTCTTCGCTATTTCCTGGGTCTGAAGGTTCTGTTGCGCGGCCACAGGCATTGTGACCAGGCAAAGAGAACCACACAACAAGGTGGTACCGATGATAAGAGATTTCATACGCGGACCTCTAAACTGTTAAGGATGCTTCTCGCCCGGGGCCGCGCCATAAATGTGGCCGGCGAGTACGTCTTTGTTATTCTCCTGGCAGATATACTCGTAAGGCTCCCAACCTGCGTGCCACTTGATGTTCCAACCCACGGTCCAAGGCTTGGAGTAAGCGCCAGGATCGTCGATTGTAGCCTGATAGTGGAGAGTGTCTTCATCTGTACGCGTGTAGCGTTCGATGACATGCAGTTGTTCGGTGTGAGGGTGCCCTGCCGCGTCGAGCCAGGTTCGGTCGTTGAAGCCAGTGACATCGACGACCAGCGTATCGCCTTCCCAGTGACCGATACCGTCGCCCAGGTAAGTTAACTGCGCAAAATCCTTCGGATGCTCTTTCCTGTTCATGTAGACAGTACGCCAAACGTGAGCGCCGCCCTCGAATATGAAAAGGATGCGATCGGGCAACTGGTGAATCTGGAACGTAAACGGCGTGTTCATCATGCGCGGGATTCCCGGGGGCAGACATAAAGACTCGGGATCATCCTTGGAGAGCGTGAGATAGCGCTCATCGTAGAGTTTTTTTGCCCAGGGGAGGAACGGAACCTCGACCTTCGCATCGACCATTTTCATTTGCCGCGCGCGGGTCTTTTCGTCTTTCTCGCCCCCGCCCTGGCCCGAGATATCGTCAATAATGACCGGCAACCAGACACCTTTGCCGTTGCCGAGATCGGGATGGCCATCGGCGAGGCGAGGCGCGGGTTTCGACTTGGATGCCGCCGCTTTTTGATCCTGCGCAACAGCGGGTAAAGATGCCAATGACAGAATCCCGAGCGCACCGGCTATCAGGGCAAAACCTGCAAAATACTTTTTCACTTCTTAAATTCTCCTCGAGTCCTGCTTAATGAATGGTTTACAAAAAATTACGATTATGAAAGTATTTCGACCTTGGGGGGCGCTTTCACTGAGGGAGCCCTCGACGGGCACACCTAACGGCTCTCTCTCCCGCCGCAGTCTACATTCGCGGCGGGAGAGAGTCTTTGGTTTTCTGTAGACAGCGAGCTATTGCTTCTTGCCACCGGGAGCGCCGTCTTCAGCGGTACCGGAGAATACCTTCTGGCCGTTCGGCAATACCACCGTGCGCGAGTTGCAGGTGTTCGTGCCGTCTTTGGCGCGGAAACCTTCGATGGTGACTTCGTC
>JBEKTF010000121.1:0-25804 GCA_049516355.1 Bryobacteraceae bacterium | reverse complement strand
GCTTTCCTCTGTTCCTGTTGTTCTTCATGGTGCCGATCCCGGCGGTGATCTACAACCAGCTCACGTTTCCACTGCAGATTATCGCCAGCCAGGTCGCCGAAAACGTGATCGGTTTGTTGCAGATTCCCGTGATCCGCGAGGGTAATGTCCTCATTCTGCCCCAGCAGTCGCTCAACGTGGTCGAAGCTTGCAGCGGGATACGCTCTCTGCTGACGCTGACATTCCTGTCGCTCGTGTATGGGTACGTCTTTGAGAAACGCACATGGGTGCGGGCTGTTCTGTTTTTCTCCACCATCCCCATAGCAATCGCCGCGAATGCGGGCCGCGTGGCATTCACCGGCGTTGTTTCTGAATTCAAGCCCGAACTGGCGGAGGGATGGTTTCACGAAGCCCAGGGCGGGGTGATTTTCATGATTGCGCTTGCCATTCTCGTGGCCGTTCACCAATTGATTATTCGTACTTGCAACTTAGTCAATCGAAGGCATGCATGAGTTCTCTTTTGCACAGTAAGTTCGTCTACGGTCTTACCCTCGTCCTTGTGGCGCAGGGGGTTTTGTTCTACTCCGCTTCGCATGGCGAAAACACGCCTCTGCCGGCGCCCCTGACCGCTTTCCCCGCTTCTGTCGATTCCTGGCGGACCATTCAGGAAGGCGTGATCGATCAGGATACGCGCGATATTCTCAAAGCCGACGACCTCATGAGCCGCTTCTATGCCGGACCCAAAGGCGGCGCGGAACTCTTCATCGCTTATTTCAAGACGCAGCGCCAGGGGCAATCGCCGCACTCTCCGAAGAACTGTCTGCCCGGCTCTGGCTGGCAAACGGTGCCGTCCGAGACCGGGCGCGTTGACATTCCGGTATCAGGTGGCTCGATTAACATCAACCGGTACGTTGTGTCCAAAGGCGACGCCCAAAGCGTGGTCTATTACTGGTATCAGTCGCAGGGGCGCGTCATTGCGGATGAGTTTGCCGCCAAGTTCTACTTGGTCTCCGATTCGATCCGCCACCATCGCAGCGACACCGCACTTGTCAGAGTCGTCGTGCCGATTCGCCAAAACCGGACTCAACAGTCGGAAAAGATCGGAGTCGATTTCATTCAGGCGTTTTACCCGGTCGTCAAAGGCTTTCTGCCGCAGTAAGTCTACGTTAATTCCGAGCCGTGACTGTTAACGAAAGCGGCACTGGCCACGCCGTACCGCTTCCGAGCCGCGCCCGTAAGGAAGCGGTAACGATCCGTTCGGGCGCACACATGACTTTCAACGGAGCGGTAACGAGACGGCCGGGACAGGACCTCACGCCGACCGGCGCAAAGAACCCGGTTGCCTGCTCCCGATCCATTCGCGAATCTGCGGCAGCGCCTGTTCCGCCGCGCGTTCGCCCGCTTCGACCATGCGCATGGCGTTGTCGAATCCATCCCACGGAATCGCGCCGACAGCGGGCATCAGCACGACATCGGAATCTTTGCGCCACACTTCTTCGTTCTGAGACATCAGGATCTGGAAAGAACGGCTGACGACCTGAAACATGTTCGTGGGCTCGAAGGTTTCATCCTGATTCGGGATGCACACGGCGATCACATGGCTCGCGCCCATTGTTCGCGCGAGTTGCACGGGAACTTCGATCGTGATTGACCCGTCGACATACATCCGCCCGTCCAATTCAAAGGGCCGGAACAGACCTGGATACGAGCACGAAGCCCGGATCGCCGGGGTCACGTCCCCATGGTCGCGGAAAGGCACGGGCTTTCCGGAACGCAGGTCCGTTGCGATCACACCGAGCGGTATCCGCATATCTTCGAAACGCCATTTCTTCAGGAGTTTTCGCAGGAATGCGATCATGCGCTCGCTGCCGGCGAAACCCAGTTTCGAAATGCTCCACCGGGCGACATCGCCGAAGCGCATGGCACTGCCGATGGCGCTGATTTCGTCCGTCGTGGCGCCGCTCGCATAAGCCGCGGCGACAATGGCGCCCGCACTGACTCCGGTAATGCAATGCAACGGGATGTTCTCCCGCTCAAGGACCCGGAGGACGCCGACATGCGAGATACCGCGCGCAAATCCGCCGCCCAGCGCGAGCCCGATGCGCGGCGCCGGTAAAACCCGCGTGGTGAGTACGCCGCGCGGCCGTTTCAACCATTTCCAGTTCCAGCGCTTGTGCTGAGGTTTAGTCACCAAAACTCCCACTACCCTTATATACGACTCACGCCTGGAAAGGTTATGTGCACCAAATGCTTGCCCCCCGCAACGGAGCAGGGTATAGAAATCAGACACCAACACGCCTCGGAACCCCTGCAAAACGTCCTGCGGGGTGCTTGCTTCCCGACTCTCGCTAAATGCGAAAGCGGCTTCCTCATGGTTGCTAAACACCCAGTCAGCGATCAAGCTGTGGATCCGCCGCTTGATTGCCTGCATCGGAGGAGTGCCGACGTGCAGTTGGCCGTCGGCTACAACTGCGCGCAATTCGACCGAGCCGTTGTGCCGGTAGATTTCTTCCAGTCCCTTCAACGGCAGGTCGATGGCTGATTCTTCGGTGGCACCACTGCGGCCGATCAGGTGAGACTTTGTATGGCATTTCAGAAACGCTTCGAAGATTTCCTGCGTGATCACCATGCACCCATTTTTCAATGAACCCGCTGCGCTGCGTTCAATGAGCAGATTGGCCGAGGGAAAACGGGTGCCCAGATCGCTGGCACTAAAGGCTGAGATGACTCGGGGAGCAGGACTAGGACGATCCTCGCCGGCACTATCAAAGCGATAATGCCCAACAAGCTCGGATAGATCGACTGATATGCGGCTTTTAGGCTCATATTCCCCCGCTCTCAAGAAGCGTCCGCGTCACGGCGGCACTCATCCTCTCTTTTCCGCAGTTAAAACCGCACAGACGTGCTGGCCTTTGGAGGCACTCGCCATTTTTAAATCCGGTGTACGTTCGGTGGGAAGAAGGAATCGAACTATTTCAAGGCCAACGGCGGCCCCTGAGCCCATCCGGGCATATGCGCAAGCAGTCGCGGACCGGATGGCTGCTGAGGGTCCTGTTGCCTCGGAAAGTGACGTGGCGAAGTGGCTGGCGTGCCTCGCCGGTATGCAGATACTATCGACCCTACCTGCGGGCCGATTATGATTTCGCCTCAGGAAGTCTGGTAATAGCTCCTTCGTTCAGATGACAAATCCGTGCGGGTCAATGTTCACATGTGCTCCCTGAGCAGCTGGATGGCGAACACCATCGACGTCGTAAATCGAGAACTCCTTTTTCTCAATATGGGAAACGTCGAAATGGAAGCCGGAGATCAGCCGGTAAGAGTACTTCCAGCCTCTCGGAAAAGGTGGTTGGCCGTGTCTCGGTCCGTCCTCGTCGTAAATCCTGTCGCGTTCGTCTACCCATTTATAGTGGCTAATGTATTTGAGTTCAACCTTCCGACGGAATGCGGTTTGAAAGGCGCGCACTGCCCTCTGGGCGGCAACAATGTTGTTGATGTCGCCGTACGATGTGGCATGTCGCCACAGCTCTCCGTGCTTTTTCCCCGCGTCAAATGAACACTCGGGCAATAACAGGGGTGATTCGATAGTGCTGGGCCTGACCCGTAAAGTCCACTCGACTTCCTCCGCGAGATCAGCTGCCAGCCGCCCCACAAACGGTCCTGGGTCAGGGCTGCCGATGTGCTTCAACAACGTGTGATCAAACCAGCGAAAGCGAAAGTAGGGTTTGATCTGGTCCGCGAACACTTTTCGATTCTGTTGGCTTGAGAAGCCCAAGATATGGGGCGAGTCGGATTTATCGGCGAGCACGCAGGCTCGCTTAACGGTTGCCGCAGTGATCTCCGGAACATCTCTGGGTGCGGGAATGAACTTCATAGCCCAGCCGCTGAAGAGGGCACTGCTCTCCTCGACCGCAGTCTCGATTGCTCGGATATATCCCTGTGGTGTACCGAGAAGTAAAGCGGTTCCCATCGTGAGCGGTTATTTCCTCACTATTTTCAAAACGATATCCAACGGAACAGAGATTCTCCGCAAGTCCTCCTCGCTGAGCGCCTCGACAAACTTTCCGAAGAGATTGCGATGTGCCTCGGTTACTTTAACTGTGGCGACAGTCGGCGCGGGCCACTGATCAGAGGTGACAATCCACTGTTCTCGCCATGGAACATGCTCGGCTTCACACCACGCCTTCATGCGCCGTACAACGGATTGAAAACGATGTGCGTGCCATTTGCGCGCTAGGCCATAAGCTCCAATAACCTTCGCAAATGACCCGAGCCCCGCATGTGAGCTCAAGGTGGCCACAATTCGGTCCTTTACCTCGCCCTCAATATCAGAGGATTGGACGAATGCCCTGCGCTCCTCCAACTCCTGATCTAAAGTCGATGGCGGGATTCTGATGAGCCTTCGTAGACCCGGTTGTTCGTTGACAGCAAGCCATTCGACCGTATCATTGTCAGGAACATACCACGGCTCCGTGGGAGGTGTTCCGCGAGGAATCCGGGTAAATGCCTCGAACATGTCTTCGCGAACCCGAGTGCCAGCAGAGTCCGAAACATCGAGCAGAAGCTGCGGCATGTCGACGGGTGCTACAAGAAAGTCCTCACCCTTTCGGCGACGGATCAGCAGCACGGAATCGAAATATTTCAAGAAGTCGCTGAAGGACTCTTCTTCATGTCCAGCCGCAGGATACCGAAGACCCTGCTCGGCAGCCACACGCGCGATTATCTCTCGAAGCTTGGCACCGGGAACCGCCTTCTCAGAGGTCTTCATCGCTCGCGAGAGCGCTTCGATTACGACTTGTTTCCACTGCTCATCCATCAGAATAGCGATTGTACATGAATGACGAAAAAAGCGGAGCTTCGCAGCTCCGCTCTTTTCAAATGTATCCACGACGCAAAAGCAGGGTTTTTCTGCGGTCAGTGCCTTAGTCGCTGTGGAGCGTCTCTAAGCTGAATACCGCGCCAGCTTTCGCCTCTTCCGGCCCAGATAAGCGAATATGCCATCCGTTGCGGAATTAATTTCATTGTATCCTAACCGTCTCGACCTTGCACTCGGTTTATTGGGACTTTCATCAATCGTCGACATCGGGCGCTTAGATTAACAAAATAGAGCACTTGCTTGACTCGGACATGCTGCGAGGTCGCCCGCAAGACAGTCGTCCCCGATGCGCTCGTGTCATAACTGGCCCCAAATGCAAGTGGTCTGGAACGCAGTCCTGACTGCAAAATCATCGCAAATGGTGGGTGCCGGTGCGCCGACTGTAGCGACTTTTGCAAACAAGCGGCGGTGTCGAGTGCACGCGGTCCACGTTAACTGTCTTATTTTCTATCAGATAGAAGCATCGCGAACCGTCACCCCAAACTGCCCCCTCTAGGAACGTACAAGACGTCTGTTTTCAATCGCTTACGGTTCAGCGACTTCCCGCAACCTGTTGAAGTTTGTAGATGTCTGTTGAGGCCTTGATGCACTTGGCCACTACAATCCCATCTACAGCCGAAAAGTGCCGAGCAACCATTTTTCTCGTTGCCAGATTGACTTGCTCGCTGCGAGTGTCCATTACGCCGTAAGCCGAAATCCGCTCGGGGAATATCAAAATCTGCGTGGTCGAGTATTTCGAGAGCAGGTCCCCTTCGTTACAGCGGAAATTGCATTTAGCTGGATGGCTCTGGCAGAGTATTTCAAGATTGAAAACTCAGGTACACCACGACCGACGAGGTCCTCCCGAAACCGATAATCTACCGGCTGCACGGACTTCTCCCACGCGAGAGCCCGTCGACTTCAGTAGCTCCCGATGAGGGGCAAGCCCTGCCCTCTGATTGCTGCATCAACTTTGAGATATCAAGACAATAAGGTATCCCTGTGCGATAGGTCCCGCTTATGGCTCGGTAATCTTTCGGGTCTCGCTCGATCAGCGTCAGCAACCCGCCGTTTTTATGCCGCCCCATTGCATACTGACCACGGCATTGAATTTCATGCCGGGGCAATGACCGCGCAAGCTTGCGCGGTACGTCTTCGTCGAAAAGAACCTTCAATGCTGCGCCTGAAATTGATGAGCGTCGCGATAGGTGAGAATGGCCTTGATCGTATCCAGTCCGGCTTCCGGGTAGCAATCGAGCGTTTCGGCTATGGCTGCATCCGGCGACAACCCCTCATCGCGGAAAGCGTCATAATTTCCGGTGATCGCCTCAACGGGCAAGCGTGTGTTTTTCAGTAGCGGCGCGCCGCTGACCTTGCCGGGAATCACCTCAACCAGGGGACATTGTGACCAATCAACGGCTGCCATGCTCCTTTCATCGTAGCGCCTTTTACCACGGTTCAGCCGTGGCGTCACGCGCAAGGGAAAAGCCGCGTCCGGCACCGGCGAGGGGCGGCTCAATTCGCCCGTACTACCATAAACAAAATGGCCAAATCCCGAGCCAGGTCGATTGTCCTTGCGCTGTGTGCGCTTTGCGTGCTGCCGCTGCAGGCGGAAGATCTCCTGATCGGGACACCGGCCATTCGATACTCGTTGGCGAAGTTGAACGTCCTCGGCAGCGTGCTCATGATCGGTGCGCACCCGGACGATGAGAACAATGCCGGCCTCTCTTACTGCTCGCGCGGCCTGAAATTGCGCACCGGCTACCTGTCGTGTACGCGCGGCGAGGGCGGCCAGAACCTGCTGGGCCCCGAGCAGGGCGCGCTGCTCGGCGTAATACGCACGCAGGAACTGCTGGCCGCCCGCAGGGACGATGGAGGCGAACAGTATTTCACCCGTGCCATCGATTTTGGATTCACGCTTTCGGCTAAGGAAACGCTGGACAAATGGGGGCGTGACCGCACTTTGGCGGATATCGTATGGGTGATCCGGCAGCAGCAACCCGATGTCATCGTCCTCTCTTTCAGCGGTACGCCAGGCGACGGCCACGGTCACCACCAGGCATCGGCGATCCTCGGCCAGGAAGCTTATGAAGCGGCGGGTAATCCCAGCCGTTTCCCCGAGCAGTTGAAATATGTCAGACCCTGGCGGGCGCGCCGGCTGATGCGAAACCGCTTTGCGCCACTCAACCCGCCACCCGCTGATGCTGCCGGACGTGGTCCCGGACGGGGTCCCGGGCGAGGTCCCGATCCGTTCCCGAATCAGCCCGTCATTACGCTCCAAACCGGCGACTTCGATCCCGTTATCGGCCGTTCCGACCGCGAAATTTCCGTGATCAGCCGCAACGAGCACAGGAGCCAGGGCCAGGGCGCTCCGATCGTTTACGGGTCCTCTGAGAACCTCATCGCGTTCGTTGCGGGCGAGATGCCGTCGAAAGGCTTGTTCGATGGAATCGATACGAGTTGGAAGCGAGTCCCCGGCTCGGGCCTTATAGGCGAGCTGCTGGCGAAAGCGCAGCGTGAGTTCGACGACTTGCACCCGGAGAAGACTGTCGCGACGCTGCTCGAAGCGCGCCCCGCGATAGCCAGTCTTGCACGGGAGGACGGACAGCAGTGGGCGCGATGGAAGCTTGCGGAAATCGATGAAGCGATCGCGCTCTGCGCCGGCCTTCGGACGGAGGCGCAGGCGGATGCGGCGGCTTTCGTTCCGGGCGGGACCGCGAAGATTTCGCTGACAGCCCTGAACCGGTCGCGCCTTCCGATTACACTCGCCGGCGTTCACCTGAGTGGGTGGGACACCGTGGATGCGCCGGTGAAAAACAAGCCGCTCGAATACAATAAGGCCGACGTCACAACCGTTCCCCTCCCGATTTCTCCAAAGCAGGCTTATTCGCAGCCATTCTGGCTCAAGGAAGCGCACGACCCGGGCAATTACAATATTCCCGACCAGACGCTGATTGGCCGGGCGGACATTTTGCCGGAGCTTGTGGCCCGCTTCGATTTCGTTTTGAACTCCGCGCCTTTTTCGATCACCGAGCCGCTCCACTACAGGGCCGCCGATCCTTCGAAGGGCGAGTACGTGCGGCCCGTGGTGGTGGAGCCTCCCATCTCGATCGACCTGCCGGGCGAGAACTTCGTTTTCCCTCTCGGCGCGGCGCGCGACTTCAGCCTGCAGATTCGGGCGCTCGCGGCAAACCAATCCGGCGACGTGCATTTGGAAACGCCTCAGGGATGGAAGGTGTCGCCTGAGACTGCTCGTTTTCAATTGAAAGAAATAGGCGCTGCGCAGGAGGTGCGTTTCCGGCTGACTCCTCCCGCAGGGCCGCTTTCGGGGCGTTTCAAAGTGGTAGCGAAGGCCGGGATGGCAGAAATCGCGAGCGGGGTCGACGTGATCCCTTATTCGCATATCCCCGCTCAGACCGTGCTGACGCCCGCCGAGGGCAAGCTTTCCGCGGTTCCACTCAAAGTGCTGGCGAAGCGAGTGGGCTACGTGATGGGATCGTCCGATAAGGTGCCCGAAGCGCTGCGGCAAATGGGTTGTCAGGTGGATCTTCTCGACGATAAAGATCTGGGCTCCGGAAACCTCGCCGTTTACGACGCGATTGTCACCGGCGTGCGGGCGTATGCGGTTCGGCCCGACTTGCGCGCGGCGCAGCAGAGATTGCTCGACTACACGAAGAACGGCGGTACGCTCGTCGTCCAGTACAACAACAGCGCCGATGCGCGAATCAGTCCTTCGGTGGCCGAGGCGCTGGATCACCTCGGTCCTTACCCGTTCACGTTCGGTCGCGACGATGCCCGCGTGACGGATGAAGACGCGCCCGTGAAGGTGCTCTTGCCGAATTCGCCGTTGCTGAATGTCCCGAATAAGATCACGCCCGCCGATTTCGCCGGCTGGGTGCAGGAGCGCGGCCTTTATTTTTCGAATAAGTGGGATTCGAAATACGAGGCTCCGATCGAGACGCACGACCAGGGCAATCCGGAATTGCCGGGCGGCATGCTTTATACCCGCTACGGAAAGGGCGCATATATTTTCACTGCGTATTCCTGGTTCCGGGAATTGCCCGCGGGCGTTCCGGGAGCATACCGGATTTTCGCGAATCTGATCAGTGCGGGCAAAGCCGTTTCCAGCGCCTCAGGGAGGTAACGCCGGCGATCTTGTCGCCGGTTCCGTGCACCTGCCTCGCAGGTAGCCGCATATGTAGTGTAGCTACCGTAGAAACATGGAAGTCGGTATCCGGGCCAAAAACAATCTATCGAAGCTCGTCGACGCCGTGCGCCATGGCGAAGAGGTGATTCTGACGAAGCGGGGCCGTCGACTTGCCAAACTTGTGCCTGTCCCAGGACCCTGGACGCCCGGACGAGGTCGAGGATTCTTAAAGGGGAAGGTGAATCTCTACCCCGGTTGGGACTCACCGGAAGAAGACAAGAAAATCGAAGATATGTTCGAATTTCTTAACGAGCCGGACCGCGATTGAAGCTGCTGCTCGATACCAACGCGTTCCTGCTAATGATGATCGGACGGCCTTTAACCCGGCCTGTGGATCGCGCTCTAAACAGGAGAGACACGGAGTGTTTCGTAAGCATCGTCACCGCTTGGGAGATTGCCAGCAAGCGCACATTGAGTTTGAGCGCAACCGACGTCGAGGGTGGAATTGCGAAGATGTCGGCGATTCTGCTGCCGATCAAATTCCAGCATCTGGATGAACTTTCGCGGCTGGAAATTTTCACGAATCACCGCGACCCTTTCGATCGCCTTCTCATTGCGCAGGCAATCGCCGAAGATCTGTCGATGGTCAGCAGCGACATGAGATTTGGAAATTATAAACGACTCCACGTTCTCTGGGATTAATAAATTTGAGAACTTTCCCCGGCGCGTGCACCAGTTCTGTCAGGAGGCACGATGCCTACCGTTCGAACGATTCTGGTTGTCGACGATGAAGAGATTGTGCGCGACGTCGCGCGCGCCATTCTCAGGAGCAGCGGATACCGTGTTCTGCTTGCCGAAAGCGGAGAGGCGGCGATGGCGCTGATGCGGGAACATGCCCATAAAATCTGCCTGATGCTGCTCGATGCAAGCATGACGGGATGGTCCGCGCGGAGCACGGTGGCGTCGCTGCGATCCTTAAGTCCAGATCTCGCCATAGTCGTGTCCAGCGGCTTTTCTTCCGAAGAGGCGCTCCGGCATTTCGATCCCGACCGGGTGTCCGGTTTCGTGCAAAAACCGTACACCGCATCGCGTCTCCGCGACGCCGTCAGCCTCGTGCTTCAAACCCGTCGCATGGCCGCGTGACCGGCGCAACCCGTCCGATATAGTGGGATTAACCCATGAATCAGAACAGTTTTGGCGCCGCTTCCACGTTGCAGGTGGGAGGCGTCGATTACCGCATTTTCCGTCTCGCCACGCTCGAGGAAAACGGCGTCGCCAACGTTTCGCGTCTGCCCTTCTCGCATCGCATTCTTCTCGAGAACCTGCTGCGTCACGAAGATGGCCGCAAGGTGCAGGCTTCCGATATCGACTCCATCGCGCGCGGTGTGAGCGGCCCCGAAGCGAAGGAGATTTCCTTCATGCCGGCGCGCGTGCTACTGCAGGATTTCACCGGCGTGCCCGCGGTCGTAGACATCGCCGCTATGCGCGACGCTCTTGCCGCCATGGGCGCCGACCCCTCGAAGGCCAACCCGCTGATGCCCGCCGATCTCGTCATCGATCACTCTGTTCAGGTCGACGAATACGGCACGAAGGATTCGTTCAACATCAATGCTTTGCTTGAATTTCAGCGCAATCGCGAGCGCTATATGCTCCTGCGCTGGGGCCAGACGGCGTTTCGCAACTTCCGCGTGGTCCCGCCCGATACCGGCATTGTTCACCAGGTGAATCTCGAATATCTCGCCGCCGTAGTGTTCCGCGCGCAGGCCGCCGGTGGTTCATGGACCGCCTATCCCGATTCGCTCGTCGGCACCGATTCCCACACCACCATGATTAATGGACTCGGCGTTCTCGGCTGGGGCGTCGGCGGGATCGAAGCCGAGGCCTGCATGCTCGGCCAGCCCGTTTCTATGTTGCTGCCCGCCGTGGTGGGCTTCAAGCTTTTCGGCAAATTGCCTGAAGGATGCACGGCAACCGATCTTGTCCTCACCGTCACTCAGATGCTGCGCAAGAAGGGCGTCGTGGGGAAATTCGTCGAGTTCTATGGCGCCGGCTTGAGCGCCTTGAGCGTGGCCGATCGCGCCACTATTGCCAACATGGCGCCCGAATACGGCGCGACCATGGGTTTCTTCCCGGTGGATGCCGGCACGCTGCAATATCTCCGCATGTCGAACCGCGATGCGCACACCCTCGAACTCGTCGAGAAGTATTCGAAGGAGCAATTGCTGTTCCGCACCGACGACACGAAAGACCCTCTCTTCTCGGATACGCTGGAACTCGATCTCGCATCCGTGGTGCCGTCGATGGCCGGCCCGAAACGCCCGCAGGACCGGTTGACCTTACCCGAAGTACGGAAGAATTTCCGGGATGCTTTCAAAGACGCATCCACTAAAAAGGCCAAACTGGAAATGCACGGCGAGAGCTGCGAAATGGAAAGCGGCGCGGTTGTAATCGCTGCGATTACCAGTTGCACCAATACGTCGAATCCATCAGTCATGATCGGGGCTGGCCTGCTCGCGAAGAAGGCCGTCGAGAAAGGGCTCAAGTCCAAGCCCTGGGTCAAGACCAGCCTCGCACCGGGTTCCAAGGTCGTTACCGAGTATCTCGATAAGGCCGGGCTGACTCCCTATCTCGAAGCGCTGAATTTCAATCTCGTCGGCTATGGGTGCACAACGTGTATCGGAAACAGCGGACCTTTACCGGACGCTGTTTCCGCCGCGGTGAAGAATGACGATCTTGTGGTGGCCGCGGTCCTCAGCGGTAACCGCAACTTTGAAGGACGCATCAATCCCCAGGTGAAAGCGAACTATCTCGCCTCGCCGCCGCTGGTTGTCGCCTACGCGCTCGCCGGCCGCGTCGATTTCGATATGGCGAGCGACTCGCTCGGCAACGGCAGCGATGGCGCGCCTGTCTATCTGAAAGACATCTGGCCCACCCCGCAGGAGATCGAGTCCACCATCGCCTCCTCTATCAATGCCGGGATGTTCCGCAAGGAATATGAGAAGGCTTTTGAGGGGGACAGCAACTGGAAGCAACTGCCTGTGCCCACGGGGAACACTTATCTCTGGGACGACGCTTCCACTTACATCAAGAAGCCACCCTACTTCGACAACATGACCGACCCGAACGCGCCTATCGCCGACATCACCGGCCTTCGGGCGCTGGCAGTGCTGGGCGATTCGATCACTACCGACCATATCTCGCCGGCCGGATCGATTGCGGTCAATAGTCCCGCCGGGAAGTATCTGATGTCGCTCGGTGTCGCTCCGAAGGATTTCAATTCTTACGGCGCACGCCGCGGCAATCATGAAGTCATGGTTCGCGGCACGTTGGCGAACGTACGGCTGCGTAACCAGCTGGCGCCGGGGACGGAAGGTCCGTGGACCGCCCATCTGCCTGAGGGCGAGCAGATGTTTATCTACGACGCATCGATGCGTTACCAGCAGGAAGGCACGCCGCTGCTGATTATCGCGGGCAAGGAATATGGCTCGGGATCGTCGCGCGACTGGGCGGCCAAGGGTGTGAAATTGCTCGGCGTGAGCGCCGTGATTGCAGAAAGCTTCGAGCGCATTCACAGAACAAACCTCGTCGGGATGGGCGTTCTGCCCTTGCAATTCCTGCCGGGTCAGAATGCCGCCTCGCTCAAATTGACAGGCAAGGAGCTGTTCCATATCACGGGCGTGCGGGAAGCGGTCGAGAACGGCTCGCGAGTTTCCGTCAAAGCCATCGCGCCGGATGGAACGGAATCCTCGTTCGAAGCGCTGCCCCGGGTCGACACGCCGCAGGAAGCGGAGTATTTCCGTAACGGCGGAATTCTACCCTTCGTGCTTCGCCAACTCGCGAGCGCTTAAGAATAACGATTTACTTCAGCAGCTTATCGATTTCCGCCGATAGTCCCGCGACGTTCAAGGCTGCTTCCTCGGCAGGCCCAAAATCGTTCCGGATGGTTCCTTTGCCGTCGATAAGAAACACGTGCGGGAATTCGACCTTCGGATTCACGGGCGTGACCTTCAGGTATGAGATCATCACCTGGCCGGAGTCGAAGACCATGGGCCACGGGATTTTGCGATCTGTGGCGAATTTTTCAACCGTCTGGAAGTTATCCGGCAACGTCAGGATTGACATCACCCCGATCCTGTCGCCGTACTTTGCCTTGACTTGCAGGAGCGTGTCGGCCAGCCGCTGGCACACAGGGCAGGTAGTCTGCATGAACTCGATGATGAGCACCTTGCCCCTGTAGTCCTGCGTATCATGCTGCTGAAAGTGCGAATCCGATAGCGAAAAACCCGGCGCGCGCCGGTTGGAATATTCACCAGCGGCAAATAACGAAAACGCTGCAATTAGAAAAATGGCTGGAAGTTTCATGGTCGGTTATTTCAGCGCCGCGAGGTCTCGCAGCGATTCGGTATAAGGAGCGCGTGCAACGCCACGTTCAGTAATTATAGCGGTCACGTAGCGGTTTGGCGTGACGTCGAACGCCGGGTTGCGCACCTCCGTTCCTTCGGGTGCGACGCGCACGCCATGCATATGCGTGACCTCGGCGGCGCCGCGTTCTTCGATCGGGATGTGCGAACCGTCGGGCAGTGTAAGGTCGAGTGTCGAGACGGGAGCCGCGACGTAGAACGGCACATTATTCTCCTTCGCGAGAACAGCGACTCCATAGGTACCGATTTTGTTCGCGACGTCACCATTGGCCGCGATGCGGTCGGCGCCGACGATCACGCAACCGATGCGGCCGGAATGCAGGAAGTGGCCCGCCATGTTATCGGTGATGAGAGTCGCGCGAATGCCGTCGCGCTGCAACTCCCAAACCGTCAACCGCGCACCCTGCAGGAACGGACGCGTCTCATCGGCGTATACGTCGATATCCTTCCCTGCCTCCACTGCCGCCCGGACCACGCCGAGCGCCGTGCCGTATCCCGCGGTCGCGAGCGCTCCGGCGTTGCAGTGGGTCAGCACCGTGCGGCCGTCGGGAACGAGCGGCGCTCCGTGACGGCCGATCGCCCGGTTGATCTCGATGTCTTCCTCGCGCACCAGCTTCGCTTCGGCAACGAGAAGATCTCGAATCTCCTCCCAGGGCAAATGGCGGATGGAGCAGTAGAGGCGCTTCATCCGCTCGATGCCCCAGAACAGGTTGACCGCGGTCGGCCGCGTAGAAGCCAGCTCTGCGCAGATCGTCTCGAACTGCGCGTCGAGATCCACCTCGTCAGCTTGTGAAACGCCGAGCGCGACGCCCATGGCGGCAGCGACGCCGATGGCCGGCGCGCCACGGATGATCATCGTACGGATCGCGTCCGCAACTTCTGTGTAAGTCCTGCAGGTGATGTATGTCTCTTCGGCCGGGAGGCGCGTCTGGTCGATCATGACCACGCCTTCGCCAGTCCATTGAATTGTTTCAATCATGGCATTGTCTTAGTCAGGGCTTTGCGTTGGGCATTCCCGACAGAACCAGGGCCAGGAACGGCAGTGCGTTGTAAGAGATGTGTGTGATGGCTGAAGCGCGCGTCGATCCGGAAATGTGGCGCACCACGCCGAGCACGAAGCCGACCAGCGTGATCAGAACGCCGCTCTGCCAGATGTTCGCGTTCTGGGTGAGATGCATGGCTCCAAACAGTAGGGAGGTCACCAGAATGCCTGGCAGCGCGCCCATCGAATCCACCAGCACCGGCTGGAGGAAACCGCGGAACAGCAGCTCTTCGATGATCGGGCCGAGCGTTACACCGAACAGCGCGATTCCGATCCGGCTGGCCGTATCGCTGAGCAACTTGTCGAAAGGCGTCTCGACATTGGGAAGGCCCAGCACGTTCCCGAGAATAACGACGGCAGCCGCCAACCCTACGCCGAGCAGTACAAGGTGCCTGACCCGGAACGGTTGCGGAACCCACCCGAGCGATTCAAACAACGGCTTGCCGTGGCGCGCAAAAAGGAGCCGCAGCGCTACGAAGACGATTGCATAGCCAAGGAACTCGGCGATCAACAACGGGAGCCCGCGTTGCGCGTTGCTGTGAACGTACGAACTGGCTGCCTCGACCGCGAGGCTTCCCACCCACACAGCGGGAAGAAACAGCGCCACGATGAGAAGCACTTCCGCGAAGCCCCAGAAAGGGCGTTCGCGGTCGGCAAGATGAATAGGCGCGGCGGCGGATTGGGGGCTCAAGCGGTCTTCTCTATCAGTGCGGCGGCCAGGAGCGGGATCATGATTTCATGATGGCCCGTCAGTGAGTAGCCGTGGCCCCCCGATTGTGCATGGGGGCGCTCGACTACGTTGACGCGGGGGCGGTAGTGTTGCAGGAAATCCAGATTGACGGTGGTGAAATCGCGCAGTTCATTACCGAGATTCCGCACGCATGAAACGGCTTTCAGAAAAACCTCGGGCATCACGACGGCGGACCCGGCATTGACATAAACTCCTCCCTCATTTAACGCCGCGACGAGGGTGCAGAACAGACGGAAATCGTGGTGCGTCGCGCTACCGAGCACTGCGGGGTTCGAGGCCGGATGCGTATGCGGCGTATCGGTGCCGATGGCCACGTGAACAGTCACGGGCACGCGGGCGCGCCAGGCCTGCAGCAGCAGACTCGCGGGCGCGTGCGCTTCCGGCGCCAGGCGGTCGAGGGCGCGGCCCAGCGCTTCGCCCACACCTTCGCCGGTTTTGAGTGCCGCATTCCATTCCCGGCCGGTTTCCTCCGCGCTGCCGAAGCGGCCGTCCGGGAGCACGGATTCGACATCCTCACTCGTTTGCCCTGCCAGGGCGATCTCGAAATCGTGGATCGAGGCTGACCCGTTCATCGCGAAAGCGGTGGCGAAGCCCCGATGCATCAGATCGATCAGTACAGGCGCGAGTCCGCATTTAATGACGTGACCGCCCATGCCCCAAATGACCGGTTTTTGTTTTTTGCGCGCGGCCGCGATCGCGTCGACAACGGCCCGCAAGGTGTCTCCGGCGAGGATGTGCGGCAGGCTTGCGAGCAGGCCGTCGATGCCGGTTCCTGGTTGATATGCCTTCGCGAAATCGGATTGTTGCACCTTGCCGCCACGTTCGACGAGCGAGATGGTTTTCAAGCCCGAAAGATCGATGGGGCCGAGGCCGTAGTAGTTATTCACAGAACGGGGATGAAGAAACGCGGCTGGTAGCCGCGTCTCCAGTATAGTTGGCCCGCAACATCAGGCTGGCGCGATTAACTTCGTCCGCCGGATCACTCGCGTCCAGCGCGAAACAGGAGAATGTGAGCGTCAAGATTCAGCATCCCACTTGATTGCAGTGGAGATAATATCGCCCGCCACGTTTACCTTTCCCTCCATGCTGCCGATAAGGTCCGCGCAACCGGACGCTATGGGAATCAGGCGGGCGATAGGTTTCCCATGTTTGGTAATGACGATGCCCTCAGGACCGAGACGATCGAGCAGCGAAAGGCATTGTTCTTTAAACTTCGATGCGTTGATCTGTTCCACAGCTAGTGGGGTCGGCCGCTGCGGAACGCTCGGCGGAAAGCCTTTCGTTGTCCTTCTGCATCGCGGCGATGATTTCGACAGTCTGAGTAAGCGCTTCGTGGCGTTCAGTCAGCTTCTCCAGACGTTCGTCGATGTTCATACTTATATGGTACTTCAGGTTTTAAGCGGCCTTGCCTGACTGCAGGACTTTGCGCAGCGCTTCACCGGTGAAGCTTTTGCGCGAGCGCATCACCTGTTCGGGAGTTCCCGCGGCTACGAGGCGTCCGCCATCTTCGCCGCCATCGGGGCCGAGATCGATTACCCAGTCGGCGCACTTGACGACGTCGAGATTGTGCTCGATCACTAATACTGTATTGCCGAGATCGACCAGGCGCTGCAGCACTTCGAGAAGCTTGCGAACGTCCTCGAAGTGCAGGCCGGTAGTCGGTTCATCCAGCACGTAAAACGTGCGCCCGGTCTGACGTTTGCTCAGTTCCTTCGCCAGCTTGATACGCTGCGCTTCGCCCCCAGAGAGCGTGGTAGAGGATTGCCCGAGGTGAACGTAGCCCAGCCCCACATCGAGCAGAGTTTGCAGTTTTGGCCGGATCTGCGGGTTTGTTTCCAGCACCGGCAGCGCCTCTTCCACCGTGAGTCCGAGCAGATCCGCGATCGAGTAGCCTTTGTACTTCACCTGCAGGGTTTCGTAGTTATAGCGCTTTCCGCGGCAGACGTCGCACGTCACGTAGACGTCCGGCAGGAAGTTCATCTCGATGCGCTTCAGACCATCGCCCTGGCAGGCTTCGCAGCGGCCGCCCTTCACGTTGAAGCTGAAGCGGCCGGGCTTGTAGCCGCGCTCGCGCGATTCGGGCAACAGAGCGTAAAAATCGCGGATCGGCGCAAAGAGGCCAGTGTAAGTCGCGGGATTGGAACGCGGTGTCCGGCCGATCGGCGATTGATCAATGCGGATCACTTTATCGATATTCGCGATACCGGAGATTTCTCCATGCGCACCGGGCGCTTCATGGGAACCGTAGATCTCATGCGCCAGGGCGCGATACAGAATGTCGTTTACGAGAGTCGATTTTCCGCTGCCGGATACGCCCGTCACAACGATCAGCCGCCCGAGGGGAAACTCGATGTCGATTCCCTTCAGATTATGTTCGCGGGCATCGCTGACGCGGATCGACTCGCCGTTACCCGGTCGACGCACGAGCGGTATAGGGATCGACAGCGTGCCCGCCAGGTAGCGGC
This sequence comes from Bryobacteraceae bacterium, assembly GCA_049516355.1. GTDB lineage: Bacteria > Acidobacteriota > Terriglobia > Bryobacterales > Bryobacteraceae > BOG-234. The sequence goes on along the minus strand of JBEKTF010000121.1, from coordinate 8,147 downwards.
CGGTGAGCGATGTCTCGCTCGCGCGGATTGCATCCGGAGTTCCGCTCGCGACGAGATCGCCGCCGAGCCGTCCGGCGCCGGGGCCAAGGTCGATCACGTAATCGGCGCGCTCGATGGTCTCCGCGTCGTGCTCGACCACGAGCACCGTGTTGCCCATGTCGCGCAGAGCTGTGAGAGTGTCGAGCAGGCGGTTGTTATCGCGCGGATGCAGCCCGATCGAGGGCTCGTCGAGAACGTAGAGTACGCCCCGCAACTTCGAACCGATTTGAGTCGCCAGACGAATGCGCTGCGCTTCTCCGCCGGATAAGGTCGAAGCGGCGCGTTCGAGGCTCAGATAATGAAGGCCGACAGATTCCAGGAACTCGAGGCGACGGCGGATCTCATCGACTACGCGACCGGCGATCTGGTTCTCGCGATCGGTGAATTGCCAGGAACGCGCCGTGAGCAGAGCGCGCGACAGCGGCATGGCGGTGAACTCGGCGATCGAAACGTTTTTGACGCGCACCGCGAGGCTGGCCGGACGCAGGCGCTTGCCGCCACAGGCAGGGCACGGGACCGGCGACATGTATTCGGTGAGCCACTCCTGATAATCGGACGGAGCGTCGATGTAAATTTCTTCGAGCGTTGAAAGGATGGTGCTCAGCAGTGCTTCGCACGTCGCCACCGGGAGCTTTTCCCAAGGCATCTTCAGCCGGGCGCGCAGCGGCTTGGCGGCTTCCTGCACCTTATTCGTGACGCGGCTCGAACCCGCGCCCGGGCCGAGAGCGCCTTCGAGCAAAGGCTTCGCCGGATCCACTATGACCTTGTCGGGATCGAACGCCCAAGTGCTGCCGATGCCGGCGCATTCTTCGCAGGCGCCATACGGACTATTGAACGAGAACGAACGCGGCTCGAGTTCCGGCACGCTCGCGCCGCACTCCACACAGGCGAGTTTCTGTGAATAGAGGCGCTCTTCCTTTGGCGTTCCGGAGGTCTCGACAACGGAGATCAACACGAGGCCGTTGGCCAGCTTTGTGGCGGTTTCGATGGAGGCTTCCAGACGTTTCTCGATGCCGGGTTTGACGAGAAGGCGGTCAACGATGACTTCGATCGTGTGGTTGCGGCGCTTGTCGAGCGGGATCTCGTCTTCGAGCGACCGGATCACACCGTCGATGCGAGCCCGGCCGAAACCCTGGCGCGCGATTTTCTCCAGATCCTTTTTAAACTCACCTTTGCGGCCTCTCACAATCGGGGCCATGACGAGAATGCGGTCGTCCGGACGCAAAGAAAGCACGTGCTTCAGAATCTGCTCTGTGGTCTGGCGGGAGATTTCATTGCCGCATACGGGACAGTGCGGGATGCCGATGGAGGAATAGAGCAGGCGCAGATAATCGTAGATCTCGGTGATGGTGCCGACGGTGCTGCGGGGGCTTCGCCCGGTGGTTTTCTGATCGATTGAAATCGACGGGCTCAGCCCGTCGATCGAATCCACATCGGGACGCTCCATCTGATCGAGGAATTGCCGCGCGAAGGTGGACAGAGTTTCGACATAACGGCGCTGGCCTTCGGCGTAGATCGTGTCGAAAGCAAGCGACGATTTACCGGAGCCGCTCAGACCTGTGATCACGGTCAACGTGTTCCGGGGAATGCGGACGCTGATATTCTTCAGGTTGTGTTGACGCGCGCCCGAGACTGTGATTTCTTCCAGCATGAAGTCAAAATGTAGTAGAGATGCGGGGAGGAGTGCTCTGCTACCAATGTACCGTTTGATGAACACGCGCAAAACGGGTCGCGTTCGCGCCACCTTTATGGAAGGTTCCTTCATTGTATGGTGGCGCGAGACAGCGCCCTTTGCGCTTCCTCAAAAATGTTGCTGAAAGCTGACGCGGGCGATCGCGGAAAACGTTTGGATGCGCTGCTGCATGAGCGGTTGCCGGAATACAGCCGGTCGCGGTTGCAGAGCTGGATTCGCGATGGGCGCGTGCGCGTGAATGGCGTGGCAGGCAAGCCCTCCTCTCTCATTCGCGGCGCGGAAGAGATTGAGGTCGAGCCTGCGCATCTGCCGGCGCTGAAGGCCGAGGCCGAGAATATTCCGCTTTCGGTGCTCTACGAAGATGCGAGCGTGGTGGCGATCGATAAACCAGCGGGGATGGTGGTTCACGCCGGGGCCGGGGTGCATAGCGGCACGGTGGTGAATGCTCTGTTACATCGATTCGAGGCGCTCTCGACCATGGGCGGCGAATTGCGGCCTGGCATCGTACATCGGTTAGATCGGTTCACGAGCGGCGTCCTTCTCGTCGCGAAAACCGACGCGGCGCACCAGGATCTCGCCTTGCAGTTTTCATCGCGCAAGGTTGAGAAGACTTATCTGGCGCTGGTCGAGGGGGCACTTGAGGGTAGCGGGCATATTGAGAAACCGATTGCGCGCGATCCGGGAAATCGGGCGCGCATGACTGCGCGGAGGAATACAGGACGCCACGCGGTGACGGACTGGAAGGCGCTGGAACACTACCGCGGGTTTACGTTCCTTGAGATTCGGATCGGCACCGGACGCACGCACCAGATTCGCGCACATATGGCCGCGCTGGGGCATCCGGTTGCGGGAGACCGGCTGTATGGCGGGAAGGCGTCGCCGTGGAACCGCTATTTTCTGCATGCGCACCGGTTGGGATTTCGCAGTCCGGCGACTGGCGAGAAGGTGGTGGTGGAGTCTCCTCTGACGCCGGATTTAGTGGAATGGAAAGGGTCGCTCGATCACGCCGCTCGCCCCATGTGAGCCGATTGGGACGCCTCCGAAGCCGCTCGGACCTCCTTTGCTATGTTTCTGGCTTCCTTCAGGCGGTTATCGCGATCGATGGCGTGGTTGATTTCGGCGATTGAAAAGACGAAGCCATTTCGTGCCTGGTCTGCCGCCGGGTCGTGCGGTAAACCGTTCATCAGATTGAGCTGGGCCAGGAGCTTTGCCTCTTCGAGGGCCTGCTCGCACTGACGGCGGCGCTCGGCCTGGAGTTCCTGGAGCTGCTTCAGGTTCCGCTGGAGGTTACGGTTGATGCGCTGCTCGTAGATGGTCAGGAGCTGGAATTGATTGGCCTGGGCCTGGAAGGTTCGGGCGTCGGCGAGGGCGATCTGGAGTTCGCGGCGCTCGCCTTCGTGGCCGAGCGCAAACATGTTGTTCTCGATGGCGCGGGCGCGGTTGAGGCGCCAACTGTCTTCCGCTATGGCCAGGGCGAGTTGCCGTTCCATGGGGGTCTCGGGTTTGAGGCTGTCGCTGAGCTCGTTGCAGAAGGCGTCGTGGGCTTCGCGATCTTCGGTGGGCAGGATGTTGATGTGGCCGGTTAGACCGTGACGCAGGTTGTTCCGGCTGGAGCGTGTTTTGCCTTCGCCGGTTCTGGGGCCCGTGGAGCGCTGGGCGTTGCGGCGGTTGGCTTCGAGTTGCTTTTCGGAGATCATGGGTGTCCTTCGGGAAGTACGCGACTTGAAGTCGCGTCTCCTGGCTGGAGTAGAGCAGACGAAAAGAGAGTGGAACCACGTTCGTCTGCCAAGTTGTTCAAAACAGGCGGATGAATTTCTGAAAAGGCGGTGACCGGGTCTAACCCGGACCCTGAAAATGCCGATTCGGGCGGCCTCGGGGCTTTGAATGTGAATGGTTGGTTCGTACGGGCGGGGATCGACGAAGGAATGGTACCGTCGCAGTTTTCTTCTTGTAAGGAGTTGAAGTTCAGGACTGGCCCAGAAGTTCGAAATAGCGTTCCCGCGTCATTCCCGCCGTTCGGAGATTGTTCTTGATGATGAACACGGGAATTGCGGCGTACTTCGGAATCACGACGGGACGCAGGACGCCGGGTTTGGTGAACACCATGTGGTCGCCTTCGATGCGAACGCAGCGGAACCCGTCGGCCTCGAAGACTCTTTTAAGGAACACGCGCAAAACGGGTCGCGTCCGCGCCACTCCTGATGGGTGTTCCTTGGCTGTATGGCGGCGCGGGACAGCGCCCTTTGCGCTTCTGAGGGTCTGGTGGGAGACCGGACTAAGCTTTGACATGCTGCAGCGGTAGCGGCAGGGACACTCGCTGGGTCGTGATGAGCTTCGGACCCTGAAGTTTACTCCTCCGCTTCAGGTAACCAGCCTCTTCGATGATCTGCTGCAGCGTGCCCATCCTCTCAGCCTCTTCGAGAAAGAGCCGGACCGCCTCTTTGAGATTCCGGAGCGCCTTCTGCCGGGTGCCACCGCAGGAAGAGAGGTCGAGTTCGCGCGTATGCGCCACGAAGGTCCGGCCTTCCTTGAAAATCTGTGTGGTGAATTGAATTTCCATACGCTTTCAGGTTACTTGTTTGATGCACCGGAAGCATAGCATGCCGGGGCAAGACGGTTTATGGTGCGGAATTCGTTAACGCGGGGCGTTAGCGTTGCTTTTGGGGGTACTCGTTCCAGAGCCGGAAGCCTCCGAGAAATGCATTGGAATTCGCGCCGAGCCTGACTCCATCGGGCAGCTCTTTGAGGAGCTTCGAATTGCCGCCGCCAACCACGACGTACTCCGCCTCCAGCGCTCGACGAAATTGGTCGATCACGACGAGAACGTGCCGGCGCCACCTGGCTTTGCCCATTCGTTCGAGGCCGCGCAACCCGACATAGTCTTCGTAAGTATGCCCTTTTCTATAGGGTAGATGCGCCAGTTCCATCGGCGCCAAAACGCCTTCGACAATCAAGGCCGAACCGAACCCTGTGCCGAGCCCAAGAAACAGCATGCGGCCGCCGTCATAGCTCCCGAGAGCCTGCATCGCCGCGTCATTGACGATGCGGACGGGGCACCCGAATGCCTTTTCGAAGTCCTGGCTGACCCAGCCAGCGCCGAGGTTGTGAGGCTCGGCAAGCGGTCTTCCCTGACGCACGGGGCCCGGGTAGCCAATGGAAACAGCCGTATATCTCCAATCTTTGGTGGCGGTCTGTACCTCTGTCACCATACGGGGCGCGGACATTTCAGGACCCGACGGTAGCTTGACTGGCGCCGAATGTTGGGAGTCGATGAATTTGAGGTGGGTTCCTCCTACGTCGATTACGAGGATGTTTTGTTTGGGTTTTGTCGTCTCCGCCATGTTAGCCCCATTCTCCACCAACAGGATGCGCGCGCGATGGGCTGCTGGTGCAACCGTTTCGTCGGTTCCGGGCGGCCTGGTCGCCAGCAGATGCGAGCGAAGGTCGCACTTCATCGGGATGCCGACCCCTGCTTCGCATCGATGACCGCACCGCGTTTTGCATAACAGGAAATTCGCTATTCTCTGCAGTACTCGCGACTGGCGAAAGGGCCCTGACTCAGAGCTCGGTGAAGGACAGGTTTACGAGGGCGAGAGACAAGTCGCTGGAGGGCGAGGTCGCCCGTTATGCCAGGGCGCTGCCAGGCCAGGCCGCGACGATTTGGGAAGCGGTTTATGAAACCCCGGACGCCCACTATGAGCACGACGTGATCGCCTTCGATGACGAACTCGTCATTGTCTTTGAAGCGAAGGCTTCGCCGCCTAAAGAGCCCTTTCGTGATCCCGAAAGGGCCTTTGCGAGGATCCGGGACGCATTCCGTTCCGACACTGGCATCCAGAAGGCCTACGAACAAGGCAAACGAATCATTCGGAGACTTGAAAAACGAGAAGTCGTATCTTTTTTTGATCAGGATGGAAGAGAGAAAGGTTCAATAAAACAGGCCTCGCAACTCGCGATTTGCGCTTGCATCACGCGGGATGATTTTGGCCCGTTAGCCACGAATCTTTCTCTGCTCCTGCAAAAAGATCCCGAAGATGCATACCCGTGGGCGGCGAACATCCTTGACCTAGTGGCCGGTTGCTGGCGGTTCGGTAACTTTTCGGGATTGCCCGGTATTCACTGCACCTTCGGAACAGCCGGCTTCCCTCTCAATCCCATTCGTAGCGCCTCGCGTTCCGCGTTCTCCCTGACGCACTTGATTGGATCATTGGCATGTCGCCACGACCCCTTTCTCACAGCGCGCTGGACGGCCGGCAACATCCATGCGGGGAGTTGCAGCACATTTCGCATCAGCGAAAACCACGTTCCATCGTTTTGCTGCCACTTATCCGCGACTTCGAGCGCCGCGTATCCGGGTCTGAGGTGCTCCTCGATCATTGCCCTTCTTGGGTCCGTGGACCCGACCGCGGGACGATGGCAATGGCGTCCCGAGGGCTAAGCTCTACGTATCGCGGGCGCCGGTTCGAAGCTTCGCGCGCCTGGCGGTCGATCGACCATGAGCCGCGCGACCGTGGCAAGGCTCGCGAACACAAGTATATTGAGCGAATGGACGTTGAACGAGGAGGGTACATAAATCTACTGACACGTTCCATCTTCTTCGAGAGCGAACTACCTCGGGACCATTGGCCGCCGGAATTTCACAATCCAGATCAAGCCAAATCCCAAGGTTAAGTATGTTTTCGGTTCGGGAGCGGGAGTGATGGCGAAAGTGCCGTCAACATCCTGCGCTGGATTTCCGGGCGGCCCGGATTCAACTATGGAAGTGATGTTGATCCAGCCGATCAGATCAGCAGAGGCAAGGAGATCGTCGCTCGAATCGTAGATATCAAGAAGACCAGTGCCCGTGTCCGCAAACAGGTCCACCGAAAAAAAGTCGCTTTGCACGGTATCAATGTCGGCTCCAAATCCAGTTGCCATACCGCAACCGCCATTAACAGTGACCCCTACTGATGGACTACCGGCCCCGGCGCAATCGCTCGTGTAACTAAAGCTTGCAAAGTCCACTCCATTGCTGCCTGAGGCCGACGCGGATGTCACTTCGATTCCGGGAAATGCGGAAGTCCACGATCCAGAACCGGTCAGTGGGATTGGATTTGTTACAGTAATCGGACTGGCACATGCGACAGCGGTGAAAGCTAACACTACGACTAACCAAAGCACGGTGTGCGGCTGTACGACGTGCTTGAGATAAGAAGCTGTTTCGGCATGAGGTAGATCTTCGGCGGGCATTCCCTGCCTTTTACAAGCTCCGACTTCCATCGGCCGTTCCCTTGCGGAACGTCAGAAAGACCATCGCGAGTAGTCCGGATGAGAGCAACGTAAAGGTGCCGGGGTCTGGAGTGGTGGTGGTGGTGGCGACAGGCGCGATCGTCCCCGCGGGTGGGGGTGTACTTCCACCACTGGTCTCGACCACTTCACCGAGTGTTTCGGGGGATGTACTGATGAAAGGGCTGCCGCTGCAGCTAGTATTAGTATCAATGGTGTCGTTAATCATTGTTACATCACCAGTATTTGCCAAGGCGCTACCGCAGGTTATTGTTACGGCCGCATCAAACGTGATACTCGTATTAGAGAGAACATTCCCTACGAACGTGGAGCCATCAAGAGTCGCCGAACCTGAACCCTCCTCAACCCAATACACGCCGTCGTCCGTACCGGGATTTTCCAGCACAACATTCGAGCCGACATCGGCCGTGAGCGAGCTCCCTGCCAGGAAAATGAAGTCCGCATTGCTTAGACCCTCGGCGTCCAGAGTGACTGTTCCGTTCAGCTCAAAGGTCGACCCACTGGAATAGACACCTGGGGTGACTGTTACGTTCCCGGAGAGACCCGCCGTGCCTATGTTAAGGCTCGACAGGAGTGCCAGATCATTGATTGCTGTGACCAGATCAGATTTATTCGTGGCCGTAGCGGTTCCGAGGACCGTCCCTCCTGTGATGGCGATGCAGTTTGCTGCGGGGCACGGGACCCCACCGGTGATCGAAGTAGTCGAACCATAACTCCCCACATTTCCCCCGTTGATAGTGGTCGTGCCGGTATTCGTCACCCCCGCGCCAGCCAGGACCGCAAAAGTACCTGCAGATTGGAGAACGATGCTGTCGGCATAGGCACTGACTGTCAGCAACGAGAGAACCAAGACTAGAACCAACATGGAAACGACTCGTAATTTCACAGTTCCCCCTTTATTCGAGCCTTCACCGGAGACCAATAACTCCCGAGAACATTCGTCCTGGTCGCATACCGACGCCATTTCCGATTCCGAACAACTCAATAGTCTTTGCTTCTGCATTTTGTCCACAATTTCCATTCCACCATTGTGTGTTGAATCGATTCTATACCCACTCCCGGTCTTTTTTACTGGGAATATTACTAGTATTTGTTATGTTAGTGTTGTTGGTATTGTTTGTTGGTCTTA